>JASHPU010000017.1 GCA_030037885.1 Xanthobacteraceae bacterium | reverse complement strand
CCCCTGCAAGCAGGACCAACACACGAAGGCGCGGGAAGCCGACCACTACATCACCATAGGGGGCCACCATGACCGATCCGGTGCGCCAAATCCTCGACCGATTTCCTGAGAACAAAGACGTGATCCGGCTGTTGCGAGAGACTGATCCTCGTTTTGGGACGCTTTGTGAGGAGTATGTGGCCGTCATTGATAGACTTGATGCGCTAGCGCACACGGAAGACGTGGAGGCGTCAGCACGCGCCAGCGTCCTTCGAGAGCGCTGCATGGCAATCGAAGAGGAGCTCCTTACCGCCATCGAAGGCTACCGCCCTGTTTAGCTATCTCTGTTGGCCAAGGAGGCTCTTTAATGTGCGACTACAGCCTGCGCTTCACCACATCGAGACCGGCAAGGAGAGAGACTTGTGACTACAGCTTTTGCCAATTCAACGCACTGAGGATTTGCCCCAGTAGGTGAGCCGAATGTTGCGGTATGCCTGCTTCCAGGTACCGAAGTGCGTTCGACGATGAAGTCGAATACAATCGCCCGTTCGGGTTGCTACCGAAGTTGAGGATCACAAATCGGGTAGCTCGATTCCGTCAAATCGATCGCGGTCGACCCGACGTCCATCATGATGCCTTGGAGTTTCCGACAGAAACATCATTCTGGTCCATCGTTTATGCCAACGTCAGCTTCTCACGGTGCTGCAGTTACCGGCTCCGCGCTGCTTCGCCAACCCACAACTCTCTCCCTGATGGCAACAAACGTCCCAATTTTGTCTGCAATTTCTTTAATTGCGTACGAAAATTTCGCGGGTTAAGATGACTATCCGCGATGAGGCTCGCGTAAGCCGGACGGCTGATGGCTTCTACCCAAACGAGGGAGAAAGCCTGCCGTGCTGTGCACCGCACCTCAGAAACCCCTTAGAGCACGGCTGGTCTTGTGTTGGCGCCGCTTTGCGGAAGCCTATTGGATCGCCCTGTCATCGCCCACAAGCAAATTCCGAGGTCTTGCCGGCAAGTCTGGTCGGCAATGTTGCGGCGCTATTGATACCGCAAAGATGGAGATATGCGATGAGCGCCTATACCGTTCGCGGTCTGCTGACCGGCACGTTATACGGCCGGCATCTCAGCGCTACGGAAGCTGCCGGAGTGGTGCTACGCCATGCCACACGCCGATTCTTCATCCGCGCTGCGAAAGATGGCCACTATTGCCTTTGGGTCGAGATCAAGAAAGGTACCCTAGAAATGGCATACAGCCAGGGACGCCCTATCGGAGTTCGGGCCGACACGAAACAAGCGGCTTGGGAGGCAATCGCGCCATTAGTGATCGAAGCCGAATGGCCCAGCGTGCGTGCATTGCCGGAGGACCATCCTTCCCCGCGATTAGTCTGGGACAAAAAATACGCCCCTTAGCTGAATTGCGGCTCTGTAGGTGATGCGAAACCAGCTGCTAGAAAACGCGAAGCTTATTCAGAGGCCAGTCATGGAAGTCATGCGCACTTACGAGGCCGATAGGCATCGAGTGATTTTGGCTTTCGTTCCAGCGGAAGGTTGGTTTGTTGAAATACGCGACAACGACAAATGCGCGACCGAATGTGGCCCAATCAGCGAAAAGAAGGCGAATGCGGCCAGCGACAGAATGCCCGCATTGCAAGGCGGCATTGTCGAACAACCATGAGGTACACCGACGATAGGCTTTCCGAAATCGGCTTTGGTAAACCCCACCGAGTACAGCATGGAGCGATTTGCCGCGCCAGCATCACCGCTGTGATGACGCGAGAACGCCTGTTTAGAGCCGCTTGGTCCTCGGGCACTTGTCGAAACTCCGCCAACGATTGAATAGTCATTACGTTTTCTTATAAGGCCTATGTAGTGGACCAGTACAATGGCTGAAAAGGTAATGATTATTCGGCATGCCGAAAAGCCGCTCGTTCCGGATGGCCTAGGACAGGTTATACCGTTCGGCCTGCTGGAGAATGGGGAGCATTCCAAATACGGGCTCACCGTTCGAGGATGGCAGCGAGCGGGAGCGCTCGCGACTTTATTTGCCCCGGAAGGGGCCAAGTTCAGGTCCGCACAACTGGCTACTCCAAATGCCATTTTTGCAAGCGCAATTTCGTCGCATAGCTGGAGCAGGCGAATGCAATTGACTATCGCTCCGCTGCAGCAAAAGCTCGGGCCAGCAGCCGTCGTGAATACGAGTTTCCCCAAGGGGGAAGAGGAGCGTATGGTTGAGACCGCCCTTCGGTGCAGCGGAAACGTTCTGGTCTGCTGGGCGCACGACGCTTTACCAATGATCGCCGCCCGCATCGTCGGAGCAGAAAAAGACGTTCCATCGTTATGGCCGGAGAACCGCTTTGATCTCGTCTGGGTCTTCGATCGCCTTTCGGGATCGCTTGGTTGGTCCTTTAAGCAGGTGCCACAGCTGTTACTTCGTGGAGATTCGACCGATCTCATCCACTGAAAATATTGCCTCAGGGCGGCGCAATCTCGGGTGAATCGGCACCATAATCAAGCTGCTTGAAAAATGGGCGAATGAAGTCGACGCCGATTTGCTCACAGGCGGCCCCGAGCATGGCTGGTGGAAATCCCGCCGGGAGCTCTAGATCCGATGATCACGAACTAAGCCACGGTGCAAAGCACGATGCTTGCTCAAGAATGTCTGCTTTTGGGGGAATTTTTTATCGAGCTACCCATGGATTGTCTCACATTTTGACGAAAACAGGGCTCCCTGCTAAGCGCCTGGCGATCCGGAGAATCACCCACCAATGCCGCTGACGCGACTTTTTCAGCTTGTCGAGCGGCACAAACACGATATTCGCCTTGGCGGCGGCTGTTAGAGTACGGTTGCTCATGATTTTCTCCGTGGGTCAGGCGATGATGCGTTGTTCGCGCGACGCTTCTTCGGCGTAGAGGCTGATGGTCTTGTTGGCGCGGAAGTGGAGGTCCCGCTCGATGCGAAGCCCACCGGCCCGCGCACGGCGGCAAGCTCCGACAGACGGACGTTGCCAAGCTCCGGGAAGCCCATGCCGAGGTCGCAAAGGCCGAAAGCGATGTCCGTGTCGTCGGGATCGAGTTCGGACAAAAGCCAAGTCGCGCCGCTCCATGGACAAAACAGCTTGACCACCGGCTTGAAGTCCTCGCGTCCGGCGTTCTCCCGTCCTTGCGCGAGCAACCGCTACTTTTGTTCTTCGGTAAAAAGCTTCATGATCTCACCTTTCGTTCAGGGGTTCTGCGCAAAGTCCGCGCATGAACCCCTGCCCGTCCGCGAGACCGGGTGAGCAAGAACAAAATCGGAGGGGGTCTCTTTCCGCCCAATCCGGCAGCGAGCTTGCGAGCGAAGATTGGGGGAGACCGATTTTGTTCTTGCTGGGGGTGCCAGGGCAGAGCCCTCGCACCCCCGATCAGACTGGTAATGTGTCGCGCAGCGACGCCATACTCTTGCGCGAGGGACGAAAGCCGCACGGCCGAGACCCGCAATCCCGCTTGCGGGATCTCAAGGGGCTCGGTTCACGACGGCCCGGTCCTTCCACAGGAAGGACGCGCCGAACAGCGGCCACGATTCAAGCAGGGCTCGAAATGTGGAGAAATAGCCAATTCAACGGGTTAGCCTTCGGGTTTGCGGACTAATTTGTCGTGACATTGTCTGGCAAATTGTGGTATCCTCCAGCTCAGGAGGCAACATGACCCAACGCACCAATCGGACGGAAAAGCTCGATCTTAGGCTGAGCCGGGCCGCGAAAAAGACCTTACAGGCAGCCGCTACTGCCGAGCGCAAGTCCGTGAGCGAATTCGTGCTCGATACGGCGCTCAGTGAAGCCGAGGAACGGCTTGCCGATCGGCGGGTCTTCACGCTCGATGCCAAGGGCTGGGACGCTTTCGTGGCCGCGCTTGATGCGCCGCCAAGCCGTCACCCGCGCCTTGAGCGGTTGTTTCGCGAGCCTTCGGTATTCGATCCCAAAAACGAATCGTGACGCTTTCGCTTCATATCGAGAAATTGCATCGCACACACAACGTCGAGCAATTCACCTGCGGGCAACCGGAGCTTGATCGCTTCCTCATACGTCACGCGCTGCAAGCCCAACAGGCGAATTCATCGCAGACCTACGTCGCCGTGAGTGACGATGAGATCGTCGGCTACTACACGATCGTCGCCGGGGAAGTCCGGCACGCGCAAGCTCCCGAGCGCGTCGTCAAGGGCATGTCCCGCCATCCGATTCCGCTGCTGGTGCTGGCGCGCCTCGCCGTGCACAGCAAGGCGCAACGCCAAGGCATCGGTTCCGGGTTGCTGCTTGATGCGCTTGGGCGCACGCTCCAAGTCGCAGATGTGGTCGGCGTGCGCGCGCTCGCCGTTCACGCCAAGGACGATCAGGCCGCCGCTTTCTACCGGCATTTTGGCTTCACTCCGTCGCCGACCGACGCGCGGCATCTGTTCATGATCGTTAAGGATATCCGGCTCGCGGCGGGACAAAAGCCATAGCAGGCAGGAATGAGCAATGCACCTCAAGTGCACATGCCTCCTGATTTCTTGAAGGAAGTCAGCAAATTCAATCTAAGCATCGGCATAGTCCCGTCGGCTAATGTTATGACGACCACATCCTTGCTGCGATCTCGCGCTCCTCGTCGCCGATCGCCTGTAAATAGATCGCGGTGGTGTGCATGCTGGCGTGGCCGAGCCAGCGCTGGACCAAGTCGAGGGGCACGCCCGAACGGATCGCGTGAAGGCCGAAGCTGTGCCGCAAGTCTCTCGGCGTGGCGTGCGGGCCTGCTGCGATTCCGGCTTGTCGTATGATCCCTTTGACGAGCTGCCAAGCACGGCCGTGCGAGAGCGGCCAGCCAGAGTCGCGCGCTCCCGTCTTCAAGGCCGTGCACTTGGCGGAGCGCGCCGAAGAGCTCGGCTGTGGCACCGGGACTTCACGGAATACGACAGCGTCTGCGCGCTTCTTGAGAGACCGGATCGCGACGAACCCGGCGTCACGCTCGATCGAACCCGCCGTGAGCGCCAACGCCTCGGATATCCGGCAGCCGGTATAGGCCAGCGTCAGGCACAATGTTCGAAGGTCAGCGCGCGGATCCGCATAGGCAGCTTCAAGGAAGCGAGCACGCTCGGCATGAGATCGATGCTCGGAACATTCGATGTTTCAAGAATCCTTTGGCGGAGCGCCGCAAAGGAAGGCCCCCCGACAAATGAAGCCGGTACAAGCAGACAGACCACGCCGCCCGGCCGAACATGGCCCCCGACGCCTCAACGGCCGGCGACGGCAGGAAGGCCCCGAAGCACATCGGTGCGCGCCATGCACGTGCATGGTGCCGGTTGCGCTCCCTCCCGATACACTAATCGTTCCGTGATCCTCGCCCTCGGTCACAATCCCAACGAGCGATGAATTACGCGCCAAGGCAAAACTGGACGACGCGCTGGACATGAATGCCGCAGGAGGGGCAATGCGGTCCAAAAGCCTATTTGCCTGGTCTTCGATGTGGACGAATTATTGGGTGCAAGTTGGAAGAGCTTGATCGGCTGCAACCTCGGGCCGCTTCACTTCCATGTTGCATATATGTTGCGTGGAGCCGCCGATACAGTTTGTCGAGCGTTGAAATCGCTTGGAAATTTTTTGCAACATGACGCAACATGAAAACGGCGCCGGAGACAACGCCGCGGCCGCTAAGTCCCCATATTTCCGAGAGAAATTTTGGCTGGGGCGGGAGGATTCGAACCTCCGCATGGCGGAATCAAAATCCGCTGCCTTACCACTTGGCTACGCCCCAAAAGCGCCGTCGGATTGTCGCCGGCGGGGTGCCGGTTCGCTCGCCCGCGGCGGCGCACCATAATGGCGTGGCCGCCGCCGATCAACTTCGGCGGAGGCCTTCCACATCCGCGCCGCAGCCGCCCTACTTAGGGCCCGCTATCCACCACGCGGTCGTAATGGGCCTTACTATACTATAATGTCTTTATGCTGATGCTTTCGTTTCCGGGCCGAAGGTCCCCTGTCTGGCCCACTTCGCGGTCCGTCCGTTCAACGAGGGTCCCATGAGCCATCAGAGCGATCCGACCGATCAGGTGGCGGTCGCCGACGACGGGTCGGTGCGCGTCATCCGGCTCAATCGGCCGGAAAAGAAGAACGCGCTGACGCAGCCGATGTACACGGCGCTCACGCGCGCCTTGCACGAGGCCAACGAAAGCGCAGCGATCCGCTGCGTCGTGCTCGCCGGTGCGCCGGGCGCATTCTGCGCCGGTGCCGATATCGGTGAATTTTTGGAATCGGCACAAAGCGGCGGACTGCGGCCGAAGACCATCGAATTCCTCCATGCGCTGGCGCAGAACCAAAAGCCGCTGGTCGCAGCGGTCGGCGGCCTTGCCGTCGGCATCGGCACCACCATGCTGCTGCACTGCGATTATGTGGTCGCGGCAACGGGGGCGACCTTCGCCACCCCATTCACCCGCCTCGGCCTGCTTCCAGAGGCCGCATCGAGCCTGCTCGGGCCGCGGCGCATGGGCCATGCGCGGGCTTTCGCGCTTCTGGTCATGGGCCGGCCGCTCACCGCCGCGGCCGCCAAGGAAGCCGGCATCGTCAACGACGTAGTGGATGCCGCGCTCGTCGAAGCGACTGCGTTGGCCGCTGCCCACGAAATCGCGGCACTGCCGGCCGGCGCAGTGGCGCAATCGCGGGCGCTCCTGCGCGGCGAGCTTGACGAAGTCGTGCGGCGCATCGATACCGAAGCCATGGCCTTTCGCGAACGGCTGCAATCGGACGAAGCGCGCGCCGCGTTCACCGCCTTCCTGTCGCGCCGCAAATGAATCCGGCCTCGCCCATGCGGCCCCTCGCCGGCAAGACGCTGTTCATCACCGGCGCCTCGCGCGGCATCGGCCTTGCAATCGCGTTGCGTGCGGCACGCGACGGCGCCAATATCGCCATCGCTGCAAAAACCGCACAGCCGCATCCCAAGCTCGCAGGCACCATCTACAGCGCCGCCGCCGACGTCGAGCGCGTCGGCGGCAAGGCGCTGCCGCTCGTCGTCGACGTGCGCGATGACGCAGCGGTGCGGCAGGCGCTCGAAGCGACGGCGGAAGCTTTCGGCGGCATCGACATCGTCGTCAACAACGCCAGCGCCATTCAGCTTACGCCGGTGGCCGATACCGACATGAAGCGGTTCGACCTCATGCATCAGATCAACGCACGCGGCTCGTTCCTGGTGTCCAAATACGCCCTCCCCTATCTGGAGCGCGCCGCCAACCCGCACATCCTGATGATCTCGCCGCCGCTCGACATGAAGGAAAAATGGTTCGCGCCGCACACCGCCTACAGCATGGCGAAGTTCGGCATGAGTCTGGTGGTGCTCGGGCTTGCCGGCGAGCTGCGGGACAAAGCCATCGCAGTCAACGCGCTGTGGCCGCGCAGCATCATCGCCACCGCGGCGATCAAGAATTTGCTCGGCGGCGAGGAGCGCATGCGCAAGGCGCGCAAGCCCGAGATCATGGCCGATGCAGCCTACGAGATTTTCATATCGCCGGCGCGCGCGCTCACCGGCCGTTTTCTCATCGACGACAGCTTTCTCGCCGAGCGCGGCGCGCGCGATTTCGAGCCTTATCGCATCGACGCGACTCAAGTCTTGTCGCGCGACTTTTTCCTGCCCGACGACATTGCGCCGCCGCCGAACGTCGAAACCGTCGAAGAAGGAGGTCGCCGGTGACCTATCGCGCCCCGCTTGCCGACATCGCTTGGGCGCTGAAATCCGCTGCCCTACCCGCCGCGATTGACGAAGGTCTGTTCGGCGACCTCACCATGGACGACGTTGACGCCGTGCTGGCCGAAGCCGGCCGCTTCGCCGCCGAGGTCATCGCGCCGCTCAACCGCGTCGGCGACCGCCACGGCACCCCGTTCAAGGACGGCACCGTGACCACGCCGCCGGGCTGGAAGGAGGCGTATAACGGCTGGCGTAGCGGCGGCTGGAACGGACTTGCCGCGCCGGTGGAATGGGGCGGCCAGGCGCTGCCGCAGGTCGTCAATGCCGCCTGCATCGAGATGTGGCACGGCGCCTCGATCGCGTTTAGCGACGGCCCGATGCTCACCATCGGCGCGATCGACGCCCTGCAAGCGCACGGCAGCGATGCACTCAAGCGCACGTATCTGCCAAAGCTCGTCTCCGGCGAGTGGACCGGAACCATGCAGCTCACCGAGCCGCAGGCCGGCTCCGACGTCGGCGCGCTACGCACCCGCGCCGAGCGCGCCGCCGGCGGCACCTATCGGCTCAAGGGGCAGAAAATCTTCATCACCTACGGCGAGCACGATCTCACCGA
Organism: Xanthobacteraceae bacterium; assembly: GCA_030037885.1. Classification (GTDB taxonomy): domain Bacteria; phylum Pseudomonadota; class Alphaproteobacteria; order Rhizobiales; family Xanthobacteraceae; genus BOG-931. The sequence continues at coordinate 31,990 of JASHPU010000017.1, read as the reverse complement.
CAACATCATCCATTTCGTGCTGGCGCGGCTGCCCGACGCGCCGCCCGGCACGCGCGGCATCTCGCTGTTCCTGGTGCCCAAGTTTCTGGTCAATCCGGACGGCTCGCTCGGCGCCCGCAACGACATCCGCGCCCATTCGGTCGAGCACAAGCTCGGCATCCACGGCTCGCCGACCTGCACCATGATCCTCGGCGATCACGACGGCGCCATCGGTTATCTGGTCGGCGCGGAGAACGGCGGCATGGCCGCCATGTTCACCATGATGAACCAGGCGCGGCTTGCAGTCGGCCTGCAGGGCGTCGGCGTCGCCGAATGCGCCACGCAGCAGGCGCTCGCCTATGCGCGCGAGCGCCGCCAGGGCCGCGCCGCCGGCATGCCGGCGACGCAATCGGCGCCGATCATCGCGCATCCGGACGTGCGCCGCATGCTGCTGTCGATGCGCGCGCTGACTGCGGCGGCGCGCGCGGTCTGTTATGCGACCGCGATCGCGATCGACCGTTCGCAGCGCGCGAACGATGCGGCAGCGCGCCAAGCCTCACATGAGCTCGCTTCGCTGCTCACGCCGGTCGCCAAAGCGTTCTCGACCGATATCGGCATCGAGGTCACCTCGCTCGGCGTGCAGGTGCACGGCGGCATGGGCTATATCGAGGAGACCGGGGCGGCGCAGCTTTATCGCGACGCCCGCATCGCCGCGATCTACGAAGGCACCAACGGCATTCAGGCGATCGATCTGGTCACCCGCAAGCTGCCGCTGTCGGCCGGAGCGGCGGTGGCGGCGCACATCAGGGATTTGCGCACCACCGTCGACGCGCTCGAAGCGAGCAACAACCCGGCTTTTGGCTCGGCGCCGGCGCGGCTTGCCGAAGCGATCGACAGTCTGGCGCGCGCGACCGAATGGCTGCTCGGCCGGATCGACAAGGACGCCGACGCGGCGCTCGCCGGCGCCACGCCCTATCTCCGCCTGTTCGGCTTTGCCACGGGCGGCTGCCTCTTGGCGCGGCAGGCGCTGGTAGCAGTGCGCAACGGCGAAGACGCTGCGCCGCGCGTGGCGCTGGCGCGCTTCTTTGCCGAAAATTTCGCCGTCCAGGCCAACTCGTTGGAGCGCACTGTCACTGATGGCGCGCCCAGCGTCCTGGGCGCCGACGCAGCGCTCGCATAGCCGTGCGATCCGGCCTACATAGGTAGAAATGTCCACGCTTCTGATCACCCATCCGGCCTGTCTCGAACACCTCACTCCTCAGGGCCACCCCGAGCGGCCGGATCGGCTGCGCGCCATCGAGCGCGCGCTGGAGGCGGAGAAGTTCCAATCGCTGGCGCGCGTCGCCGCCCCTGCGGCGGAGCTCGAGACGATCGCGCTGTGCCACCCGATGGACTACATCGTCGAGCTTCGCGACGCGACGCCGCGCGAGGGGCTGGTGCGGCTCGATGCCGACACCTCGATGTCGCCCGGCAGTTTTGAAGCGGCGCTACGCGCGGTCGGCGGCGCGGTGCACGCGGTCGACGAGGTATTTGCCAAGCGCGCCGCCAACGCCTTCGTCGCCACGCGGCCGCCCGGCCATCACGCCGAGACGGCGCGGTCGATGGGCTTTTGCCTGTTCGGCAACGCCGCCATCGCCGCGCGTCACGCGCAAAAACGCCACGGCATCGCCCGCGCCGCCATCGTCGATTTCGACGTGCATCACGGCAACGGCTCACAGGAGATTTTCTGGGCTGACCAGTCGGTCATGTATTGCTCGACCCATCAGATGCCGCTGTTCCCCGGCACCGGCGCGGTCGGCGAATCCGGCGAGCACGACAGCATCGTCAACGCGCCGCTGCGGCCGGGCGACGGCGGCGAGGCGTTCCGCGCCGCTTTCGAAAGCCGCATCCTGCCGCGGCTTGCCGACTTCCGGCCCGAACTGATCGTCATCTCCGCGGGCTTCGACGCGCACTACCGCGATCCGCTCGCCAACATCAATCTGGAAGAAGACGATTTCGTCTGGGCGACGCAGCAGATCATGGACGTCGCCGAAAGCTGCGCCGACGGCCGCCTCGTGTCGCTGCTCGAAGGCGGCTACGATCTGCAGGCGCTGGCCAATTCGGCCGCGGCCCATGTACTCACGCTGATGCGGGGATAATCGAGAACCGTAGCCCGGCTGAGCGACCCTCCTACGCTCGCTGCGCGAGCTTCGGAGGGTTCGAGTCCGCCGAAGCGCGGAGCGCGTAGGCGGAAGCGAAATCCGGCAGCAAAAAACTCCCCGGATTGCGCCGAGCGCAATCCGGGCTACGATAAAGGGATTCGGAGCCGGCGATGGCGCAGAGCAACAGCAACGATATCGGGCAAATGCCGTTCGAGCGGGCGATCGAGGAGCTGGAATCGATCGTGCGGCGGCTCGAAGAAGGCAAGGTGCCGCTCGAGGAATCGGTCGCCATTTACGAACGCGGCGAAGCGCTCAAGCGCCGCTGCGAGGAGCTCTTACGCCAGGCCGAAGCGCGGGTCGAAAAGATCACGCTCAACGCCGAAGGCAAGCCGACCGGCACCGAACCGCTGGACGTGGAGTAGACGCTTGTCCATCGTGCCCGCTACCATTGGTATAACAATGACGGCGCTCAAGCCAGCATGCCGAGCGCGTGCAGGTAGGTTTCCAGGATCGCTTCCTGTTCCTTGCGCTCGTTGATGTCCTGCTTGCGCAGGCGGATTACTGTACGCAGCGCCTTGACGTCAAAGCCGTTGACCTTGGCCTCACCGTAGACGTCGCGAATGTCGTCCGAGATCGCTTTCTTCTCTTCCTCGAGCCGTTCAACGCGTTCGACGAAGGCCTTGAGCTGGTCCTTGGCGAAACGATGGGCGGCGGCGGGCTGATCGTCGTGGACGGCGGCATTGGCCATCGGGGCGCACTCCTCATGACAAGCGCCATGAGGTTTCGGCAATCGCGGCGGCCGCCGTCAAGGCGCCAAGCCGCTCATCCACACAACGCACAGGGCGCCGGCACGAAATCGTGCCGTTCAGTGCTTTTGGCTTGCTTGTGCCTTTTCGAATGCCGCCTTCTGGCCGGGCGTGGCATCCTTCTGGTGCTTGGCGCGCCACTCGTCGTACGGCATGCCGTAGACGATCTCGCGGCTTTGTTCCTTGCTCATCGGCACGCCGCGGGCGTCGGCGGCGTCCTTCATCCAGTTCGACAGGCAATTGCGGCAAAAGCCGGCGAGATTCATCAAGTCGATGTTCTGCACGTCGGTGCGCGCGCGCAGGTGCTCGACCAGACGCCGGTACACGGCGGCCTCGAGCTCAGTGCGGGTCTTATCCTCGGTAGCCATGATGTCCTCGGCAGTCTAAATCTATCGGGAACATAAAGACCCAACCTTCGTCTTGCCATAGCGAAAACCGCGAACTTCATGGCCAATCCGGCGCATGACTTGCTTGAATCGCTGTTCCGTACCGCGGTAGCCGCCGCACATCCGGCCCAGTGCCTGCCGCCGCACCTGCCGGATTTTCCGGCACGCGGCCGGCTCATCGCACTGGCGGCCGGCAAGGCGGCGGGCTCGATGACCGAGGTGGCGGAACGTTTCTATACGCTGAAAATGGCTGAGCACCGCATCGCCGCGGACCGGCTCCTTGGCGTCGCCGTCACCCGCCATGGCTACGGCCGGCCGACGCGGCGGATCGAGCTGGTCGAGGCCGGCCACCCGGTGCCGGATGCGGCGGGTCTTGCCGGCGCCGAACGCGCGCTGGCGCTGGCCGAGGCCGCCGGCCCGGACGACGTCGTGCTCGTTCTCCTCTCCGGCGGCGCGTCGGCCAATTGGATAGCGCCGGCGGCGGGACTGACGCTCGCCGAGAAGCAGGCGGTGACCCGCGCGCTGCTCAAGAGCGGCGCCCATATCGGCGAGATCAATTGCGTGCGCAAACATCTCTCGCGCATCAAGGGCGGCCGTCTCGCCCAGCGCGCGCAACCCGCAAGCGTCGTAACGCTGGCGATCTCCGACGTGCCCGGCGACGACCCAGCGGTGATCGGCTCTGGCCCGACAGTGCCTGATCCGACCACGCTGGCGGACGCGCGCGCCATCGTCGCCAAATACCGGCTCGATCTGCCGGAGCCGGCAACCCGGGCACTTACCGAGCCGGGCAACGAGTCGCCCAAGCCCGGAGCGCCTGCGTTCGCGGCAAGCCGCTACACCATCCTGGCGCGGCCGGCCGACGCGTTGCGGGCGGCACAGACGCGCGCCGAGGCGGCGGGCTATGAATGCATCGTTTTGGGCGACCGCCTGCAGGGCGAGGCCCGCGAGGTCGCCGCCGAGCACGCCAAGCTCGCCCGCGAAATGTGCGCAGAGCGCCGCCGCGTCGCCATACTTTCCGGCGGCGAGCTCACCGTCACCTTGCGCGGCCACGGTCGCGGCGGCCCGAACCAGGAATACGCCCTCGCGCTCGCCATTCACCTCGACGGAGCCAAAGGAGTTTCCGGCTTCGCCGGCGATACCGATGGAACCGACGGCGGCACTGGCCGTGCCGACGACCCGGCCGGGGCCTTTGTCGACGACACCACGATCGCCCGCGCCAAAAACCGCGGCCTCGATCCCGCCGCGTTTCTCACCGAAAACGATTCCACGGGGTTTTTCAACGGCATCGGCGATCTGTTTCGGCCTGGCCCAACGTTCACCAACGTGACCGACTTCCGCGCCATCGTCGTTGACTCGCCACCCGCTTGACGGGAAAGCTGACGGCATGAGGGAGGGGGGTTGGCCGGCAAATATCCTCCCCTGGGATAGCGGGGGAGCGGAACCATCTTGCGAGGCTAGATGGTGGCGGGAACTTGTGACTCGCCGCGTCGCTCTCGGCGCTGGAGTTGCGTTGCACTCACCATGCTTCGCTCGCTTCGCCGGCTCGCGATGGTCCTCCTTCTCCAGTTTGTGGGGAGGAATAAAGGGCGCGCTGGTGCTCGGCTTTATTCTAACCGGCCTCGTCGCCTCGACGGGCCCCGCCGCGGCTGATTTCACCCTCTGCAACAACACCAGTAGCCGGGTCGGTGTCTCCATCGGCTACAAGGACGCCGGGGGCTGGACCACGGAGGGCTGGTGGAACCTGCCGTCACGGACCTGTGAGACCCTGCTCAAAGGCAACCTGGTCGCACGTTATTACTATGTCTACGCGGTCGACTATGATCGTGGCGGCGAATGGATGGGGAACGCCTATATGTGCACGCGCGACAAGGAGTTCACTATCCGCGGCATCAGCAATTGCCTGCCGCGCGGCTACGACCGTACCGGCTTTTTCGAAGTCGATACCGGCCAGCAGCGCGCCTGGACCGTGCAACTCACCGAAACCGGCGAGCAACCTGCGGCCAACCCGCTGCCTCCGGGCAATCCGCTCAGTCGGATCCCACCAGCGGGCGCCCGCGCCGCGCCGGTGCCTGCCGGCCCGGCGCCCTCGCCCGCACCAAGCCGATGAGGCGGCAACGGCGCACCAAGATCGTCGCGACGCTTGGTCCGGCGTCCGGCGAGCGCACCATGATCGGCCGGCTGTTTGCCGCCGGCGCCGATATGTTCCGCATCAATATGAGCCACACCAGCCACGAGCAGATGCGCAAGCTCGTCGCTGCGATCCGTTCGGTCGAGGCGGAGCACAACCGGCCGATCGGCATTCTGGTCGATCTGCAGGGACCGAAGTTACGGGTCGGCGCGTTCAAGAACGACTCCGTCGAGATCGACAGTGGCCAGGATTTTGTCTTCGACAGCGATCCGACGCCGGGCGACGCGACGCGTGTGCAGTTGCCGCATGCCGAGATTTTCGCCGCCATCGCGGCCGGCGATCTGCTGCTCATCGACGACGGCAAGCTGCGGCTCAAGGCGACCGAGGTCGGCCCCGGCCGCATCGTGGCGCGGGTCGAAATCGGCGGCCGCGTGTCGAACCGCAAAGGCGTCAGCTTGCCCGACACGGTCATTCCGCTTGCCGCGCTGGCGGCCAAGGACCTCGCCGACCTCGAGGCGGCGCTCGACGCCGGCATCGACTGGGTGGGGCTGTCGTTCATTCAGCGCCCTGAGGACGTCGCCGAAGTCAAGAAGATCACGCGTGGCCGCGCCGCGGTCATAGCCAAGATCGAGAAGCCGCAGGCCGTGGCGCGGCTTGCCGATATCCTCGACCTCGCCGACGCGCTGATGGTGGCGCGCGGTGATCTCGGCGTCGAAATGCCGCTCGAGCGCGTGCCCGGGGTGCAGAAGGACATGACCCGCGCCTGCCGCAGCGCGGGCAAGCCGGTGGTGGTGGCGACGCAGATGCTGGAATCGATGATCGCCAGCCCGCTGCCGACCCGCGCCGAAGTGTCCGACGTGGCCACCGCGATCTTCGACGGCGCCGACGCCGTCATGTTGTCGGCCGAATCGGCGGCCGGGCAATATCCGGTCGAAGCGGTCGCCACCATGAACCGCATCGCCGAGCAGGTGGAGAACGACGCGATCTACCTGCCGTCGATCCACGTCCTGCATACCGAGCCGGAAGCGACCGGCGCGGACGCCATCGCCGCCGCGGCGCGGCAAGTGGCAGAGACGCTCGATCTTTCCGCCATCATGTGCTGGACCTCGTCCGGCTCGACCGGCTTGCGGGTGGCGCGCGAGCGGCCGAAATGTCCGATCGTGGCGATCTCGCCAATCGTCGGCGCCGGGCGAAAGCTATCGCTGGTCTGGGGCGTCCATTGCGTGATTGCCGAAGATGCGCGCGATCAGGACGACATGGTGGAACGCGCCTGCCGACTCGCCTTCAAGGAGGGTTTTGCCAAGCCCGGCCAGCGCGTCATCGTGGTCGCCGGCGTCCCGCTCGGCACCCCCGGCGCGACCAATATGATGCGCATTGCGTTTGTCGGCAGCGACGTAGGCGGCGTGGAATAGAGGGCGAGAATAGTGAAAACCGCGAATGGCGAATGGCGAATAGGATGGAACGAATTCGACCTCCTATTGCTATTCGCTATTCGCTATTCGCTATTCGCTATTCGCTACTCGCCATTCGCCACTCGCGCTAATTGCTCTATCTCGGCAATCACCCGATCCGCCGCCGCATGATGCGGCATGTGGCCGACGCCGGGCAGCACGACGAGCTTGCACTGCGGCGCCGCTGCAGTCAGCGCCATCGCATGCTTGTCGATGGGCACGATGCCGTCACTATCGCCTTGGATGATGACCGTCGGTACCGCGAGTTCGCGGTAGTGCGGCGCTTGGCGCGCCAAAAACGCCTGCAGGTCGGCCATGTCGCGGGCGTTGGCCAAAAATGCCGCCGGCCGCAGCAGCAAGAACGCCGCGCTGCATTCGAGATAATGGCGCGGCGGCGCCTGCGGCGCGAACGCGGCGCGGATGCCGGAAGTGAAGGCCGCCGCGGCCAACGGCAGTGCCAGAGTGTGCGCGAACAGCCGGCCGGCGCACGGCGCCGCCAGCATGCGATAGAGCCGCGTCATGCGGCACAGATGCGGATGCGTCGGCGGCGACAGCAGCACAAGCCCGGCGGCGCGCTGCGGCTGATCGAGCGCAAAGGTCAGTGCCAGCGCCCCGCCCCAGGAGTGGCCGACAAGCACTGCGCGCGCGATGCCGAGGCGATCCAAAACCTCGCGCAGCACCCCAGCTTGCGCGGCCGGCGAGCTGAAGTTGCGGCCCCCGCTCTCGCTCCAGCCCTGGCCCGCTCGGTCGATCAGAATGACGCGATGGCGCACCGCGAGCCGCTCGCCCAGTACAAGCCACATGTCCTCGAGATTGCAGCCGGCGCCATGCAGCAGGACGAGCGGCGGAACGCCCGCCCTTGCATCGTTCGGCGAACGCTCGACGACATGCTGGCGCAAACCGCCTGCTTCGATGCGGCGCCCGCGCGGCGGATGCGCCCGCGCGATCAGCCCCGAGCCGATGAGTGTGACGATAGCGCCCGCCCCCAGCAGCGTTACGATGACGATGACAGCGAGCATCATTTCAAAGGGCAGAGGTCATTCCATACCGAGGCTGTCCGGATTCAATTCATTTTTCGTCATAGCCAAGCCCGGCCGTCCGCGTGGCTGGAGCGGCAGTGGCCGAAGACGCAGGTGCCCGGCACAGGCCGGGCATGACAAATCGGAATTGCCGCTACTGGTATCAGAGATCGGAAACTTCTGATGTCCGACTTTGAATCAAATGTCCCGCCCCTCGACCTTCTCGGCCAAGGTCTTCACCACCTCGGGAATGTGCTCGAGATGCGGATCGACCGCCAGCGCCTTGCGGTACACGGTGAGCGCGTCCTTGTCGTCGCCGATCTCCTGCAGCATCATGCCCAGCCCGGACAGCGCGCCGAAATGGCGCGGCTCGCGCACCAGGACTTCGCGAAGATCGGCGATGGCATGGCCAAAATCGTGCTTCAGATAATAGATGGTGGCGCGCTGGTTCCAGGCCTCGACGTAATCCGGGTTGATCTCGACGATGGCGTTAAGAAGCTTGAGCGCCAGATCGTAATCCTTGGCATCGGTCGCGACCTTCACGCGCGTCATCAGAAGCGTACAGGTGTCGCTGCCGGAATTCATCCATAACGCCCAGATGCGCTGCTCGATCGCCTTGGCGCTGGCCTCATCCGGCGCGACCTTGAGCGCCGCAAACAGCGTGTCGAGGTTATAGGTCGGCTCGCCGCCTTCGGCCCGCGGCAACTCTTTCGGCGGCTGTGCCCAGTCCTTGTCACTTGGCTGTTGCGCCTTGTCACCCGGGTGTTGCGCCGATGCAGGCGACGCCAAGGCAACAACCATGCCCAAGCCAGCGGCCAGCGCCAGCCATCGCACGGGAGGGAATCGTCCGATCATGGCCATCGAATCTAACGCGCGGCTGGGCCGCAACAAGGCCGAAAGCTTGTCAAACCGCCGTGAACGATGCCGCCGAATTTGGCGCTTGTAGGGGTGATCTATCCACAGCGAAGCCGACGTCGAGCCGCATCCGATTCCGACTTGAACACGGTGCTACGCGCCCTTGCCCGCTCTTGGGGCAAGATTCAGCCCTGCCGGGCCTTGAAACGGCGCTGCGTCTTGTTGATGACATAGACGCGGCCCTTGCGCCGCACGATACGGTTGTCGCGGTGGCGGCTGCGCAATGATTTCAACGAGTTACGGACTTTCATGGCGTTTTTCCTTAAGTCGCGGTTGATTAGGCAGGCGCACTGCGCTTGTCAATGTTTGCCGCGCGATTGCGGCCAAGGAAACCGCCGGCCATGAGCACCGGATCGTCCAGTTTGCGGCTTATTTCCGGCGTCGGTGCCAAGGGGCCGGCCTGTTTTCTGCTGCAGGCCGCCGGCAGGCGTTTCATGCTCGATCTCGGCGAAGGCCCGCCGCCGGGCAAGCTGCCGGAGGTCGATGGCGTGGGCTCGCTCGATGCGCTCATTCTGAGCCACGGCCATAAGGATCACGTCGGCGGGCTGTCGCTGCTCGGCAAAAAGCTCGGCGCTCCCCCGGTCTATGCCACTGCGAGCGTGGCGTCCGCCTTGCCGAAAAGTCTCGTGGTGCGACCACTGCCGATCGGCGGCAGTACCGAGGTGCTCGGCATCGCCGTAACGACCGGCCGCAACGGCCACGCGCCTGGCGGCGTCTGGTTGCACTTCGCGGTCAGCGGCGGCGTTCTTTACACCGGCGACTGGTCGGCGGAATCGATTCTTTATGCTTACGACCCACCGGCCAAGCCAGCGGCGACCGCGCTCCTCGACTGCTCCTATGGCGGCTACGACAAGCCGATCGCAGCGTGCTGGCGCGAACTCGCGCCGTTCGTCGAGCGCGGTCCGCTGTTACTGCCGGTGCCGGCCAACGGCCGCGGCCCGGAAATTGCGCTGGAGATCTTTCGCCGCGGCTTTAGCGATATTTTTGTCGATGAGGCCATGCGCGATGCGCTGGCGCTGCTCGCAACCAGCGACCGCCTTTCGCTCCGCGCCGGAGTTGCCGAGGACATTGCGCGGCTTGCGGCGGCGGCAAAGCCGCTCGACGTGTCGCGCCCAAGCGGCGTCATGTTGGCCGCTTCGGCCGACGGCTCGTCAGGCGCGACCGCGCGGCTCCTCGCCGCATGGGAGCATACGTCCGAGCCCGCCATCGTCTTCACCGGCTACGTGACGCCGGGTACGCCAGCCGAGCGTCTGGTCAAAGGCGGCCGCGGCAAATTCGTGCGCTGGAACGTGCACCCGCGACTGTCCGACGTGGTCGGCTTGGTACAGGCGATCAAGCCGCAGACCGTAATACCCGCGTTCTGTGATCGTGCGCAGCTTCCGCTGCTGGCCGAAAAGCTGGCGCCGGCGCGCGCGACGATGGAACCAACGATCGAGCTGTAAGGCGGATGCGCGGGCGCGCTTACGCCGGCGTTCGCGCTTGCATTCGCTGCCAATGGCGGCCGGCGCCCTGCTGCCACGCCCAGGCATGCGCCACCTGCGTGCGCAGATCCGAATAACGCGGCTGCCAGCCGAGTTTTGCGCGTGCCCGTGCTATATCGGCAACCAGAACCGGCGGATCGCCTGGCCGCCGCGGACCGACCGTAACCGCCACGTCTCGTCCGGTCACCTCGCGCACGGTTTCGACCAGTACGCGCACCGAGGCGCCGCGGCCGGCGCCGAGATTGAAGGCACCGCTTTCGGCACCGCCGAGTAGCGCGCGCAGCGCCGCAACATGCGCCTCGGCGAGGTCCGTCACGTGGACATAGTCGCGCTCGCAGGTGCCGTCCGCGGTCGGATAATCGTCGCCGTTGATCGCGAAGCTTTCAGCCCGGCCGGCGGCGACGTCGAGAAGCCGCGGCAGCGCATGGGTCTCCGGCTCGTGACACTCGCCGATCTCACCGTCCGGATCGGCGCCGGCGGCGTTGAAGTAGCGCATGGCAACGAAGTTCAGCGCAAACGCCGTGGCGCATTGCTGCAGCATGGCCTCGCAGACCGCCTTGGTAGCGCCGTAGGGATTGATCGGCGCGATTGCGCAGTCTTCCGCAATCGGCACGGTTTTGGGCGCGCCGTACACGGCGCAACTCGACGAAAATACCAGGGTGCCGACGTCGGCTTCGCGCATGGCGCCGAGCAGCGCCGCCGTGCCGCCGACATTGTTGCGGTAATAGAGCGGCGGATCGTCATTGGATTCGTCCACATAGGCGAGCGCGGCGAAGTGAATCACCGCGGCGACACGGTGCCGCGCCAGCGCGTCGCGCAGGCGGCTCCCATCGGCAAGCTCGCCGCGTTCCAGCACGCCCCATTGCACCGCTTCGGCGTTGCCGCGCGCGAGATTGTCATAAGCTACCGGATCGAAGCCGGCGCGGCGCAGCGCCTTGCAGGTGTGGCTGCCGATATAGCCGGCACCGCCGGTGACCAGAACCGCAGTCATTCGCGCCTCACCGGCACCGAGCAAAGTGCGAAAACCGTCGGGCATGCTGCGTCAATAGAAGAATACGTCTGTGCACGTGCATCCTCTTCGACAAGGTCCTGCCCTTTAGAAACTCGTGACACGCTTCGCTCGATTTGATTTGCGAAGTTGAGGATAGGCCCAGGAATCATCGAGAATAATAATTGCACCTGACTTCATCGCCGGTTCAACATGATGAAAGCAAAGTGACCGTCGCATCATTTGCAACCGCCAATCTTCAGAGCCGTCTATCAGGACCCCATCCGAATTCATTCCATCGATTGCTCGGACATAGCTGGACGCCGTGAAGTCCCCCTCTTCGAAAGGCTGACCGTCGCTTCTGTAGCGGATTGTCGGCGCTGCGGTGAATATCAGATTTACGTTTTGCGCTGCCCCCAACCGGTGACGAACACGCCGCGCCCAGTCTGCATCGTCCTCCACAGACACGATCCGCTCGCATCGGGACGCGAAAAATACAGTGGAGCCCCCCGAGCCGTATTCGAAAACCTGCATTTTCGGCTGCAGAAATCTCTTGAGGAATCTTATCGCGCCCAAGCTGATCCACGGCAGCCCGAGCTCAAGCGGCTGCTTTTTCAACGTTGCAAAATATGCCGGAACTGATCGTAGATCGAGGGCCAGAGCGAGCCCGACCTGCGCAGCGTGTTTCGTCAGCCGCCTCATGTATTTACCCGCGGTCAATCGCAAACCTCCAGCAAATGCGTCTCGGTGCACTCGCTATTGCCGCCGCTCGCCGCCAAGGACAGAACGGAAGTCATCGAGCATCCGGCCGGCGATCGCGGCGACGCAGAACTTGGCCGCGGCGCGCCGCCCGGCGTCGGCGATTTTTTGCAAACGTCCCGGTTCCGCAATCAAAAGCTCAAGTTCGTCGGCGAGATGGGCGGCTCGATCGGCGCCGCGGTGATCGAATTGCAGGCCGCTCACTCCGTCCTCGACATAGTCGTCGAAGCATTGCAGGCCGGAGACGATGACGGCGCAGCCGGCCGCCATGGCCTCAAGCGGCGCCAAGCCAAGCGCTTCGCCGGTCTCGGCCAGACTCGGATAGACGAAAATGGAGGCGCGCCGGTACTCTGCGGACAAAGCTTGCTCATCGAATACCGGACCGACGAACTCGCAGCGGATCGCGCGCCCGGCGGCAAGCGTCTGCAATCGTGCCAAATACGCATCACCGTCGCCGCCCTCCGCGATGCGATGCGGGCCGACGATGCGCACGGTCCAGCCGGCGAGGACATCAGGAGAGAGACGTTGCGAAAGCTCTGCGAACGCCGCAATGAGCACGTCGATGCCTTTTTCCCGCGCAATCCGGCCGACATAAAGAACAACGCGCCGGCGCGGTCCGGCAGCGTCCGCGGCAAAAAACCCATCGGGGATGGGGTAGCCGATGACGCGCACTTTTTCGGCCAGCCACGGCGCTTGCCGCGCCACCGCACGGCCCACCGCTTGCGAGATGGCCTGCAACCGGTCGGCACGCCAATAAAGCGCCATCTGCCTTTTTGGATAGCGCGCGATCTGCACGTAGATCTTTCCGGCACGACGGCGCGGCAGGACGAGCGGCAGGAAAAACCCGTTGGTCATCGTGATATCCGCCGGCGGCAGCGCCGCCGCGACGCGGAGCGAGTAGATCAAGTCCAGAACGAGATTGACCAAGAGATTCGACGAACGATCAAACGACGCGATACGCAGGTGCCTTATTCCATCGGCGAATTCGCTGTTTGAAAAACCGGCGTATTGGCGCGAGACGATCACGACCTCGTGGCCGGCGTCGCGGTAGGCGCCAGCGAGCAGAAAATGCACTTTTTCAACCGCGCCGCCGAGCACCGGCGGGATCGGATAAAAGGGCCCGATGACGATGGTGATGCGCACGGTTGAACTTATGCTTCGAGCTCGCAAACACCGATCGGCAAGTCGCTGCAGTCATTGAAAATCCTTACCGGCATGTCACTATTGGCTGCGCCAGTTTCTTGCCGTCGCCGATGTAACGTTATTATCCCGTGACGCTGGTTGGACCGATTACTTCCGATCGATCAATAGCGCCGCCTTAAGAACTCGACGTACGCGGTAGGTCTGAGCCTCAAATGCGAGGTAGATTAGATTTATCATGACCAGCAGCAAAATGAGCCTAATGCCGAACAGCGCAATCGAGTTCCATGAAAAATTATCGGCCTTTGGAAACACTCGCCCAAGTGCAGCATCCAGCGGCGTATGAAAGACGTATAAGGTGTAAGAGATCGAACTCATATACAGGGCGGGCTTTCGCATTATTTTTATTGCCGAATCGACGGTCGGATCGCACAGGAAAATCATAAGCAAACATACGCCGAACGCAAACAGGCCTTCCGCTATCGGTTCCGGGAGAAGAGCAACGTCCGGAATCGATTCACTCTTAAGATTAAGCTGCAAAGCTAACCCGCCCAGCAAACACAACACGCTTCCTCCCAGCGCAAAATCCCAGATGCGGGCCCGGCGCGGAATGAGAACACACAAAGCGCCCATGAACCAGAAGATAACAAACCGTGCAGGCAGTACGCAGAATACCGTGGCGCCGACCGCTATGACGATTACAGCAATCGCCGGTCTACGATGTCGGCTGAAAAGGTAACCGACTGCTCCTGCCAGAACATAGAACCAAATTTCAAATGCTATCGACCACAGCGGCGCGTTGTAGGTAAGCGTACCCACCAAAACGCCATTTAGGCCGACCATATTCAAGACCGCCTGCCATAAATGTAAGGGTTGGCCGAAAAATCCCCAAGCTATTACGACAGTAACCAAACAAGCTGGGACCAACGGCAGAAAGATTCTTGTGGCCCGGTCGAGCGCATACACTCTGATATCAAAGTCGTTTTTTTGAACTAGACGGATGACCTGGCCACCTACGAGATATCCGCTCAAAACAAAAAACACCATCACCCCCTCAAAGCCGATTCTGGTGATCGCAAATCCAATTGCAGTCGCTATGTCCTTTTGTGCAGTCGGAAGCGCGCCGTAATCGACGAACGAATTGCCTCGAGTGTGACCGACAAAGACCGATAACGCAGCGAGGCCGCGCATCAAATCCAATCCGATTAATGAATGGCGGTGTTTCACCGAATCAGGTTGCCGCGTCTGGCTGCTCAGCATCAAAGGCACGATAGAATTCCGGCGAACGGGATTTGCGCAACTTTCGTGAGGCGCATCTTTCAGGCGGCACAGGCGGACAGCGGAGGAGCCGGATCGAACGGCGCGAAGACGATGGCAATGCCAGGTAAAGGGTTGCCCTTGGTCTACGGTGCTTGGCCGATTTAGCCGCGCCTCTTGCGTAAGAGCAGGCGGCGTTCGACGATTTCGACCGCGATCAGCGTTTCGGCAACCAGCCGCTGCAGCGCGTAGAACCATCCAGGCCAGCCATCGAGAATGCAGCCTTTGACGAACAGCGTGTAGACCAGAATTCCGAGAGGGCCAAGCCAACCGGTGCGGCGGACACGATCGCTCAATTTGAGTTTTTCGTCCGGTGTGTCGGCGAGGTATCCCGCCTCCTCGACTGCATAACGACGCTGCGAGTCGAACCAGCGCGACAGCGATTTGTGATCGTCATGATAGATCACTCCGGTAAGCTCGCTGACTTGTCCGTCAATCGTTACGCGGTGGCCATGGCCTTCGTTCCGATAACGCGCGCGATCCTTTCGGTACAGTACGACGCGCGGCGGATAAAGCGTCCCGCGCAATGGATGGCCGTAGATGCGGTAAATGAATTTTGCGCGATAGCCCGCGATCAACTCTTTGTCGGCAAGTCCGGCGATTTCTTCGACCAGTGAATCGCTCAATTCGTAGTCGGCGTCGAGCGACAGCACCCACGGTGTTTTTACCTGCGTCAGGCCGAAATTGCACTGTGCGGAAAAATCGCTGAATGAATTATAGACGACCTCGGCCTGTGGATACCTGGCCAGCATGCTCAGCGTTTCATCGGTGCTGCCAGAATCAATTACGACGATCCGTCGCGCCCACACGAGCTTGCTCATCGTGCGCACGATGTTAGGCGCCTCATTGAACGTCAAAATCAGCGGGGTGATGTGTTCGAGCAAGCCAGCGTAACGCTATTTCTTCAAGGACTCGTAGAGCGCTTCCATGCGAGCAGCGATTTTCGGCCAAGTGTAATGATCGCTCACATGCCGCCTGCCGGCTTCTCCCATTGCGGCCGCTCGTGCGAGGTCGGACGTGAGCCAATCCATCGCGCAGCCCAGTGACTCCGGATCGCCGTCGACCACGAGGCCGCCTCCAGATTCCCTCACCACTTCGGCGGCGCCGATTCCGGGCGTGACAATGACCGGCAAGCCACGTTGCATCGCCTCAAGCACGGAATTACCGAAGCTCTCGGAGTGGGATGGCAGCACGAATACGCGCGCAGACGCAAACACACTCTCCTTATCCGCTCCTGTTATCGTGCGCGGCACGAAACGGACCCGGTGCTGGATCGCGAGTTCGTGAGCGAGCGCCACGAGTTGAGGCGCAAGTCCCTCGTAATCGGTTCCCACGATTGCAAGGGTGCCGTGTTTCGTCCTCGCGAACGCCTGCAAGAGACGGTCCAAGCCTTTCACACGCGCCAATCGGCCGAAGAACAGAACAAGTGGATTTTCGCGACCCAGGTCGACGATTTCCGGCGATGGCATGGCGTTTTGGGTGACCGGCATAACATCGTCGACGGCGTTTGGCAGCACCGTCATACGCGGTAATCGCCATCCCAATTTCTCGATCTCTTCCCGTTCCACTTCGGAGGCCGCATGAATGACCGCAGCGCCTTCCAAGTTCGACTTCTCGATCAAGCCGATCCATGCGGATTTGATCAACCGATTGCGACTGTCGATCAATTTCTTGACCAGCATGCCACGCGGCGAAATCACGTACGGCACGTTCGCCGCCCGCGCGATCCGAGCCGCCCGCCAGGTCGGCCAAAGGAAGACTGAGTGCAGGTGCACAACGTCGGCCCCGTGGATTTCCCGGCGCAACGTCTCGCTCAAAGCCGGCGCGTACGATAGGCGGCGCAGCCACGGCGAAAGGAAGTATCGGATCTTCACGCAGTCCAGCATAACCGGCGCGCAATGCGGCACCGCGCTGTCGTGCGGCCCGTCGATACTCGTGGTGTAGACCTCCACTTCGTGGCCGCGCGCGGCGAGCGCGCGGCAAAGGCCATGAACAGCGACGATCGGGCCGCCATAGCGTCTGGCCGGCAGATAGGTCGGAACGACGTGCACGAGCCGCATGGATCTTTCGGTCGGCGCGATTGCGCTTAACGATCTCGGCAGCGGGTTATGTTGAAACAGATCTGGCCATGGCAGACCGGCGAGCCCGGAGTCTGGGAAGCGCGGCAAAGATGCAGACGCCGGCGATGGTTTGGAACAACGTGACCATGATGTAGGAGAAATCGGCCTCCAAGTTGCAGAGGGTGAGCGTCGAAGTGATTGCGGTCAGCATGGCTATCGATGTCGGCCCGGCCGTGGCGCTCAGCCGCATCAAAAAGCCACACAGCGCACCGAACATCGCGCCGACCGCCACCACGCCGAAATTGCCGAAGTTGGCGTAGGCCTCGGCCACCATGCCCCAGCCGATCGTGGTCTTCCCGACATCTTCCGCGGTTTCGCGGCCATAGCGCACACTGAGCAGATTCAGCACCGCCTGGCTTTCGATTTTATCCGGCTCCAAAAAACGCGGCACCAGCATCGACGGCAGCATCGCGTAGGTTTCGCCTTCGAGGTACGGGATGACCCGCGGTGTTGCCTCCTGCACGGCCAAGACCATGTGCAGAAGCGATGTACGCTCCAACAGGGTCGGATTTCTCGCCCGTGCGGTCGATCCGATATTGCTGATCCCGGCGACGAACCAATCCGTCATCATGCCGGGAATTTTCGTCAACGAGGCGTTTTCCACCGCTTGGCTGTCGCGCTCCCAATACATCTCGCGCACGTCGCCCTTGCCGGCGTTAAGAATGCTCAGTACTGCAAACACCAGTATCATCGCCGCCCACGGCAGCCGCTTCGTGCCCAAAACGTAGCCGAGCATGACTGCAGCGATATTCATGGCGCCGCCGACCATGAATAGTCCGCTCATCGACATCCCGGTCGCCGCGAGAAAACCGCCGCATGTCCACACCCAGCGCGGGCCCCGCAATAGTCCGACACCGCGCGCATACCCCGTCAGATAGCAAGCCACGTAAGTCAACGGCAGCACGCAGGCGCGAACAAAACCCGAAAAGCTGCCGAGGAAGCCGAGCTTGCCAGCGGCCGCCGCCGCATTGAAGACGATGCCGGTAGCAAGCCCCACGAAAATCAGTCGATACAAATCCTCGACCAATGCGACATTGCGCAACAACTGCTCCGTGATGGATCGCGCATAGCGCGCGGCGCCCCTGGTCAGCGCCGGGCGGTTCTTGTGGCGCTTCGTACCCAGAAACGGCCAAGCCGCAAATGATGCCGCGGTGAGGAAATATCCAACCGACAACGCTGCCCACACCAGCTCGGACGTTTTGTAGATTTGTAGCGTGTCGCCCAAGAGCAGCGGCATCGCGTAGTACAAATAAAATAACGCCGCGACCACCGGCAGCACCGGTATTCCGAAGGCCCCGTAATTCAGCCATAGAAAGGTCGGTATGAGCACCGGCACCGTCACGCACAGATAAGCGATGGAATCCTGGGCGAAAAAGCTGAGCAACAACGCGACAGCCATCACTGCAGTAAAAAAAAACCCGAGCTGCCGCGGGTCCATCGCGCGGAATGATGAATGGTCTGCGGCCGTCACGCGCATCGGCTGATCACCAGGCAGCCCCGCCTCTCAGCTCGATCGAGTCGAGCTTGCTTGGGCGTCATCATCATTCTATTAGCATAAAATCGGCCGGGAAGCATCGACGATTTTCGTCGCTTCGGCGTGGAAGAAGGTTTTCCCACCAAAGCGCAACTGGTTGCCGCCGCGGAAGCGCATTTCCCCCATCCCACCTTTGCGATCAGGGCACTGTGCGATCAGATCGTGATCGAACGCGCCAGACGCGCCTAACGGACGCTCGAAGCGCCGATCTGCAATCCGGATTCCGCGCCGACCCTGTCCGCGCCGGGTGAATGATTCACTTTCTGCACGGCTGCGGCAATCGCGGCCTCCGCCACGGATACGTCGAAAGCCCAAGCCCGTTGGCGCGCGGCCCGGCGCATCGCCGCGAGCCGCCCGACACCGCCGAACACCGCCTCCACGCAGCCAGCGAATTGCGACCAGTCGTTCCAGGCAAAGACGCGGCCGCAACCGGGATCGACGACGTCGGCCGCACAGCCGACGCGATCGCTGACGATCACCGGCGTGCCGCAGGCCAGCGCCTCGTTGACCGCGAGACCCCAGCTTTCCGCATGCGAAGACGGCAGGACGAAGACGTCACCCAGCCGATACACGATCGGCATGCGGCTCTGGTTTTGAAACGGCAGCACGCGAAACCGCGACGGCTGCGCGGCGGCCAACGCGTCGATCTCGGCCTGCAACGCGCCGCCGCCGATCAGGACCAGCATGATCGACGGATCGCGCAAACCGGCCACGACGCGCATGAGCTCGACCGGGCGCTTTTTCGGCTCGAACTTACCGGCATAGAGCAGCACCTTGCGGCCGCGGTCGATCTGCAGTTCGGCGCGCCAGCGCGCAGCCTCGTGGTCGACATTCGCCTGCGGCGCAGCAAATCGGCTGACTTCGATCGCATGCGGGCACGGATGCAATTTTTCCGGCGGAACACCAAACCGTTCGAAATAGGCGCGGTTGGCGGAGCCCGCCACGAGAATGCCGGTTGGCCAAGCATAGACACGGCGCAACAGCGCAGCCTTGAGCCAGCGCCGCGGACTGGCCGCTTCGCCGTCGAGCAGATGCGAGTCGCCGAAAAACAGCGTGGCTACGCGGCGCCGATGCAGCGCCCACAGCAACTGCAGATGTGAAGACCACGCCCAGCCCGTGATCTGGACCACGTCCGGCCGCCATGACACGACTCGCTTGAGCAAATCGGGATTGCGCAAGCCGCGAAAGCGATGGGTGCCGGCATCGGATGATACGTTGCGCACAAGCTCGAATTCGTAGCCACCGGTCAGCGGAATGTCCCAGGCGACGGGCCGCGCGAAGCCGCGGTCTTGGATCGCCTCGCGACCATCGTGCCAGGTAAAGAACACCTTGAGCTCTAGATCGCCTCGCAGCGCCAGGCGCCGATAGAGCGGCACGGCATATTGAATAGGATGCGAGACGACAATCGCCAGCCGTGTCTGTCGTTCCGGCATGGTTCAGCGCGCCGTCCCATGATTGAGACAGGCTTGGAACAGCTCGACATGTCGGCGCGCCATGGCGGGAGCGAGATGCGCCCTTAAAAACGGCCGCCGGTCGAACGTGATGCCCGCCGCCGCTTCCTTAAGGAATTTGCCGCAGACCGCCGCCGCTTCGTCGAGCGGCATGGTTGCGGTCTGATCGAACCACAGCGCGTGGCCGAGACGCGGCTCAGACTGAAACTGTGCATAAGCCGGTCCATCGCGGCGCAGACAGGCGAGCAGCGGCTTTCCCGAGAGCGCGCAGCCGAACAGTTTTGATGGAACGTAGCCGCAATCGTCGGCACCGAGGATCAACAGGCCACGGCTCGCAAGGATGAGTTCAAGAGCCCGCCGATAAGGCACGCGCCGCGGCTGTTCCTCGATAAGGTCGGCAATTCCGGCACCATGCACAGCTGCTTTCAAGACCGGCTGCTGGTCATGCTTTCCAGGCCTGCCGGTGCCGAAGAGCCGAATGTGCACGCGGGGCGCCAACTCGCAGCCACGCGAGCGCAGCCGCGCCAGCGCGTGGCAGATCAGGGAAAATGACCGCCCTCGGGTCGGCCCGTCCCCGACATAGAGCAACACGAGTTCGCGCCCATTCGCTTCCCCGGCATGATAATGTCCCCTGCCCGCTTCGATCAGATCGCGCTCTTCGGCCGCGAACGGAATGACAGCGTGCCGGCCTGCCTCGAGCCAAGCTGGCGAGTGCTTGTGGTAGCGCCGCTTAAGCGCCGCGATATAGGCCTCGGATACGGCGATCAGACCTGCGGCTTCGCGCACGGCTTTTTTTTCCAAACTCGGATCGAGCCATGCCGAGAGACGAGCTTTCCAGCCTCGACCGCGATACCGATGCGCCGGCAGCACCCAAGGATCCTGAAAATCGAGTGCGTATGGGACGCCAAATTTCGAGCGCCAAAGCGGGCCGAAAGAAAAGAAGTTGAATGCTGTGGTGGAAAAATAGACCAAATCGAATCGTCCCGAAGCCAGCAGGGTCCGCCCCCGCCGGTACATCGGCAGCCACATTCGCCAGGCTCCCGACCCCAAACTGACGAGACCGAACAACGGCGCAAGCCAGGCGCGCACCTCATGCACCGGCGTGTCCTTGGCAAAGAATCCGTCAGCATCGGGCTCGATGGCGTCCTGCCGGACCTCGCTCGGCGCCGGCGTAAGGATTTCGACGTCCCAGCCGAGCGCCGGTAATTCCCAGGCCAAAGCGCGCGCCCGTTGCATGTCGGCCAGCATGGCCGGACGATAGCTGCTGACCACGATCAGCACGCGGTGTCTCACGCGACGCTCGCCTCTGTTTCGACACTGGCCGGCAGCGTCATGCCGAGCGCTTCGGCGATGCTGGCGAATCGATGGAGCCAGGTGTGATTGAGCAGCACGCGCCGGCGCCCGGCGCGGGCGATGGCCGCGCGCTCGTCAGGCCGCGTCAGGTAATAATCAATGCGCTCCACGACGTCGGCAGCGCAATCCCACACTGCTATGTCCCGGCCTATGTCGTAATACAGCGGCAGTTCGGGGCAGGACTGCGCCAGATAAAAGCCGCCACAGGCCGGAATTTCGAAATCGCGCAGACGAAGCTGGCGCGGCTGTTCGCGGCGCGGATCGGCGTCCATCTGGGTAAACCCGATATTGATCGCGGCGCCGCGCACCAGTGCTGCAAACTCATCCGTTTCGTAGCGGCCGCAAATGACCCCTGCCGGAAGCACAGCCACATCCACCGTCGCCCGCTCCCGGCCGGACCAGCGCCGCGCCATGCCGCGCACGAACGGCAGGCCCTCCTCGCGCAGCCGCGGCAGCAAATAAGCACCAAGATCGTGCATGAGTTTGGCGCGCGCCCCGGGGATGGCGGGCCACGGCCGCTCGGCGTGCCAATTGTTGCCGTAGACGCGCAGCGCAATGCCGGCTTGCGCGATCTCCTTGAGCACCCGCTGCCGATATGGCCACGGCGAGCCCATGTACAGCACGCCGTCGTACCGGATCGGCGGCGCAGCGGCCTCGTCACCGGGTGGCACGATGGCGCCAAATCCCAACCGCAAGGTTTTGATGCCGCGCTCCTGAAAATATTTTACGTGATCGGCGGCCGCGTAGCAGACGAGGTCCATGAACCGGCTGGAGCGGATCGAGCGGTACCATTGCGACAGCATATCGACGTGGTACAGCACCAATTTCGCGCCGAGCCTGCGGAAATGAATGAGCGTTTCGTCTTCCAGCACGTCATCGAGCGCCACCAGAAAAATCAGGTCGAGGCCGCCGCCCGCGGCCATGTCGGACGCCACCTTGCGCCAACGGGCGTTGCGCTCGCGATGCTCGCGTTCGCCGGCCGCATCCCAGCCGCGGCCCATGGTCGAGCCGAACTGCTCGACCGCGACCGTGGCGCCGGTCAGGCGCCAGCCTGCCGCAAGATGCGCATGCATCCACGACGTGTCGCAGATGATGAGCAGCACGCGGCGAATGATGCTCATGAAAGAACCGCTCCGTGCCGCAGCTCTTGGTAGAGCGCTTCATATTGCGGCACCACCGCTGCGGCAGAGAACGCTTGCTCGGCGCGCATCCGGCACGCGCCGCGGTCGATCGCGCCAAGGTCGGTAACGGCGCGACAACCGTCCTCCACGTCGTGAATGAAATATCCCTCGACCCCGTGGCGAACGATCTCCGGCAACGCGCCGCGCGGGCAAGTGATCACCGGCGTGCCGCACGCCAACGCTTCAGCGAACACGATGCCGAAGGGCTCGTCCCACTGGATCGGCACGATCATGGCAGCAGATGAGCCGAGCAGTTCGTTCTTTGCCTGGTCGTCCACCGGGCCGACATACTCGATGCCGTTCCTGCCCAGTTGCGGCCCGATGACCTCATCCCAATACCGGCGCTCGGCGCCTTGTTCGGCATAATTGCCTGCAAGCATCAGGCACCGTCCGGTCTTCTTGGCCACCGCAATTGCCAGATGGGCGCCCTTGATCGGCTCGATACGGCTCAAAAACACCAGCGGCGCATCAGCCGCCACGCGCGGCTGGAATCGATAAAAGTCGGTATCGACAAAATTCGGAATGGCGCGCCAAGTGCCACCCGATTTGGCGCCCATCGCCGCTATGAAGCGGCTGCAGCCGGTGAACATCAGGGAGCGGCCTGCAACCGCCGCCGCAAGCGATATTTGCCGGCCGCCAGTGAACCGCTGATAGGACATCAGTTTTGGCATGCGGGAGGCGAGGAGCGGGACGAGATACAGCAGGCGCGAAAAGCTATGCACAATGGATGGCTCAAATCGCTGGACTGCCTTACGTAGAGCTAGCGCATTCGAGAGATGAGCCGCAGCCGAGCTGGGCGGAGCGTGCGGCCAGGCCATGAAGAAATCGGCGGCCGCAGACGAGTCCCGATGTGCGATCAGGCCCACTTCGTGGCCCCCGCGTCGCAACGCTGCGATGAGGCTCGCAACTATTCTCTCGATGCCGCCATACAACTTCGGCGGCACAGGCAAAAACGGATCGACCGGAAGAAGGATTTTCATAATTGAGTCGTTTGCACGCTGGACGCGTCTTGCAAGTCGTCCGTGCGGGCCGGAAAAACCTTCACAGCGGCAGCGACTATCAGATCATGCCTGCCGACGCTTACCGGCTCGGAGGTAATTGTCCTTCGGCACAAACATCAAATCGGCTTGCCAACGGGCTGAGCACGCAAAGCGCCGGCCACGGCGGTCAGCAAAGTGCATTCCTGGCGTTCCCAGCAAAAGAATTCCTGCGCGACTTGCAATGCTGCCGCTTTAGCGCGGCGTAATCGCTCCGGCGATTCGAGTAACGGAGCAAGCGCCCGCGCGAGCGAACGCGGATTGCCAGCCTCATAGAGCGAAACCGCGCCGGGAGCTTGGACGGCAACTTCGCGCTGGCCGGCGGTGTCGCTGGCGACGACGGCGAGGCCGCCGGGCAGATAATGTAACATCTTGTTGGTGACCGTGAGATCGCGGCTGCGGCAGTCGGGCCTCTCGCCGGCAAAGCCGACGTCATGCTCGGCAATCCGCGACGCGAGTTCGTCGTTGGCAACAAGCGGATGAACGAACACGCGCTGCTGCCAGGCGTCCGGCAAGCGGCTCCTGACCTGGGCCTCGAACCCGGCGGCAGCGCGGCCCCGGAGATGAACTTCGGCACGGCTCTCCAGGAACGGCAGCGCGGCGACCAAATCCTCGACACCACGGCCGGGGCCGAGCGTTTGCGAATACCAAAAGATCGACGGCAAGGCCGTATCGCGACGATCGCAGCGCTGGCCGTCGAACGCCTGCCGGTCGGCACACGGGAAAGCGTTGTAGATGACGATGGGAGCCTTGCCGCCGTATGCGCCGGCGAGCGCCGCGCTCATCGAGCGCGACGGACAGGAAGCATAAGCCCCGCGCCTGAGCAATTCGCCTTCGAGAAGACGCAACAGCTTGAGCGGGCGGCTGCGGCGCGCTTGCGGCAGCAAATCCTCGGAAAACCAATCCTCCATGTCGACGCCGACGCGCCGCCCCTGCCGCATGAGCTGCCATGCCGTGTACAAACCCTGCTCGGAATGGGCGATGTAAAGGTCGGCCTCGATCGCGCTTGCGCGCGCCAGCAGCAGCGCCACCGCATAACCGAGCTGATCGGGACTTTCCCGGCCGGTCGCCCGATGCACCAGATGCGCGGCCCTGCGCCGCACGCGGCGGAGAGCCTGCTCCGCCACGCACCATCCCGATCGCGTGGTATCGAGCACCGGCACGAAGCAGAAAGGCGTATTCCGCAACAGGCGCCCATCCTGCGCCTTCAAATCGGCGTCGACCCATGCGCCGAGCACCGTGACCTCGTGACCGGCGCGGGCCAATGTGCCCGCCGCCTTGAGCACGCGCGGATTGTGACTGAGGCTGCTGCCGGAGAGAATGACAATGCGCGCTCGCCGCGCCGCGCTCATGGCAATGCTCCGGCGCCCCGCGCCTTGAGACGATGCCAAGCGCGCTGGCAGTGTTTGCCGAATTTCCAGCCGAAACCTTTGGCCAGAAGCTGAAACGCACGGCCGCCACCCGGCCGCAGTTCGCTGCCGCCGAGTTCGTGCGCCCGCCGTTCCGCCAGCGCCACGAGGTCGCGCGCGTCCGGATAGGCGTCGTAGGCGAAGCGCAGATAATTGGTCGCGCAAGCCCTTTTGGCCGGCGGCGAACTGCACCGCTGCAACAAACGCCGACACGATAGATCGATTGCAGCGAAACCCGAGACCAGCGCGGCGCGATCGCGCCGCCGGCTCAGGCCGGGTGCGGCCGTAGAGCGGTAAAAGCCGCGCGCGTTGCCGCAAAACACGACCGCAGAAGCGGCCAGCAAAGCCCGGCAGAAATATTCGCCGTCGTCGGCGAGGCTCAACGCCTCGTCCCATGGGCCGGCGCGATCGAGAACGGCACGCGGGCTAAGCCAGGCGAAATTGGCCATCATGCCGCCGCCGAGCCACGAGGCGACGAGAAATTCCTCGGGCGCCGAAAAACTGCGCCAAACCGGCTCGGCCGCGAACACGGCTTCGCTCGGATGCTCGCGAAAACGCGCCCACGCGCCCGACGCCACGGCGCCGGCCGGCGCATCGGCCAGGCGCTCGACCTGGATGCGGATTTTTTCAGGATCGAGCACGTCGTCGGCATCGAGGAATTGGATGAATTCACCGCGCGCGCGCTGCAGCCCCGCATTGCGCGCGGCGGCTGCGCCGCGGCGCGGGCTGTCGAGCGCGACGACACCGCGATTGCGATAGCTCCAGGCAACCTTTCGGCTGCCATCGGCCGACGCATCGTCGACGACGATGATATCGAGATGTGTCCAGCTCTGGCCGAGGCAGGACTCGATTGCCGCGCCAAGCCAGGCGGCGCCATCGCGACAGGGAATGATGACGGAGACGAGCGGCGGCATCCGGTCAAGCTGCGCTGCCGCGGTCGCGCGCCCAAACGTTCGCCTCCGGCAGGGCGACGTCGCACGCGAAAGGTCTTCCGGACACGTCGAACAAATCGTAGCCGCGCGCCGCGAAAAACGCCGCGAAGCGCTCGCGCGAACCCCAGGATCGGGCACAGAGCGTATCGTCGCATTCGATCAGCACGTGCTTCGGCCGAAACGGTCCGTCGAAGTCGAGCCCGGCCAGCACCGCGGGCTCAAAACCTTCGACGTCGATCTTCACCACGACAGGGCGCACCGCGGGCCGCATCAGCGCGTTGAGCACCGTGTCGAGCGCGACCGCAGCCACCCAGTTTTGCTGCCCGTTTGACGCCGTCGCATCGGCGGCCACAGCCACCGTTCCGGAATTGGCGGGGGACCGCCTTGACAGCGCCAGCAAGGCCGCGCCCGGACCGACTGCGGCGTTGCAGACTGTGACGTTCTGAAATTTGTTGCGCGCGACATTGACACGTAGCGCCGCGCAGTTCTCCGCATCCGGTTCGATACTGAGCACCTTGGTGCCGCGGATCGAGGCCATCGCGCAGGTGTACCAGCCGAAATGGGCGCCGACATCGATGAACAATCCCGGTTCGGCCGCCATGAGGCGAAGCGCCAGGGCAAGCGTCTGCGGCTCGTATGTGCCGGTTCTGAAGATCGACCAGCCGACATAGTCCTGCGGATCGATGGCGACGACCGCGCCGGCTGCATACTTTACGATGACCCGCCCCGCCGCCAGGCGGCGTGCGAGCCAACGGACCAAGCGGACTTTGCACGGATGCTCGAAGGCGCGGCCATAGCCGATCAGGGTACGATCGATCGGACGCGCGCCCTCGACCGGGGCCATAGCGTCCGGGCCAGGCGCTTGCACGGCAGACGATCTCGTCAAGCGATCGAAAAGATTTGGCGCCAACGTTCGATCCATGCCGAGCGGTCCGGCGGCCGATCGTCGATAAAGAACGGCTCGCGCAAATGATCGAGGTACAGCGCATCGCCGTGAGCGAGCGCGACCACCCGTTCGACGCGGGCATCGAATCCCGCCAAAGCCCAGGTCCGCTGCTCGATTTCGCCGGCGATGCCCTCGAGCTTTCTGGCGATGCGCGGGAACAACGTCAGGTCCGCGTTGTGCCTGACCGAAATGCTGCGCATACCCCTAGGGTTCCCCGATGAGCGACCTACAGCGATGACCGCCGCGCCCAGACGTTATTTTCGATACATGTTCGGCCGGGCTGCCAAGCAGCACCGGTGACGTCGAAGAGCTGAAAGCCGCCGTCCTGCAGCGCGTCCGCGATGGCCAAGCTGCGTTCGGACGGCGCGCCGGGAAGAACTTCAACAATCAGGTTTTCGACGGCGGCAAGCGAATCACCCATGCCTTGCAGCGCCTCGATTTCGTATCCTTCGACGTCGATCTTCAGCACATCGGCGCGCTTGATATCTTGCGTCTTGAACAGCCACGCGAGGCTGATGACCGGCACGACAAAGGCCAGCGCGCCATCGTTGACGCCGATGCCAGTCAGCGTGAGCCGCGATCGATCGCGAGGCGATTGCGTCTTCAACGCGATCCAGCCGTCGCTCGCGCCCGCTGCGGCGGCAACGGCCACGATATTGTCGAAGCCGTTGAGCGCGGCGTTGCGCAACAGCATGGCGCAGTTATGCGGCTGCGGCTCGATGGCGTAGACACGGCCGCTGTCGCCGACCAAGTGGCGCGCCAGCAGCGAATGATAGCCGACATGGGCCCCGACATCGACGCAGACACCGCCGGGCCGCAGCAGCCGCTCGAACAACGCGCTGGTCCGCGGCTCGAGGCAGCGCGCCGCGCGCAGCTCGATCTGCGGCCATTCCTCGGCATCGAGCTCCATGCGAAAGCCGTAACGAGTCTCGCAGATATGCGGCAGTGTGCCGCGCAGCAGCGCTTCGATCCGGGCCTTGCCTTTGAACGATGGCAGCCGCAGCACGAAGTCATGGACGCTGTTCAACACGGTAGCCTTGCTGCAAAGGGTTTGGCTGTCGCGACGCCATTCCCGCCTCACGCGTCGGCGAGCTCGCGCGCGTGCTGAACGTAATGCTGCGCGCATTTTTCCAGCGTCAGATTATCCAGGATGTACGCTCGCGGGTTGAAACGCTCCGACCGGCACTCGGCCCAAAATTGCGCCCAGGCATCGTCGAATTCTGCGATCGACGCAAACGTCCGGCCGCAGCGCTCGTCCCAATACGGCACCGACGTCACCGGCGCGAACCTGACACGGTGCGGATAGAAGGCGGGATCGCGCCAGCAGCCGCCGCGGTCCCAAGCGAGAATCGGAACGTCGCAGGCCAACGCCTGCTGGTAGGCGATGCCCTGGGTCTCGTGCTCGCACAGAAAGATCATGGTGCGGCACTCGGCGAGCGCCGATTGAAATTCCTCCTCGGCATAAAAGCCGTAGCGAATCTCCCGACAGCTGCGGCCGGCGTCCGCCAGCTTGCGGCGGATAGGCTCGATCAGATGCGTTTCATTGTGCGCGCGCTCCCACAACAGCTTGTCGTACAGCAGAACGTCGAAGCGTTTACGCGCCTTGTCCGCAGGGCGCCAGCGCGCGGTGTCGATACCGACCGGCCACACCGCGACGGCGGCATCCCAATGCAGTTTCCACATGTCCTTCATCCAGGGGCCTGGCAGCAAGACGCGCTTGACCGGCCGTCTTTGCAGCAGGTGCGGATCCTCGCTCGGATGCGAGAACACAGCGGCCCCGAACAGAATGGGATTTTGCCACTCGATCTTGTCGAGCACGTGCGGCTTGCCGATGATGCAGGCGAGTTGCCGCGGATTGCGCTTGGCATGACGGTAATCGTTGACGCGATAGTGTACGCCGATGCGATCGAGCCCGGCGCACAGATTGAGAAAAATCCGCATCTGACCACCGACGCGCTGCCGGCCCCGCCGCAGCCGGCGCACCAGGCGGCGCGGAAAGCGGTCGAACAATAGCCAGCGGTCAGCTTCCGGCTCTTCGTAAAAAATGTTCAGCACGGCGCGGCGGCCGCTTCGGCCCCACAGTGCTGCCGGGTCAGCAGCCAGATGTTGCCGGGTAGCCGGCACGGCGCGGCAAAGCCGAACCGCTCGGCCAGCGCCGCGAGGTGCTCCGGGCCGCCCTCGACGTGCCATTCGATGCACATCGCGTCGACGCGGTCGAGCCAATCGCAATCGCGCGCGAACAATACCGCTTCATGGCCTTCGATATCGACTTTAAGCAGACCGATCCGTTCCCAGGACAGGCGCCCCAAAACGGTCGGCACGCTGACCGCCTCGACGTCCAGCGTGGGCCGCGAACCGCCTGACGAGCGCGCGACGATGCGGTGCCCGTAGTCGCGCTCGCCAAGCTCGAGGCGAGTGCGGCCGTCCGCGGCATCGACTGCCGCGGCGATAACCACCGCGTGCACGCCGTTTAGTTCCAGATTTTTGTTAAGCACGCGCAGATTATCAGGTGCCGGCTCGACACAGGCCAGTTCGGCGTCCGGGAACAGTCGGGCGAAATAGATTGCGGACAATCCGGTATTGGCGCCCAGATCGAGGATCGTTCTGGGCGCAGCCCGGAACGGCAGGCGGTAATACTCGTGCTCGAAAATCTCGGAATGAACGAACGCGTCGGCGCCGTTATTCGAGCGCAGACAGAGTTGCAGGCGACCAATCGGCCTCGGATAATTGCAGCCGATGGTCCACTCGCGACGGACAAGTACCGACGGCAGATGGCCGGAGTAAACCAACATCATCCGCCGGATAAAGTCGCCCGGACCGGCTCGCCTCGCCCATGCGGCTTTCGCGTTCGCGGCCAGGCTTTTGATATCCATCGCCCGACCGCTACCAGACTTCGATGCCGTGCAGGAATTGCCCCACCCCGTCAGCCTCACCAGGCCGCTCGGCGAGATAGAGGTCGAGCCATTCGGCAAGAATGATCGGTCGCCCGGCGCGCAGGTCCCGCACGATCGGCAGACCGCCGCAAAGACCGGCAAGGACGTAATCAGGCTGCAACTGCGGCAACATGAATTCCAAATTCAACGGATGATCGATCTCATGGATGCGGGCGGGCAGATTGGCTCGCATCCATTCGCCAAGCAGCCGCTCTCGTCCGCCGCTCGCTCCCGGGTGCCACTTCACCGCCAGCGTGCAGTCGCGAAGCTGCTGCGCGTGTTCGGTGAAAATCCGGGTCAAGGCCCGTTGATAGAGAGTGGCCGAGAAATCGCCATCGCCAAGTCCAAACAGCAGCAGCAGCGCCAGCGGTTTTGCGCTTGCGCGCACCGGCGCCAGCAGCGCGTCGACCTCGCTTCGCAAACGCGTCGGCAAACCGCCGTAGGTCGCGGCGAAAGCCTCGATCGATATCAACTCAGACACATCGACGCTGTTTGCGCTCCATGGGCTTGGCGCGGCGAACGTGTAGGCGCGGTCGTAGACGATGCGATCGATCCGCATGTCCACTCCGGCTGACCAGCGGAGCCACGGATAATAGATGTGCCGCTTTGCGAACGAAGTATTGCGCCAGTCCTTCTCGAAGCGTTTCTTGAGATACGGAGTCATCGCGTCTTCAAAATTGAAGCAGTGCGGACTCTTGACGTGAATCGATTCCCGCAGCGTCGCGCGCGGCAAGGTGACATTGAAGTGGAAGGGATCGGCAGCCCAGAGTTCGGCGCGCGCCTCTTCGATGCCGTTCGCCGCCATCCAGCCGTGCAGTTTCGCGGCGTCTTCGCGCAATCGACGCGGCGCTTCGAACCACCAAGCGGCGGCGCGCTGCGTTCGCGGCCTCAGCGACGCGAAATCTCGCATGTCGAGCGCGCCGTCGAAGCCCGCTTCCGGCACGATCATGGACATGATCCGGTCGACGGGCGCGACGTTTTCCAGCGGATGCCAGATGAGAAATTCGCGCAGCGACGGACGCCGCAGGTGACGGCGCAGATGCAGGATCACCATAAGGTGCGTGACGTCGCAGCTGGTGAAAATCCGCGCCGAGGGCGCGGTGCGAGCGCTCCCCAACCCGCCCGGAACTTCACTTCGCCGGTCTAACATGCGACCGCGTCAGTGGCGCCGGCCCGCATCATCTTTTTCCTGAGCACGACGTTCATCATCGAGCCGAAGAACGGCACGCGTTCGCCGCGCGCCGCACCGCTCTCGATCATGGCGACGACCTTGCAAACATCGTCCGAGTAGTTCTCGTAAGGCGTTCCCAGATACGGCAAATCATAGGCGACCAGGGCGAACCGGCTGCCGAACAGCCGCATCAGGTGGCGCCGCGTAAACCAGTAGCGATGCTCCACCTTGTTGGCCAGCATCCAGTGCTCGCGCTGCAGCTGTGCCAGAATCGATTCGGCATTTGGCGTCGCCAGCACGAACAGATATCCACCGGCGCGAAGGCAGGCGCAGCACCAGTTCGCGACGTTGCGCAAATCCGGCATGTACTGCAGCGTGCCGCGAAACAATATCGCATCGAACGCCGCGGCATGCGGGATGTCGTCCAGACCGGAATACAGCCGAAGCGTGGGATACGCCTGGGCGCAGGCGGCGCGCGCCGCGTCGTCCAGTTCGATCGCATGGACCTCGCAGCGATCAAGAAACTGCGCGGCAAACTCCCCCGTTCCCGAACCGACGTCGAGTATCCTGGTGCCGCTGGGATGCAGAAAGCGCCGAGCATAGGCGGCATCGAGCTTATACATCAGCGCGCGCTTGCGGCGCAGTTCGCCGTGCGCGGCGTCCCGCGCGACATTGTAGCCGTTGTAGAAACGCGCTACATGGCCGGCCGCCACCACGGCGCTGGTGTAGATGAAATCGCACTGACTGCAGCGCACCAGATGAATCTGTTGCGGGGGAAGCGATTCTCGCTCAAACAGAACCCGGTCATGGCTGCCGCACAACGGGCATCGTTCGACCGGCTCGAACGCGATCGCCGCAGCCTCCGAGGGATCAAGCATCGACGGGCGCAATGAGCTTATGCTGCAGCAGCTCGTCCACGAACGGGCACAGTTCGCCGATCGGCAGGTCGAGCAGTTCGGCGATATCGAGCAACGAATGATCGCCGTCGCAATAGGCAAGAATATTCATGCGCGTGCGCACGGCGGCCGGAATGCCGCGCGCGCCGAGCGCCGAATATAGCCCGCGCCTGCTCATCTGCGGTTCGCATAATACGGTGCCGCGATACCGTCGCTCGCTCTCGATGGCATCGATACAGTCGCGCAAGGCTTCGAAGCTGCCCGCAAGGCCGGCCGGCGTGATCAGCGAGAGATCGTCCCTGGAGGTGTGATATTCGGGATATTCGGCGTATTTCGACCGCATGACCGACACCACGGGCAGGTCGACGCCCGGCGCGCAGTATTGCCGCTCATCGCTGCCGCGGGCGAGGAAGCTGTAGCGCCTGTAATCCGGCGCGCGGCGCTTGAGCACGTGCTGCGCGACGCGATCAGCCAGAGTGTCGCCGTTGCGGCTCGGCAGATAAGAGTACGTCCGCTC
>JASHPU010000016.1 GCA_030037885.1 Xanthobacteraceae bacterium | reverse complement strand
TGTCGAGGGGGTCGATACCCGGACCGCCCGGGAGCGGCGTGTGTGGCGCCGCCCGCAGGAACCGCACTCGCTTCCGCCTTACAGGAGCACCCTCGCGAAAGGCATCCCTCAGGAGCGAGCGGCGCGCCTAAGAAACGATCGCGGGACGATTGTCAAGCTTGTTGCGTCACGAGCGGCCGAGGTATTGATTCAACGTGAGTTTTTGTCTTGCGCTCGTGCCGTTTGCGCCGACCTTGGCCGCGCACTCGGGTCATGATTCGCAAGAACCGCATGGCCGCGCGACGCGGAATCCGGCTGCGGCCGCTGTGTGTACGAAAGCCGATGAAGCTGCACTATTACCCGGAAACCGACAGTCGCAGGCCTGGTCGTCGATTTCGATGCCAACGGCAACGTCGTCGGCCTCGACATCGATCACGCGTCGCGCAAGCTCGATCTGTCCAAGGTGGAAATAATTGCGCTGCCGCCGGCAAGTAGGCCGTAGGATGGGTTGAGCGCAGCGAAACCCATCGTGCGGCATCGCGGCCCTCGAAGTGTATCGGCAGATCGTCGAGGAGGATCGGCCCCTGGAGGAGAAGAGCGCAAGCCAGCGTGGCGGGCCGATCGGCGGGGCGTAATACCCGCGGTTGTTTGCTGACTTATTCCTCACCCTGAGGTGCTCGGCGCTCCGCGCCGAGCCTCGAAGGGCGAGGCCTCGGCGCCTCGGCCTGCATCCTTCGAGGCTCGCGCTACGCGCGAGCACCTCAGGATGAGGGTTTTAGTTCGTAGAGCGTAGGGTTAGGCAAAGGCGCCTTTGTCCACCCTACGACTACGCCCGCTTTAGCCTTCGATATCGGATCACCGTCCTCCGCTCGCCGGCGCGGAGCATGGTCGATGCCGGCGTCACGGAGAGGCTGACCGGCACGCCGAGGCGGGCGAGGCTGCGCATCAGGCGCACGATGCCATACGCCGCGTAGCGGCCGCACAGCACGTTTTCCAGGGTTTCGATCCGCGCGCCGGCGACGGCGGCGGCGGCCTCGTCGGTCAGGCCGTGCGCTTCGATCGCCAGCGCGATTTCCAGGAGCAGCGACTCCTTCAACGACCGCACGTGGTCTGCGTCGCAGCGTCGCTTGTCCCCCGACGCGCTGGCACTCTGCGCCATCGTCAATTCCTGACTGCCGGCCATTCCCCATTTTCTCCCATTTTGGGAGAATCCGCCAGAGCCTTTTTCATGGGAGTCCAGGGTGGGCCCCCATGGCGAAATCGATCCATACCGAGCGCCACAAGCAATTGCGGGAACTCTTGAAGGCGCGGCGCAACGCCGCCGGCCTCACGCAAACCGTGGTCGCCAAGCGGCTCGGCAAGCCGCCGTCCTATGTGGCGAAATACGAGGGCGGCGACCGCCGGCTGGACGTGCTGGAGTTCTTGGACATTGCCGCCGCCATCGGGTTCGATCCCCATGGCGTGATCCGTGCCCTGAAGCGGAAATGAAGGCGATATGGGCCGCAACACCGAGCCCGGGTTTCGCTGCGCTCAACCCGGGCTACTCATTTCGTCATTCCGGCCGAGCGAAGCGAGAGCCGGAATCCATAATCACAATCCGGCGAAATGGATACTTTCCTGAAAGGGCCGTGGTTATGGATTGCGGGCTCGCGCCGGAGCCTGCCATCGGGCCGGCCACTTCGGGCCGGACCCGTTGGGCGCGCCCCGGAATGACGAGTTAAACGCGCTCCACCGCCAGCGAGACGCCCTGGCCGACGCCGACGCACATGGTGGCCAGCGCGCGTTTGCCGTGCTGTTTTTCGAGACCGTGCACGGCGGTGAGGACGAGGCGGGCGCCGGACATGCCGAGCGGGTGGCCGAGCGCGATGGCGCCGCCGTGCGGATTGACGTGGCCGGCGTCCTCGGGGACGCCGAGCTGGCGCAGGCAGGCGACGCCCTGCGAGGCGAACGCCTCGTTGAGTTCGATCAGGTCGAAGTCGGAGATTTTCAGGCCGAGCCGCTCCATCAGCTTGCGCGTCGACGGCACCGGGCCCATGCCCATGATGCGCGGCGGCACCGCCGCCGAGGCCATGCCGAGCACGCGGGCACGCGGCGTGAGGCCATGCGCCTTCACGGCGTCCTCGCTGGCGACGATCAGCGCCGCGGCGCCGTCGTTGATGCCGGAGGCGTTGCCGGCCGTGATGGTTCCGGGATTGCGCACGATCGGCTTGAGCTTCTGCAGATTCTCGATCGTAGTGTCGGGCCGCGGATGCTCGTCCTCGTTGACCGTGATGGTGCCGGCCTTGCCGGCCGGCGCCTCGACCGGCACGATCTCGTGGGCGAAATAGCCGGCGGCGATGGCGGCGGCGGCACGCTGCTGCGAGCGCAGCGCAAACGCGTCCTGGTCGGCGCGGGTGATCTGAAACTCCTCGGCAACGTTCTCGCCGGTCTCGGCCATGGAGTCGACGCCGTATTGCGCCTTGAGCACCGGATTGATGAAGCGCCAGCCGAGCGTGGTGTCGTAGATTTCGGCCGCGCGCGAAAACGCCGCGTCGGCCTTGCCCATGACGAACGGCGCCCGCGTCATCGATTCGACGCCGCCGGCGATGGCGAAATCCATCTCGCCGGCGCGGATCGCGCGCGCCGCGTCGCCGACCGCGTTGAGCCCGGAGGCGCACAGCCGGTTGATGGTGACGCCCGGGATGCCGGCCGGCAGGCCGGCGAGAAGGAGCGCCATGCGGGCGACGTTGCGGTTGTCCTCGCCGGACTGGTTGGCGCAGCCGAGAAACACTTCGTCGAGCCGCGACCAGTCGGCCGCCTTGTTGCGGGCAAGGAGCGCGCGGATCGGCACCGCGGCGAGGTCGTCGGTGCGCACCTTGGCGAGCGCGCCGCCGTAGCGGCCGATCGGCGTGCGCGCCGCGTCGCAGACGAAAACCTCACGCATGACCGTCTCCTCGAAAGTGGTCTTTTCAATGTGTTTCTTGGGCTATTTACGGGGCGTGGCCGGCAGGGTCAAATACCTGTGACAAGAGGATAATCGTCTCTGTCAAACAGGTGCTTTCACCACGTTACTGCTATAGACTGCGCTTATGCTCCAGGAAGATCAAATTGCTCAGATCGTAACCCGCGCGGTCGAAGCCAATGCGGCGCCGAACAGCGTCCGCCGCGTCATGACAGAACCGGCAGCCACGTTTGACGGCGAGGATGCCGTGCAGATTACCATCGTCCTCACACCGGACGCTGTGAAGCAGCTCGCAGACGGCGATCCGGGCGATGTTTTTATCCGTGTTTGGAATGAAATGCGGGCGGCGGGGGACCCTCGTTTTCCGATTTTGGACTACGCCACCGAAGCAGAGCTTGAAGACGTTGGCGATTCTGAATCCTGAACACCTGCTGGAGCAGGCCAACAGGCTGATCGAGCCACCCGCAGCCGGACCACCAAGACAAGTGGACATTCGGCGCGCCATCTCGGCCGCCTATTACGCCGTGTTCCACTTCACGCTCGCGGAAGCAGCCAACCAATTCGTCGGCAAGACCAAGCAAGGCACACGTCAATACGAACTGGTCTATCGCAGCGTCGACCATGGGCCTTATACCAGTTATGCACCGATGCGGCGAAACCAACTCTGCCGCCGAAGCTCGCGCTCTATGTTCCGCAGAGCAAATTTGGGCGTGACATTCAGCAATTCGCCGGCATGGTTCTCGAACTGCAGCGAAAGCGGCATCGCGCGGATTACGATCCTTCAATCCGCGTCAAGACATCGGATGCTTTGTTGGCCGTGAGAGCCGCCCGCAATGCCTTAGCCCAGTTCAACGCGGCGAGTGCCGTAGAGCGCGAAGCGTTTCTGAGTCTCCTCCTATTTAAGCCGCGATGATACAGGTCCCCCCTGCCGGACCCCTGCAGGTTCAAGATGACGAGGATAAGTTCAGACGCGATGTCTCAAAACCTGCCCTCGACGCTGCGCGCCGAGCGGCGCGGCGCTGTCGCGGTGCTGACCTTGGCGCGCGCCGAGAAGCGCAATGCGCTCGACGATCCGACGGTGGCCGGCATCGAGGCGTTTTTCTCCGTGCTGCCCGACGGCATCGGCGCGGTGGTACTGGCCGGCGAGGGTGAGCATTTTTCGTCCGGCCTCGATCTCTCCGAACTTGCCGAGCGCGACGTGTTCGAAGGCGTCGAGCATTCGCGCTCCTGGCACCGCGCCTTCGAGCGCATCGAATTCGGCAAGGTGCCGGTGGTCGCGGCGCTGCACGGCGCGGTGCTCGGCGGCGGGCTCGAACTCGCCGCCGCCGCGCATGTGCGCGTCGCCGAGCGCTCGGCGTTCTACGCGCTGCCCGAGGCGAGCCGCGGCATCTATGTGGGCGGCGGCGGCTCGGTGCGGCTGCCGGCGCTGATCGGGGTCTCGCGCGTCATGGAGCTGATGCTCACCGGCCGCACGCTCGACGCCGAAGAAGGCCAGGCGCTCGGGCTGTCGCACTATCTGGTCGACAACGGCACCGGCTTCGCCAAAGCGCTCGAACTCGCCGAGCGCATCGCCGGCAATGCGCCGTTCACCAATTTCGCTGTGCTGCAGCTCTTGCCACGCATCGCGCGGGCCGAGCCCGCCGCCGGCTACGCCGCCGAGGCGCTCGCCGCCGCCATCGCGCAGGGCGACGACGAAGCCAAAGCCCGACTCAAAGCTTTTCTGGAAAAGCGCGGGCCGAAAGTGGCGCGGAGCTGAGACTCTGATGTACGATCGCTCCGTATGCCGATTGAAGAACCACCTCCCCCTGGAGGGGGGAGGTCGGCCCGCGCTAGCGGGCCGGGTGGGGGTGACAGCGCCGCAGCAAATTCGGCTTGGCTGTCACCCCATCCCGGCTCGCATCTGCGATGCGAGCCGACCCTCCCCCTCCAGGGGAAGGTGAAAAGATAGAGCATTCCGCTTGTCGACTGTTTCTGCAGCAACTCCGTTACCAACGAAGCCGCCGCTGCGGGCCGTGAAGCTCGGGCCGGCCGACGTTTTGGTGGAGCGACGCGGCGACGGCGCGATCGTGCTGCGCTCGCCGCATCCGCTGCCGGATTATCCGAAGAACCTGACGCAGCGGCTGGTGCATTGGGCGGCGGCGGCTCCCGACCGGGTGTTTCTCGCGCAACGTGACGCCGCCGGCGGCTGGCGCACGCTCACTTATGCGCAGGCGCTCGCGTCGGTGCGCGCCGTCGCGGCGGCGCTGCTGGAGCGCGATGTCTCCGTCGAGCGCCCGATCGCGATTTTGTCCGGCAACGACATCGAGCATGCGCTCCTTGGCCTTGCCGCCATGCATGTCGGCATTCCGTATGCGCCGATCTCGGTGCCCTACTCGCTGTTGTCGCAGGATTTCGGCAAGCTGAAAGCCATCATCGACATTCTGACGCCGCGCCTGGTGTTTGCCGCCAACGGCGCGGCGTTCGCGCGCGCCATTGCGGCGGCGGTGCCGCAGGGCGTCGAGATCGTTGTCACCGCGAAGCCGCCGCCGGGTCGGCCGGCGACGCTGTTTGCAGCGCTTCCGCAAGCGCAGCCGAGCGCCGCGGTCGACGCGGCGCACCAAAAAGTCGGCCCCGACAGCATCGCCAAAATTTTGTTCACCTCCGGCTCGACCGGGCAGCCCAAGGGCGTCATCAACACCCAGCGCATGCTGTGCGCCAATCAGGCAATGATCCGCTGCGGTTTTGCATTCTTCGCCGACGAGCCGCCGGTGCTGGTCGACTGGCCGCCGTGGAATCACACCTTCGGCGGCAATCACGATTTCGGCCTGGTGCTCGACAACGGCGGCTCGTTCTACATCGACGAGGGCCGGCCGCTGCCTGGCGCGATCGAGGCCACGGTGCGCAACCTGCGCGACGTCGGCCCGACCATTTATCTCAACGTGCCGAAAGGCTTTGAGATGCTGCTGCCGTATCTGCGCAGCGACGCCGCGTTGCGGCAGCGCTTCTTCAGCCGGCTGAAAGTTCTGTTCTACGCCGGCGCGTCGCTGGCGCAGCACGTGCGCGACGAATTGCAGGAGCTCGCCATCGCCACCACCGGCGAGCGCATCATCTTTCTCTCCAGCCTCGGCTCGACCGAAACCGCGCCAGCGGCGCTCGCCTGCACGTTCGAGACCGAGCGTACCGGCAATATCGGCGTGCCGCTGCCGGGCGTCGAGCTGAAGCTCGTTGCGCGCGACGGCAAGTTTGAGGCGCGCCTGAAGGGGCCGAACATCACGCCCGGCTATTGGCGCTCGCCGGCGCTCACCGCCGAGGCGTTCGACGACGAAGGCTTTTACAAGATCGGCGATGCG
>JASHPU010000015.1 GCA_030037885.1 Xanthobacteraceae bacterium | reverse complement strand
TCGACCGGCCGCTTTATCCGGAAGGCGCGACCGCGGTGCTGAGCGGCAATCTGGCGCCGCGCGGCTGCGTCATGAAACCGGCCGCCGCCGACAAGCGTTTTCTGCACCATCGCGGCAGGGCGCTTGCGTTCGAGAATTATGAGCACATGGCGCGCGAAGTCGAGCGCGACGATCTCGACGTGACGCCCGACCACGTGCTGGTGCTCAAGAACGGCGGCCCGAAAGGCGGACCCGGCATGCCGGAATGGGGCCAATTGCCGATTCCGAAAAAGCTGCTCAAGGCCGGCGTGCGCGACATGCTGCGCATTTCCGATGCGCGCATGAGCGGCACCAGCTACGGCGCCTGCATCCTGCACGTGGCGCCGGAAAGTTTTGTCGGCGGCCCGCTGGCGTTGGTGCGCACCGGCGACGAGATCGAAGTCGAGGTCGCGGCGCGCCGCATTCATCTGCACGTCGGCGAGGAGGAGCTCTCCCGCCGCCGCGCCGCCTGGCAGCCGCCGCCGCCCAAATATCCGCGCGGCTACGGCGCCATGTTCTCAGACCACATCGGCCAGGCCGACGAAGGCTGCGATTTCGATTTTTTGCGCGGCACGGAGCGGATACCGGAGCCGGAGATACATTAAGAGCACTCGCTCTCCCCGCGTGCGGGAAGCCGCTATTTGCTCCGTCCGGCGCCGCGCTTCTTGGCGCCGGCCTCGGGGAAGACCCACATTGCGGCGATCATGAACAATGCGGTGCCGACGACGAAGGTCGAGAAATCGTGGCGGATCGGCGAGCCGCTCCAATAGGCCAGCACCAGCGCGACGACGAGCGTGACGGCGGAGAGCGCGGCTTTTACATCGTTCGGCATTTTCGCCTCGCGGCTTTCCGAAAGCTTGCTCTAGAGCACATCTCGCTCAGATAGCACCACGTTCTCGTCATGCCCGGGACGGGGTCCCCGCGACGCTTGCGTCGCGGGGACCCCACGCCCGGCAATGACGAATGAAGGAACTCGATTCGATTACAGCGGAACATGCGCTAATTGGCGCCGACCGGCGCCGCGGCGGCCTCGTCCGGGCGCTTCGGCGCGCCGCGCAAAGTCTTCTTCAGATGGCGCGTATCGTAGCCGTTGAACAGCGTGCCGACGAGCCCGCGGTCGAGATCGGACGTGCCGAACAGCCAATCGGCGATCGGGAAGGTCAGGTTCATGTTCACCTCCATCATCAGCCGCGCATTGTGATGGGCGGTGTGGTGGCGGCGCAGCGTGTTGACGAAGGGACAATGCCGCACGAAGGCGTTCTCGTCGACATGGCAGCAGAAATGCATGAACTCGTAGATCAGATACATGCCGGTCGTGGTGGCGATGAACAGCCAGCCGACATTGGCCGCGAGCAGCAAGCCGAGCAGCGCGGCCGGGACGATCGACATCAGGATGAACACGACCAGCGCATAAGGCGGAAACACCGTCACCCGCCAATCCTTGTGGTCGCGGAAGCGCATCTCGTCGTCGGTGAAGAACTGGTGGTGATTGAGCGTATGCCGCTCGTAGATCGAGCGCAGCCCTTTGATATTGACCGGCCGGTGCATGACGTATTTATGCACGGCCCATTCGAAGATGTTGGTGAACAGGAAAGTCAGCGGCACCGTGAGCCATTCGAGCGCCGTGACGTTGTGAATATGCGCCACATAGATGGTGAAGGCCGCGGCGCCCATGGCGTAGATGATGACGATGTGGAAATAGCCGTCATACCAGCCGCGGATGCGCGAACGGTATTCGTTGCGGAAATCGACCTGCCGCTGAGCGATCATGCGGTTCTCCTTGGCGCTCTTGCCGGCGTTCGCCTCAATGAGCGTCCTGCAGCGCGCGGCCTTCATGCCGGCTGGCAAAGCCCGCGATGTCGTCGCTGGAAAGCCGCCAATCGTTGTCGAGATTGGCGATGACGCTTTTCATGAAGGGCTCGGACAGGGCGACCGCGCGGCCGGCGTCGCCGAGCTGGTCGAACAGAATGGCGAGCGCAAGCTGGCGCGGGCTGTCGCCCTCATAGGTCCATTCGAAGCCGTATGTGGTGAATTGCTTGACCTCGCAATGCGCCGGCAGCGGCGCGCCGTCGACGGTGACGACGAGGCCGTCGATCGTGCGCCTGCCCTCGTAGAGCTTCATGCGCCGAGCTCCGCCGGCGCCACGACGAAGAACGCCATGACACGCTCCTCCCCGAGCGGTCCCATTGC
Organism: Xanthobacteraceae bacterium; assembly: GCA_030037885.1. GTDB lineage: Bacteria > Pseudomonadota > Alphaproteobacteria > Rhizobiales > Xanthobacteraceae > BOG-931. The sequence goes on along the minus strand of JASHPU010000015.1, from coordinate 3,591 downwards.
TAAGACGGTACTGCCGGCCGCCACGGCGATCAAGCGCAGGGAACTTGCGGGCCGGCCCGGCACGATCTCCTCGCCTTGCGAGTTTGGCGCAAAAATGCCGGCCGCAATGTCAGGCCCTTGCGAGCCGGCGAGCGAACGGGCGCCGATGCACCACGTTCTCGTCATGCCCGGGACGGGTTCCCCGCGACGCTTGCGTCGCGGGGACCCCACGCCCGGCAATGACGAATGAAGGAACTCGATTCGATTACAGCGGAACATGCTCTAGCGAGGGTTCGCGCGAAGTTCCCGGCGGCGTGCCGACCTTCGGCAGGTGCGTTGAGGCCAACAACAAACAAGCCGCACTGAAAAATGCAAAGTTTGCCTTTCGGTCGTGTCGTGCCGGCCCGTCATTTTGCGATCGGCGTTTGCCGGGCGTGCAACCATCCCGGCGGCTGGGAGTTTTTTCGGCGAGGGCCTTTGGCAGCGCCCCTAAGGAGGTATTCATGCGTAAGTCGATGCTTGCAATTGCGGCCGCGGTTGCGCTCAGCGCCACTTCGGTCAGCGGCGCCATGGCGCAGCGTGGCGGTATTGGTGGCGGCGGAGGCCCCGGTATGCATCCGGGCGGCGGCTTTGCGGCAGGACCAGGCGGGTTCGGTGGTGGCGGCGCAGCATTCGGCGGACCGGGCTTTGCCGGTCGTCCGGGCGTCGGCGCGCGCGGCAATTTCGCGTTTCGCGGCGGCAACTTCGCCTTTCGCGGCGGACGCTTCGGCCGCTTCCGGCGCGGCTTCTTTGGTCCGGGGCTCGGCCTCTATGGCCTCTATGCGTATTATGGCGGGGACTGCGGTGACCCGTACGCATATCCCTCCTATGGCTATGGTTATGACTACTGCGACTACGGGTATGGGCCGGGTTGGGGTTACGGATCAGGTTGGGGTTGGGGAGGCTGGGGCTGGTAGTGAGCCAGCATGGCGCCCGACGCGGGCGCGGTGCGCTCCGAGAGTCGGCCGCCAAGCGGCCGGCCGAACGTTAGGCGTGGAACGCATCGCCACGCCCTGACGCGTTATTTGCCGGATCTTATGTCGCCAAAGCTGCGCGGCGGGGCGAGCTGAAGGTCACTCCGCCGCTTGTTGCCGCGCCACGCGATAGCTGCCCGGCACGGTGCGGAACGCGATGTTGAGCCGGTTGGCGCCGTTGATGGCGACGACGGCGAGGGTGAGGTTGGCGAGCTCTTCCTCGCTGAACTGGGCGCGCGCCTTTTCGTACATCTCGTCCGGCACGTGGCCTTGGGTGATCAGCGTGACCGCCTCGGTCCAGGCCAAGGCGGCGCGCTCGCGGTCAGAGTAGAACGGCGATTCCTCCCAGGCGTCGAGCAGATAAAGCCGCTGCTCGCTCTCGCCGGCGGCGCGCAGCTCCTTGGTGTGCATGTCGATGCAATGGGCGCAGCCGTTGATCTGCGAGGCGCGCAGCTTGACAAGTTCCAGCAGCGTGTGGTCGAGCCCGCAGCGTTTGACGAAGGTATGCAGCTCGCCCAACGCCTTGGCGCCTTGCGGCGAGGCTTTGCGAAAATCCATGCGCGCTTGCATCGTCATCGGCCATTATCCTTCCCGGTTTGCAAACAATCGCTGCGCGTCGACGCGCTTGAGCGCGGCGTGCAGCATATCGAACTCGCCCTTTTGGCGCAGCTCCGCTTCGAGCGTGATCGCGAGGCCGCCATGGGCGTGGTCTTCGGCATCATCCAGATAGGGCAGCGGCGCCGGATCGTGGGTCTCGTTGAGCGCCGTTGGCATGATGCGGCTTGGCCCGCTGCTGCTTCTGTGATCAATCCAATACGGATATACAGACATCGCCTGCCTTGAGCCAACGCATCGTGAGCGTCCTTGCCGAATTAGCTGCGTTCGTGGTCGGAGCGAAAGCGTCCGACTTGCCGGCGGCGGGGCGCGAGCGGCTCGCGCTGCACGTTGCCGACACGGTCGTCGCGGCGCTGGCGGGCGCCAACATTCCGGAGGGCAGGGCGCTGCAGAACTTCGGCGGCGATGCCGGACTTGCGGGCCTGGTCGGCCGGCAGGCGGCGGCGGCGAGGCTGACCGAGATCGACGACATTCATCTTGCCTCGTGCACCACGCCGAGCGCCGGCGTGGTACCGGTGGCGCTGCGGCTGGCGGAGCACCTGCGCATATTCGATGCCGAGCGCGTCGCCAGTGCGATCTGGGTCGGCACCGAAATCACGACGCGGCTCGGCCTCGGCATCAACGGACCGCAGGCGCTTTATCGCGGCATCTGGCCGACTTATCTGGCGGTGCCGGCGGGCGCAGCGGCTGCTGCCGCGCGCATGTTGGACCTCGACGAGGCCCGCGCCGCGCATGCCTTGTCGCTCGCGCTCATGCTCATCGCGGGCGGCGTCGGGCGCATTCACGGCGCGCCGTCGGGGCGGTGGTTTCTGTACGCAAACGCAGTGGCCGGCGGCGTCGCTGCGGCGCTCGCGGCGCGTGCGGGTTATACGGGCGATCCGGCGCTGCTGGACAAAAATTGGCTCGCCGACACGCACGGCATTGCGCTCGACCGCGATGGGCTGATCGACAAGCTCGGCGCCACGTCCGTCTATTCATCGTTGAGCATGAAACCGTTCTGTTCGGCCAAGCAGGCGGTCGCCGCGGTCGAAGCCTTTTGCGCGCTGCTGCAAGAGGGCGTGCGCCCGCCTGCGATCGACAAGGTGCGGGTGCGCGTGCCGACGGCCTATGCGGTGATGATCGCGACGCGCGCCGTGCCGGGCGCGCGGCAATCGACCATGGTGAGCGTCGCGCATCAAATGGCGCTCGCCGCGCTGGCGCCGCAGCGGCTTTACGACGTCGACCGCAGCACGCCGCATGGCGATGAGGCCGTGACGCGACTGGCAGCGAAGATCGAGGTGATACCGGCCCCGACGCTGGACGCGTTCTATCCGCGGCACTGGCCAGCCGCGGTCGAGGTCGAAGCGGGCGGGCAACTTTTCGAGCGCCGCGTGGTCGCGGCGCGCGGCGACCCGGAGCATCCGCTCGACCGCGCCGCACTCGACGACAAGGCGCACCGCGTGCTCGATCCGCTGCTCGGCGCCGCGCGCGTCGACGAATGGCTGCGGCTCTGCCACGATGCCTTGGCGGACAGCGCCGCATGCGAGCGGCTCGCCGGCGCCTTCGCCGGTGCCGCGGCAGGCGAAGCGGTGAAGTAGGTGCGGGGTATGCAAGGTCGGCTTGCGGCGGAACGCCGTCAGCGTTTGGCCGCCGCGATGAGCAAGGCCGGCATCGACCGCCTCGTGCTCTACGGCAACGCCTGGCAGGGCGATTATCTCCGCTACGGCAGCGATTTCGGCATTCTCGAAGGCCACGGTATCGCGCTTATCGGCCGCGACGGCAGCGCCGCGCTTTATCTCGACAGCGCCGCCGAGGCCGAGCGGGCCGAGCTTGAAGTGCCGGAGCTCGCGGTGCATTTCGCCGCCGATCTTTTCCGCGCGGTGGGTTCGCGGCTCGATGGTGCGGGCAATGAGCGGCTCGCCGCTGCGCCGCGGCGCTTTCTGCCGCGCTGGCTCATCGATCCGGCGCGCCGTTTCGCGCTCGAAGATGCGACCGCGCTGGTCGA
>JASHPU010000146.1 GCA_030037885.1 Xanthobacteraceae bacterium | reverse complement strand
AGCAGCACGTCGGTGCGCCCGGCATAGCGGATGCCGGCCGCGGCGGTCGCGAGCCGCACGCCGGCGACCGGCGGCATGTCGGGAAAGGTCGCGGGCGCGAGGGGAGAGATTTTCTGGGCCATTCCTCTCATTACCAGCCTGGGATGATTTTTTGCCATCTCCGTGGCAAGTTGTCTCGAACGCTTTCAATCTTATCTAGCTCGAAATTGATCCGGTCGCGAATGTTCTTTTCCTTAGTTTCAATCAGATCCTTTTCGGTGGTGGCCTTTGCGAGCCACTGCCGCAACGTGTGAAGGCGCTTGTAAACGGCGTTACCCCGCCCGCATCCATAGCATGACGATGTGCGTCATCCGAAATCGATCTTACCTTCTGCGAAACGCTTCAGGTTCTTTGCCGGGCCGACGCAGATGTTGGGAAGGCCGTCGCGCACATCCACCGCACCCAGCGCGAAAGCGAGGACCCAATTCTTTTGAAGCGCTGGATTCCCGCTTTCGCGGGAATGAGCGGAAATAACCGAACGCGCGGGGACGCCTGCGCGCTTGCGCCGTATGGTCAAAGCCGGCGCGCCGCGGCAAGCTCCGCCGCCGCACCAAAAGACTCGCGAGCAGCGCCAAAAGACTCGCGACAGGGAGAAAACGATATGCTCCGCCGCTGCAAATTTTTGGCGACGCTCGCTCTGGCCGCGCTGGCGCTTCCGGCTGCTGCCGCGACCGCGGCCGCGCAGGACTTTCCGTCGCGGCCGATTCGCGCGATCGCCTCGCAGGGCCCCGGCGGCTTGAGCGATCTGTTCATGCGCGCCATCGCCGACGGTGCGGGCGCCGCGCATCTCGGCACCATCGTGGTTGAGGACCGGGTCGGCGCCGAAGGCACCATCGGCGCTCGCGCCTGCGCCGAGGCCGCGCCCGACGGCTACACGATCTGCATCCTGCCCGATCAGACATTCACCACGAACCCGATCATTCATCCGGAGGCAAATTTCGATCCGTTCAAGGCGCTGGCGCCGATTACGCTGCCCTATCGCCTGACCCAGGTGTTCGCCGTGAACGCGTCGCTGCACGTGAAAAACTTCGCCGCGCTCGCGGCGCTCGCCCACGCCAAGCCGAAGTCGCTCAACTACATGGCGCCGTCGTTGTCCAAGGTCGCCTTCATGGAGACGTTCAACAAAAAGAACGGCACCGACATCGTCCGCGTGCCGTTCAAGGGCGGCGGCGATGCGGTCAACAGCATGCTGACCGGCACCACCCAGATTGCGATCTTCGGCATCGGCAATTTGGTGCCGTTCATCCGCACCGGCAAGATCGTCGGCCTGGCGATCGACGGCGACGCGCGCTCGCCGCTCGCTCCCGACATCCCGACCTTCAAGGAGATCGGCTACACCGAGCATATCGCCGCGACCTTCTTCGGCATCTACGCGCCCGCCGGCACGCCGAAGCCGATCATCGACAAGCTCAACAAATTGATCGCCGCAGTCGGCACCAAGCCCGCGTTCGTGCAGAAATACCTGGCCAGCCGCGGGCTCACGCCGGTGTTCGACTCGCCCGAGGCGTTCGCCAAAAAACTGGTCACCGAGCGCGCTGAAGGCCTCGCCGAAGTGAAAGCGTCCGGACTTTATCCGGACGTGAAGTGAGACGCGGGCTGCCGTCTGCCACATCGTATAGCCGTGATGCAAAAGCGGCGACTTGCCGCAATGACGAGGGCACAAGCACCCTCATTCTCGCGACGCGTTTTTGTTCGCGCCCGAGCTTTGCCAAGCCACTGCACGAAAGCCGCCCCGAACAAACAAAAGGGGGGCGGAGCGCCGACAGGCGCGTCGTCAGGAGCCGCGCCACGCATCCAGACGTTGCCGCCTGAACACGCTTTCGGGCGCGGCGCGCGCCACGCATTGCGACGTTACCGCCGCAACGCGCTTCGGGCGCGCTCGCCTCTCGGCGCTCCGTCGCGGCTTTCCTCGCGCGGCTTTAAGGCTGCACGCGATTCGGTCCAGGCCGCGCGTCACGCCAACGGGAGGGTCGGGCGTTACCCGGCCATCGTTGACGCCTAAGCCAAGCACCTGGCACCCCGACCGTAGTGTCGAGGGGGTCGATACCCGGACCGCCCGGGAGCGGGGTTACAAGCCCCGCCCGCAGGAACCGCACTCGCTCCATCACTCGGCTGTCACCGGTTGACGCCCCTTGATGAGCGAAGCGGCGCCGGCTTCTATGCGCCGGCGCAGTTTTGTCAAGCGTTGTCGCTAAGCATTGATTCTGCGGCGCTTTTTGCTTCAGCGGCGAGGCCCGCAACCGCTTCGGCGCGCAATTTTTGACGATTAAAGACGAATCTCTAAGCAAAAACAATCGCTTAGCTACATTTTGAATCGATCTGGGCGCCCGAAATTGCGCAGCACGTAGCCCGCATGAGCGAAGCGATATGCGGGATCAGACTGCCAGGCAGCTCCCGGATGTCGCTTCGCTCATCCGGGCTACGCGCTGCGGCGCTTTTTGCTTCAGCGGCGAGGCCCGCAACCGCTTCGGCGCGCAATTTTTGACGATTCAAAGCGAATCTGTCAGCAGAAACAATCGCTTGGCTACATTTTGAATCGATCTGAAGACGACGCGTAGGATGCAGCCCGGAGCGCCTAGGCGGGAGCAAAATCCGGTAGCGTCAGGAGCCAACTCACCGTTGCTCTCGAACATTTATCTGCATCATGTCCTGGATGAGTGGTCCGAGGACGCGGTGCGACCGCGACTTAAGGGGTCGTGCAGCCTGGTTCGGTTTGCCGATGACTTTGTGATGACCTTCAAGAACCACGACGCCGCCAAGCGGGTCCTGGACGTGCTGGGCAAGCGGCTTACACGGTAGGGGCTGACCTGCCCGGCGGACGGCGGTGCAAGCTTCACGATCGGCTCCGGCTTTCGCTGCGCTCAAGCCGGGCTACGGGCGCGCATCTCGTCGCGCGCCGCTTTCACCGCCTTGATGATGTTCTGATAGCCGGTGCAGCGGCAGAGGTTCGATGACAGCACGTCGAGCAATTCCTCGTCGTCGATCTGCGGATTGTTTTCCAGCACGTTGGTCGCCAGCATCAGGAAACCGGGCGTGCAATAGCCGCATTGCAGGCCGTGGTTGTCGATGAAGGCGCGCTGCAGCACGGACAGTTTGTCGCCGTCGGCGAGGCCCTCGACGGTGCGGATTTTCCTGCCGGCGGCCTGCACGGCGAACATCAGGCACGAGCGCACCGCGAGATCGTCGACGATGATGGTGCAGGTGCCGCAGACGCCGTGCTCGCAGCCGATATGGGTGCCGGTCTGGCCGCAATCGTCGCGAATGGCGTCGACCAGCGTTTTGCGCGGCTCGACGCGGATCGGATAGTCGCGGCCGTTGATGGTGAGCGTGATGTCGACTTTCTCATTCATGCTGGTTTTTGACTTATCTGATAGTCCCGGCGCTGCAGATGTTTTGTTTCATATTCAGCCGCGCGGCAGCACATCGGAAAATTTACTACGCACCAAATCCTCGACCTCCCGGCTGGCGCGGACCACGACCGGGAACGTGTCGCGGCGCTTGAACGGCCTGCAGGCGTCGATGACGACGCGGGCGTTGCGCGGATCGTCGGTGCCGTACACCATCGGGTCGAGCACCGTCGACCAGCAGCCGCGCAAGGTCTCCATGCCTTCGCGCGGATCGAACCGCGTGCACATCGCCCACACCACCTTGTCCATGTCGGCCGGGTCGATGTCGTCGTCGACCACGACGACGAAGCGGTTGGCGTAGGCGCCGGCGTGGCATTGCGAGGCAATGAGCCCGGCCTGCTTGGCGTGGCCGGGATATTGTTGCCGGATCGCCACCGTGAGCCACAGCCGGCTGCCGCCGGCGGCATGCGCCCACACGCCCTTCACTTCCGGCACGCCGGCGGCTTCGAGCTGATTCCACACCGCGCCGGACCGATAGGTGCCGCGATAGAACGAATCGTCGTCGGGCGGGATGCCCGGAATGGCGCCGAGCAGGATCGGATCGTCGCGGTGCATGAAAGTCTCGATGCGGATCGCCGGCTCCTTCTTCAGCCCGCCGGCGTAATAGCCGGTCCACTCGCCGAGCGGACCTTCGTCGCGCTCGTCGCCCGGATGGATGAAGCCCTCGAAGGCGATCTCGGCGTGCGCCGGAATCGGCAGGCCGGTGCGCGGCCCGGTGATGACCTCGACCGGCTCGCCGATGAGCCCGCCGGCGGCGTCGTATTCGTTGCGGCCGTAGGGGATTTCCAGGCCGGCGATCATGAACAGAGCCGGGTGCATGCCGCACACCACCGCGATCGGGCACGGCTCGCCGCGCTCGTGGTAGCGCCGTTTGATCAGGTCGCCATGCTTGCCCTTGGAGCACATCACGGTGGCGACGTTGCGCTCGTGCGCCTGGATGCGATAGGCGCCGTAATTGATCCAGCCGGTATCCGGATCGCGCATGATCACCATGTCGCCGGTGCCGATGTAGTAGCCGCCGTCGTGCTCGTGCCAGCGCGGCACCGGAATCTTGAAAATGTCGATGTCGTTGCCGGTATGCACGTTTTCCAGAAGCGGGCCGCTCTTGACGGTGGCGGGCGCGATGGCGCGCGCCTCTTTCATAGTGCGACGCCAGTAATGCACCAGATCAATCGCGCTGCCGTCGGCCGGCAGGCCGAGCGTGACGTTGATGCGCCGCACCGAGGTGAGGATGTTGGCGAGGATGCGGTGGCCGCGGGGAAATCCTGGCACCTCGTCGAACAGCACCGCCTTGTTGCCGACCTTGCGCTGGTAGATGTCGACGATGCCGCCGATTTCCTTCTCGCGCTCGGCTCCCGTGATGTCCTGCACCTCGCCCGCCGCGCGCAGCTGCGCGATCCAGGCGCGCAGGTCCTGCCGCTCTTTGACGGCGGCGGATTTTTTGACGGCGCGGGTTTTGACGGCAGTGTCCATGCGTCCGTCCGTGGGGTGGGTTAGCCGCGAAGCGGCGTAACCCACCGCTTGATGGGTTTCGCTATCGCTCAACCCATCCTACGGGCTTCGGCATCACATATCCAGAACCAGCCGCTCGGTCTTGCAGCCGGCGCAGCAGATCATGACCTTCTCGTTGGTCGCCTGCTCCTCCTCGGACAGCACCGAATCGTGGTG
>JASHPU010000145.1 GCA_030037885.1 Xanthobacteraceae bacterium | reverse complement strand
ATGCTGGCGCTCGCCATGGCGTTCGATTCGCGCAACATGATCTTTACTCACGTGAAGGTGCAGGGCACCGACGTGGGCGAGACGGTTCTGTTCCCGAACGATCCCAGGCGCCGCTTGGAAGTGTGGTGGTCGAATCCGAACCGCACCGGCACCTATCTGATCGATATTGCCGGCAAGTCGATCTGGACTGCGCCTTTGGGATTGCGACTCGGGCTCAATCTGGAACAGCTCGAAAAGCTCAACCGCAAGCCGTTCAAATTGAAGGGCTTCGATCAGGACGACATCGCCAGCGTGGCGAGCTGGGACGATGGCGCGCTGGCCAAGCTGCCGGGCGACTGCAAGGCCGGCGTCAACCTGCATGCCGCCGCCAACAGCGCCGCAACCGAACTGCCGGCGAAGGACGAATACAGTTCCGACGATCCGGCGCTGCGCGCGGTCAAGCCGACGGTCGCGGAGATTCTGATCGGCTATTAGGGCGCGTACTCGTTGAGACGCACTCACGCTCAGTCCGATGTCGTAGCCAACTAACCGTCCGCGATCGCGCCGAGACCGGCAGTAGCCGCGCTAGAGCATGACGAAGTTAAGTTGATTCAGTATATTGTCATTGCGAGTTGGGGACCAGCCTTCGGCCGATCCTCTTGGATGAAAGCAGCTTGTAGCCCGGGTTGAGCGCAGCGAAACCCGGGGTTCAACATGGTGGCTTGTATCGCCGTCCCCGGATTTCGCTTCGCTCAATCCGGGCTACTTGCTTTTCGATTAAGTTTTGCCGCGGCGACCTGGATGCACGCGGCGGCTAGCGCCGCGACCCGGCTCGCGGTGAGGCGATGTCGGGGCCGTTCGACTCATTGCCCAGATCGCGCACGTCGCGCGCCATTTCCAGGCACGTCAGCAGTTCGGTGTAGCTCGAATCGCCGCCCATGGTCGCTTCTCTGATGCATGTGCTTTTGTCGGTCGCGGGAAAGCTCGACCATTGTTTGACCAACTCTTCGCGAACCTGCTTCTCGCTTTGCAGGCAGTCCTTTTTTTCCTTGGCGATTTCGGGATCATGATACGAGCTGCCGCCCTGCTGGGCGATGCCCTGGCAGACCGGCTCGACATTGAGCACCGGAACATTGTCGACGACAGGCGTGACCAGCTGGTGCACGCTGAGCAGCAGGGCCGATGGCAGCATCATGACCATGATCCAAAAATGACCTGACCGCGATCCGGAAGTAACCACTGGAATCCTAGCACGCCACAGCGGCAGGAACGAGACAGAAACGCGGACGCTGCCCGGTTTTGCTTCGGCGCGGAAATTGAGGGTTGATTTGCGCCGTCCGGTCCGGCTATTGGGTCGGCTCGGGTAAGGGACATCGCATGCTGCTTGCTCCGCTTTTTGGCACGGCGCTTTTGGTCGCCGTGGCCACGGAACCGCTGGCCGGTTCGGGCGACGTGACGCATCTGTCGATCCGGGAGAAAATGGCGGCCACCGAGCCGCTGGTTCGCTCCGCCACAAGCTGCATCGTGCACGCGGTGACAGCCGATCCGCGTTACGGCAGCAAGGCGGCCGAACTCGGCGATCTGATCGTCGCTTCGATGCCGTCCTGCGTGGCGCCGGTTCGGGCCATGATCGACGCCTACGACCGCTATTACGGCGACGGCACCGGCGAGGCGTTTTTCATGGGGCCGTATCTCGACGTGCTGCCGAAAGCGGTCGTCGAAGGCGCGAAGAAAACCCCGTAAGCGCTCCTGCAAGCGCGCTACTGCGGCGGTCCGATCACGTCGACCACGCGCATCCGGGTCGGATCGACCAGAACCACCTTGTCCTGCACAATCGTATATTCGAAGAATTTGGCCGATTGATTGTCTGCCGTGATCTCGTCCGGCAGGGGGTTGAGTTCGAGCATGGGCGGCACCTCGGCGCCGATCTTGGGGGCAAAGCCGGTCTTCGCAGTTTTGCTCTTGTCCTTGCTGGCGGCCGCGTAGATGGCGCGGCGTTGTGCCGGGGTCAAAACGAGCTTCTGCTCGCCGCTCGAGTTCATGCCGGGCGATCCGCCGGCATCGAGGTCCTGCGCGCCGGCGCTTTGCATAAGGGCGCCGCTGACGAGCGCAACGGCGCAAAAGGCGACGGCACGAGCGATCTGCCGGGTCATCGTTCGCTGCTCACACATGGTTGCCGATCGAATATGCGCCGCGCGCTGCGCCTTGTGACAGCGCGCGCCAGGCGATGTCGGCCTCGCGCGTCAGCGCGGCAGCGATTGCACCGCGATGCCGGTCGCCGGATCGATGACGAGGATTCGGTCCGGCTGGTAAACGTAGCGATAGGCCGGGACCACGGCGCCGACCACCGGCGGCGGCGGAGCGAGCGCCTGATCGATCAGGGGAGCGGCCGGAGCGACCACGGTGTCGTCATCAACGGGCGCCGGCAGCGGTGCGGGCCCCGGCGCGACCACGTCGTAGACGGGCGCCGGAGCGGCATAAACCGGCGGAGCCGCGAGCGGCGGCGGCGCGACGTCATAAACGGGGACAGGACCGGCGAGCGGCGGTGCCACCACGGCCGCGGGTGGAATGGGCTCGCGATCGGTCACCGTGGTCCGGCGCGTCTCCTCGACCCTGTGGCGGCGCACCGGCCGTATCGTTCGCGTCGTGGTGACGGTGCGCACCGTCTCCACCGGCTGATCGACGATCTGCCGCGTCACGATCGTCTCCGCATGGGCTGCCGGCACGAAGGCCGCAGCCGCCAGTCCCAGCGCGGTACAGGGGACATGGATTCGCATGATCTACTCCCTATGCTTGGTCCGGAACACGACCGAACGAACACCAAGCAAACGCCGCATGGCGGCTGGCGTTCCTATTCGATTCCGAGCGTGCTGGCAGACGGTTGCGCGGTGGTTCCGCCGCCGCGAAGTTGGCGCGGTCACGCCGCGCCGGCACCGTAACTGCGCGGCAGCGCCGGCCGCAGCAGCGCCGCCAAGGGCAGCGTGCCCAGCGCTACGGCCGCGACCAGGACCAGCGTCGGCCAAATGCCGAGCGCATCGCCGATACGGCCGAACAGCACCGGCGCGATGGCGCCCGAACCGATCGTGCCGGTGTAAAAAATACTGAGCGCCCGGGTGCGCCGGTCGGCGGCGACCAAATCCGGCACCGAGCCATACAGCACCGACGACGTGCCGTTGAGCGCAACGCCGATCAGCGGCAACAGCGCCAGCGCGGCCGGCAGCGGCAACGGCAACAGCGCGACGATGCCGGCGGCGGTGAGACCTTCGGTCAGCCACACCGTGCCGATGGCGCCGATCCGGGCGCCGATAAAGGCGCAGGCGAGCTTGCCGGCGGCGCCGCCGGCGAACACCAGCGTCATGGCGAGGCCGACGTCCTGCAGGCTCGCGCCCTTGGCCTTGAGCACGAACGGCAGAAACAACAAAAAACCCATCCGCACGGCGCTGTCGAGAATGCCGATCCCAAGCAGCATGGTGAACGCGCAAGAGCGCGGCGCCTCGCCGCCGCTCGCATGCACGATGTCCGCCGCGGCGACCTGCCGATAGCGCGGCGTGAACAAAAAGATCACGATCGCCAGCGCCAATCCAACGCTGCCCAGAATGGCGAGCGCCGGCCGCCAGGGCAGCGCGAGCAGCATCAGCGACAGCGTCGCCGGCACGATCATCTTGCCGAGATCGCCGGAAAAATTGTAGGTGCCGAGCGCCTTGAGCGAACGCGGTCCGGCGAAAGCGCGGGCGACGAGCGCGGAGGCGATCGGATGCTGCGCGCTGGCGCCCGCTCCGCCGATGACGAGCGCGCCGAGCAGCAGCGCAAAGCCGGTGCTCAGGCCCGCCACGCAATAGCCGAAGCCGGCGAGCGCGGTGCCGAGCGCCAGCACCGCCGCGCCGCCGATCCGCTCCGACAGTAATCCCGCAGGGATCTGCAGGGTCGCCATGGCGCCGACGAACATGCTGCGCAATAGGCCGAGCGCCGCATAGCTCAAGGCGAATTCGGCCTGCCACAGCGGCAGCATGACGTAGATGAGATCGGTGTAGCCGTCGTGCAGCGCGTGCGCCGTCCCGGCGATCGCGGCAGTGCGCCGCTCATCGCGCGACAGCGTTGCGGCGCGCGCCGCCAAGCTCTGCCAGGGCATCCAGCGCATGAGGACCTTAAGCCGTTCGGATTCGTCTATGGCGCACTGGAAGAACCGTCAATTGCCGTGTTTTTTCCATTTTTTTCCATGGCTCGCCCGCAATTGACCCGGACAATCGCCAAGGGCACTCTGCCGCCGCCGGCGGGAATCGCGGCTTTTTTTGCTCGGAGGACCACATGTTCGGGATCGGCGACCTGTTCCAGTGGGACCGGTTCGTGACTCCCACGGTGATCAAGGTTTTCTATTGGCTTGCCGTCGTCATTTGCATTCTGCTCGGCATTGCCGGCGCGGTCACCTCGCTCGACACGATGGCGTTCAATCCCTTCCTCGGCATGATCTTTCTGATCTCGAGCGTGCTCGGCACCTTCACGGGCGTGGTCGCCGCGCGCATCGGCGCCGAATTCGTGCTCATCGTGTTCCGCATCAACGAGCATCTCGGCGCCATCCGCAATCGCGGGCAACAGATGTGAGTGCGAATTCGTTAGAGCATGATGATTTTAGGTCGATCCACTCGCTCGTCATTGCGAGCGAAGCGAAGCAATCCAGTGCGGCACCGCTCTGGATGCCGGCGCACGGCGCGGCTCGTCCGATCGGCGACATCGTCATATGGATGGCCTTCAATGGGCCTTCACCGCTGCGGCCAGCTCCTCGAACGTTCCGGGGAAGTAGGAGACGTTTTGGAACGGCGTCTTGGCCATCGCGTCGGCGAGCGCCCGGGCCTGCGCGGCATCACGACCGAACAACACGATGCGCGTATTGAAGTCATGGTGCGGCAATGGCGCTTTGCGCAGCGCTCCGGCGGCAAGCTTGTCGGCCGGAACGTTATGGGACCCGGCCAGGCTCTGCTTAGCAAAATCCGCGGCGGACCTTGCATCCAAGAACACTGCGGTCTGATCGATCGGGTAGACCCGCCGGATGCCGGCCAACTCGATTTCGACCGGTCCGCTGACCAGGCGCCACATCGGTATGCCGAGTTGGTAACGCCGCACATTCGTGAATCCTGCGGCAACGAGCTGTTCGCTAAGCCTCTTGCTTGCCAGGCAGTGGGGGCCATTGCAGTAGAGTACGACCGCTTTGGATTTAACGCCGCCGACAAGTCGCAATACGACGGGGACAACGACATCGGCCGGCGGCTCGTCTTTCTCCTGCATCGTGCTGTTCGCGCCCGCGATGTGGCCGGCCACGAATTCGGGATGCTTGCGCGCATCGATCACAACGGCGCTGCCGTCGGCCAATATGCGGCGCATCTCCTCAGTGCTGATTTCCGGCGTTCTCTGGTTTGGCTCGGCAAGCGTCGCGGTGTAAACGCTGCACGGATTTTCGTCTCCGGACCGGGCGGCCGCCTCGGCAGCGAGTGCGCCAGGGCCAGCCAACGCAAGACCCAGCATAACCGCACGTCGATCCATGTCAGCCTCCATTATGACAAGCGAGGTGATGACCCAAGCGTACCACGTATCCGCCGCGGCTAGGTGGCAAAGCGGAAGTGCATGACGTCGCCGTCCTGCACGACGTAATCTTTGCCTTCTAGCCGCATCTTGCCGGCGTCGCGCGCGCCGGCCTCGCCGCCGCAGGCGAGGTAATCGGCATAGGCGATGGTCTCGGCGCGGATGAAGCCGCGTTCGAAATCGGTATGGATGACGCCGGCCGCCTGCGGCGCCTTGATGCCGCGCGTCACGGTCCAGGCGCGGGCCTCCTTGGGCCCGGCCGTGAAGAAGGTGACGAGATCAAGGAGCGCGTAACCGGCGCGGATGAGCCGGTCGAGGCCGGCTTCTTCAAGGCCGATGGCGGCGAGATACTCGGCGCGCTCGTCGCGGCCGAGCAGCGCGATTTCCGCCTCGATTTTCGCCGAGATCGCAATCACCGCCGCGCCTTCGGCTGCGGCTCGCTGCACGACCTGCCGCGAATAGGCGTTGCCGGGCGCGGCCGCGGCTTCGTCGACGTTGCAGACGTAGAGCACCGGCAATGCAGTCAACAAGCCGAGCATGCGGAACGGCTTGTCTTCCTCGGGCTTGCGCTCCGTCAATCGTGCCGGCTTGCCCTCGCGCAATTGCGCGAGTGCGCGCTCGATGAGGTCGAGCGTTTCCTTGGCCTCCTTGGCATCCTTGTCGGTGCCGCGCGCCTTGCGTTCGAGGCCGTCGACGCGCCGCTCGAGGCTGTCGAGATCGGCCAGCATCAGTTCGGTCTCGACCGTTTCGATGTCGGCGACCGGGTCGATGCAGCCTTCGACGTGGGTCACCTCGGTGTCCTCGAAGCAACGCACGACGTGGGCAATGGCATCGACTTCGCGGATGTTGGCCAGGAACTGGTTGCCGAGGCCTTCGCCCTTGGAGGCGCCGCGCACCAGCCCGGCGATGTCGACGAAGTTCAAGCGCGTCGGCACGATGGCGGCGGATTTGGCGAGCGCGGCGAGCGTCGCCAGCCGCGCGTCGGGCACCGCCACTTCGCCGACGTTGGGCTCGATCGTGCAGAACGGATAATTCGCCGCCTGCGCCGCCGCTGTTTCGGTCAGCGCGTTGAACAGCGTCGACTTGCCGACGTTCGGCAAGCCGATGATGCCGCATTTGAATCCCATGATGGCTCAGTTGGTGTTTTCGGTTGGAATTTTTCTTCAGTTTGTTGCGCCGCCATCCGAGGTCTTGCCGAAGCCGCCGGCCACCATGGCGAGATGGACCTTGTTCTGAAAGGTTGCATCGGCGCCGCAGGTCAGCAGTTCGACATTGTCCGCAATGCTGCCGAGGAGCGCTTCGACCCACGGCCGCTCGCTCTTGGCGAAGTCGTTCAACACATAGGCCTGGACCAAATCCTTGTCGCCGGGATGACCGACGCCAATGCGCACGCGCCGGTAATCGTTGCCGATGTGCTCCGAGATGGAGCGCAGTCCGTTATGCCCGGCGATGCCGCCGCCGGTCTTCACGCGCAGTTTCCCGGGCGACAGATCGATCTCGTCGTGGAACACGATCACGTCGCCGACCGGAATTTTGTAGAAACGCGTCGCCTCGGCGACGGCGCGGCCGGATTCGTTCATGAAAGTGCCGGGCAGCAGCAGGAGCGCGCGCACCGCGCCGACCGGCCCCTCGCAAGCCAGCCCGGCAAAGCGCCGGCGCCACGGCCCGATGCCGTGGCGCTTGGCAATCGCCTGCACGGCCATGAAGCCGGCATTGTGCCGGTTACCGACATACCGGGCCCCTGGATTGCCCAAGCCCACCAGGAGCAGCATCGGCATGGTCCCGCGGGCAAAACCTCACTTCTTCTCTGGCGCGGCCG
>JASHPU010000014.1 GCA_030037885.1 Xanthobacteraceae bacterium | reverse complement strand
CGACGCCCGTGCGAAGACAGGGACAGCTCCAGACGGAAATCCGGATATGCGGTCAAACACGCGAATAAGAGCAGGATCACCGACGTCTCAAGGCTGCGCTCCCACTATTGCACGATCATCGCAGCAACGCTCTCTCACGAGAGAACGGGCTCACTCGTCTCCAACGCTTGACAAAGGACATAAGAGCGATATGCGGGTCAGGTCGAGAGTCAACCTCCGGATGTCGCGTCGTCGGGCTCCGCTTGCTATCGCTGGATATGTCGGGTCGCCATAAAAGAAGGAGCGTGTTTCCCCGCGGCGACGGCGAAAGCCGCGCACCGTCTCACGTCGCCGACCGCGCACCTGACGAATCATTGCCTCATGGGCTTCCGCTTGACCGTTCTTATCGATTGTAATTCTCTCACGACAGGCGCTGTTGCGGGATTCACGTCTCGTAGAATCGATCTTTGTCATTATCCTGAAATGCGCGATTGGCTTTCGCGAGAAGCGTAATAAGCTGATGCTGCGGCTATCGCGGGCGGTGACTGAGGAGGGGAAGCCATGGATTTGCAGATGACGGGAAAGAAAGCGGTCGTAACCGGCGCCAGCGCGGGCATCGGCAAGGCGGTGACGCGAGCGTTCGCCCGTGAAGGCGTCGATGTTGCGATCTGCGCGCGCAACAAGGGGCCGCTGCAGGAAACCGCGGCGGAGATCTCACGCGCAACCAACCGACAGATCGTACCGATCGTCGCCGACCTCACCAAACCGGCGGACGCCGAGAATTTCATCAGCAAGGCGCACGCCGCGCTCGGCCGCATCGACATTCTGGTCAACAATGCCGGCTCGGCGCCCGGCGGCGTCATCGCGCATCTGAAAGAAGAGGAATGGGCGAGCGCGCTGCAGCTGAAATTCATGGGCTACGTGCGCTGCACCAAGCACGTGCTGCCGATCATGCAAAAGCAGGGGAAGGGCCGCGTCGTCAACGTCATCGGCAACGACGGCGTGAAAGTGTCGTACTGGGAGATCGCGCCCGGCGCCGCCAATGCGGCGGGCCAGAACCTGACGCTGTCGCTCGCTTCGCAATACGGCAAGGACAATATCAGTTTCGTCTGCGTCAATCCGGGGCCGGTGCGCACCGAGCGCTGGACCGGCCTGGTCAAGGCGATGGCGCGCGACATGAACATCAGCTTCGACGAGGCCGACAAGCTGGCGCCGGCCAGCATTCCGCTCGGCCGCATCGCCGAAAGCGAGGAAGTGGCCAACCTGGTGACGTTCCTCGCCTCCGATCTCGCCCACTTCATCAACGGCACGATGATCGAGATCGACGGCGGCCAGGACAAGCCGCTGATGGACAAGATACGAGACCGCTGAGTTTCAGCTTTCCGCGCCGCGGCTACTTGTTCTCGCAGAGATCTGACGGGGTCGCCATGGTGACGAGACAAACCGGCGGCAACTTGAAAATGCGGGGCAGCAGCGAGCTCGCCGCGTTGGCAACGGCAGCGCTCTTGGTTATGTCGACCGCTGCGGCCAGCGCGCAGCAGATACCTCAACCGCGGTCGGCCGTGCCGGCGCCGTCGACGCCGCCGATTGCGTCGCCGTCGCAAGAGCTCGCCGCGTGGGCAACGGCGGTCGCGATCCAGCTCAGTCGCTTCAAGTTCTACCCACCGCAGGCGCGCGGCGTCAGCGGTGTTGCCACCGTGAGAGTCACCATCGATCGGCAGGGCAATGTGCTGAGCAGCCGGATCGTCAAGAGTTCCACGTCGGCTGCGCTTGATGCCGCCGCGCTTGAAATGTTCAGACGCGCCTCGCCGCTGCCGGCGCCACCTGCCGGCGCCAATATCACATTCACCGTTCCGATCACTTACGCGTGGCGAAGATAAAGTTGAGGCAAGCGCCGCGACCCTTAGCCGACACTCTTCCGCACGGGCGGAGACCAAGCGTCAATGCGGGAGCGCTTCGACGTAGCCGGAGGCGCGGCCGGCGTCGGGCGCGTGATTGCCGTCGGGCGCGGCTTTTGCCAGCTTGGCATCGAAGCGGGCGCGGTAGACCTGCAGGTTTTCGAGCACGCGCTCGACGTAATTGCGCGTCTCGGCGAACGGGATGCGCTCGATCCAGTCGATTGCGTCGACCTTGGGATCGCGTGGGTCGCCGTGCAGCGCCAGCCATTGCGCGACGCGGCCGCGGCCGGCATTGTAGGCGGCAAACACGAGCACGTAGCAGCCGCGATACTCCTTGAGCAGCGCGGCGAGCTCGGCAGCGCCCATCTGGGTGTTGTAGACCGCGTCAGTCACCATGCGATGCCAATCGTAACGCACGCCGAAGCGCTTGGCGGTGTCGCGGCCGGCTTCCGGCGTCACCTGCATGAGCCCGACCGCATTGGCCGACGATTTGTCGTGCTGATCGAAGGCGCTTTCGGTGCGCACCACCGAATAAACGATCGAGCGATCCAGCGCCGGCCCGACGGCGCTGTAGGACGGCACGCCGAAATCGGGGAACGCAAGCTGATCGAGCGGCATGCCGCGATCCAGTGCGGTCTTGCCGATGATCAACATTGCCGGCGCGTCATGATATTGCGCGGTGAGCTTGCCGACGGAAGCGAGGGCGCCGGGATCGCTGCTGTCCTTGGCCAAGTCGGAAATGAACCGCAGCGCCCAGTCGTGCTCGCCGATTCTGTAAAGCATCGCGGCGGCGTCGACGACGTCGCCTCCGCTCGAAGCCGATACTGATGGCAGCGCGTGCAGCGTCATGGTGTCGAGGCCGAGCCGGGCGCGCGCCAACTGGCCGTAATAGGCGGTGGAGTAATGGCTGGCGGCCTCGTACTGGGCGCGCATCTCGCCGACCTGGCCCAAAACTTCGGCGGCGCGGCCGCGCCAATAGGCGGCGCGCGCCAGAATGCGCGGATCGGTCTGGCCGTCATCGATGTGCGCAAAATGCCCGGCCGCCGTCTTGGCATCTTCGAGAAAGCGCAGCGCGATCCAGCCGGCCATGAAATGCGCTTCGGCGCGATAGTAGGGATTGGCCGGCAGCGCCGCCTTGGCCACGACCTGATACGCGGTGGCGGCGTCGCCGAGGTCGAGCAGCTTGCGCGCGAGCGCGCGGCGCTCGCGCCACCATTCGTCGGTGTCCTGCCGCTGCAGATCGTCCGGCGATCCGCCGAGCGCGAGCTTCGCCGCCAGCGCTACATCCGCTTTCGGCGTGACGATGCGGCCATGAATGTTCGAGCCCGGCGACTCGTTGCGGAGGAGCCAATGGATGCGGCATAGGGCGTAGCCCAGATCGTCGCGCGCCGACGCCGGCACGTCATCGAGCAGCTTGCCGCCATTGCCGGCTTTCGCCTCGGCGGCGGCGCAGGCCTTGACGATGGCAACTTGATCGTCGCCCAAACGTTTGGCCGCACGCAGCGCGGCGCCGAACTCCTTGGCGCCGATGCGCCGGTCCATGCGCGCCACGTTGTCGGCGCGGGTCACCACGTCGGGAAACGCGTCGAGCACGGCGGCTTCGGTTTCGTCCGACAACGGCGCCAACCGCCACACCGCGCGCACTTCGCGCGCGGCTTGTTCGCGGTCGCCTTCGCTCAGCAACGCGCGGGCAAGCGCAAGCCGGCCGAGAGCGCTCTCCGGTTGGCGCGCCGGTTCACGCGCGAGGAAACGCTGCACCGTGGCAGCGTCGGGATGCCCGCGCCACAGCGCGGCTTCGGCGCGGTGGCGGAACAGCGGTAGGCTCGGCCAATCCGGATTGGCGGCGATGAAATTGTCATAGCGCTCGAAGCCGACTTCGGTGTCGGCGCGGCGCAAGAGCGCCCACTCGACCAGCTTTTGGGCGACCGGATCGGCAATCGAGTTCTCGAGCGCCGTCGCGTCGGCGAACTTGTCGCGGCCGATCAGGTCGAGCGCGTTTCGCACCGCCGCAAGGCTCGGCGGCAGGTCAGCCGCCGCCGGCCGCTCGACCGGCAGTGGAAACGCATCCGCCGCGGTTTTTTTCGCCTTGTTGTCCTCTTTTGCCTTCTTTGTTTTTTTTGTTTTATTTTCTTTTTTTGCTTCGCGCGGACCGTGCTTGGGGTGGCCGGCTTTGGCAATGTGGTGATGCCGCGGCTGCTGCGGGTGCTTCGCGTGAGCGCACGCGTCGGCGGCGCCGAGCAAGACCCCGGCCGAAGCGAACAGCCAAACAAACAAGAGCAAACAAATTCGTGCGCGCCACACGCGGCATATCTGAACAGCCGCGGGCGCACCGAGGGCACGTGTGGAAATGTGGGACCAATCCCTGCTCAGGCTCGGCGAAATTGTCGCCTCCCAGCCGTAAAGCCGATTCCGGCTCTGCACAGGCTAGCACGCTGACAGCCGAAGGAAAGTAAAAGTCGCGCGTGCCGCAATTTTTATGCTGAACAGATGTTGGATGAATACGCGTTCATCATCATGGCGCCGGGAACCGGCAGCGGCGCCGCACTTCCACGACGCAAACGGCAGCAGCTGGCAACGGCCGCCGGACAGTTCGTCTTTTAGGATCGGTCACGGCGCATAAACCCAGGCTTCCATCATCACGGCGGCGCCGGGAACCGGCAGCGGCCAGGGACTTTGATCGCCGAAAACGGCAGCGGACATCCGCCAAGCCGGCGCTCCCACACCCGCCGGCGCCGAGTTCGACCGGAAGCAACGGCTCGGTGCGGCTGGCTGAGCGGGTTATCGAAGCGAAACGGCCGTCAGTTGACTGCGCGCGCGTGAACGATCTCGCGCGCCTCGACCGGCCGCACATCGGACGCATCAAGGGTTACGACGGCAACGGTGTCGCCCGACAGCGTCGTGAACTCGACCTCGTAGCCCGCACCCTGCTGATGCACCAGCACGACGGTGCCAACGTCACCGACCGCAAGCCGCACATCGGGCAAATCGCGCTTCAGCACCACGAGATCCAGCTCATCGATCATGGGGCAACGATCCTTCTCGGGCAACGCAACATCAAGGCGATTTCAAGCTCCGATCTTCAGCGCGCGGGTCGTGTCATCGAACAACTCGTCGACCGCGATGCGCCGCTCGATGAGCTTCTGCCGATGACAGAAGTCGATGATAATCTCGAGAATCGGCCGGCAGGCTTCGACGCCGAAGCGGTATGGATCGAGCGGATCGCCGTCCGGCAGGCCGGCGGCGCGCTTGCTCTCGTGCAGTTGCCGGAACACCTCGCGCACCACGTCGGGGCGCGAACGCGACAGGCTCTCGCGCACCACGACCATGTGGTTGATCGGCACGCCGCCATGGCGTTCGGCCCAGCGCTTCGCCGCCGCTTCGTGATCGGCAATGAGGTGCGCGAGCCGCGGATCGGGCAGCTTGTCACCGACGATCGCCGCGTCGATCTCGCCGTCCAGCAGCATTTGCACCATGTCCTTGCCCCGCGGCGCGCGCTTGACGACGGCCGGATCGTGATATTCGGCGACGTGCGGATCCTCGAACGTGATCCATTCGATGCTGTCGATATCGACGCCGTAATCGCCCGCCAGAATGCCACGCACCCAGGTGCCGGTCGTCACCGTATAGGCGCGCACGCCGACGCGCTTGCCGTTCAGCGCAGAGGGCGCGAGCGGGCCGCGCTCGCCGTTATACGCAATGGTGTGATGCTGGCCGCGGCTGACGATGACGGCGGGAATGAGCACATACGGCTTGTTGAAGGATTTCGCCTGCACATAGGTCGCAATGGCAAGCTCGGCGACGTCGTATCGGGCGTCGCGCACCACCGACTTGAACAGGCTGTTGGCGACCTTGACCTCGACGAAGTTGAAATCGACCAGTTCGGATTTTATCGCGCTGTCCTTGAGCGGCTTGGTGTTCGGATAATTGCCCAGCATGGTGTGCAGGCTGAGTTTTGTCGTAGTCGGCATGGCCACGTTTTCCTTGTCACTTCGCCAACACAGGATACAGCATCAGCGCGGTCTTGCCGAAAATCCAATCCTGATCGGATGGTTTGGCGAACGAGAAGGCTCTCCGGGCGGCCGCCAGGATCTCGGACAGCGTGCCGAGCGAATTCGGAAAGTTCGAGCCCCAGGCGATGCGGGAAGCGCCGAAGCTGTCGACGACCTTGCCGAAGAAGCTGTCCGATGCGCCTTTGCCCCAGCTTTTCGGCTGCCAGTTGACCGGCGTGATCTTGAGATGAACCTGGTCGTATTTGGCCAGCTCGAAAAGCGCGGCGGCTGCCGTGTAGGGTGGCCCGTCCTCGAACGGCGCACGCGCCAGATGATCGAGGATGATCGTCACCTTGGGGAATCGGTCCATGATCTGACGTAACAGCGGCAGGCCCTCCTGCTTCATCTGCATGCACACCGGAATGTTGTTCGCCGCCGCGTGCTCCCAGAACGGATAGGTCTTGGGATCGACAAACCACGTCGCCTGATCCGGCAACGTCGAGCCTGAGGTGAACAGCCGCATGCCGGTGCCGCCGCGCGAGCGCCAATAATCGAACGTCTTCACCGCGTCGGGCGCCATCACGTCGATCGAATAGACTCCGGTGAAACGCGACGGCACCGCGGCAACCGCATCCGCCGCATAGCTGTTATCGTAGCCGTAGGCAGTCGAGGAATGCACGATGGCGGCCTTGTCGACACCGGCCTCATCCATGGCCTTCAACAGCTCTTCGTATGTGGTCGGCCGCTCGCTCGACCAGGCCGATTGCGTACCGCCGAGCGGATTGAGCGGATAACGCTTGGTGTCCGGCGAAACGATGTGCGGATGGATGTCGATGATGGTCGGCATGCAGACTGCTCTCCTTCAACGCCTCGGCCCACCTATGGACGCCGGCCGATATAGCTTGCCGTTTTGGCGCGCAGATGCAAACTGGCTGCCGCTGCCGCTGAGAAGCGATCGAGAGCCCGGCAATGCGCGCAACTCAGCCAGTCCTCGTCGTCGAAGACGACGTTTGGGCGCGCCTGATCGGCGTGGTGCTGGACCCGGCGACGTCGGAAGAACGAAGGGCGGCGGTTGCGGATTTCATGTCGCCCGATCTGCCGGATTTTCGCGGCTGGTGCGACGAAGTCCGAGAGGCTGCGGGGCCGTTGTTCCCGAGCGAGGTGAGGCTGGTCTCTTCCGCCGTGCAATTGCGCGACAACCTCGCCAAAGCCGGGGCCGTCGTCACCGAGACGCTGACGATCGGCGCCGAGGAGCTGGCGCTGGCGCCGCATCTGAAAGCCGTTCACAAATACGGCTGGGTGCTTCGCAATATCGACGTCGCCGCCTGCGCCGCCCGCGGCGTCAAGGTTTTGGGCATCCGCCGCCGCGCCAATATGTCGTGCGCCGAGCACGCCTTCGCGCTGATGCTCATGCTGTCGCGGCAGGTGCACAAGCTCGCCGGGCTGATCAGCGTCGCGCAGCTTGCCGGCCTTGGACGCGACTATAAGGCGTTCGACCGGCGCCACGCGCCCGGCGCCAATTGGGGACGCTTCTCCGGCACGCGCGCGCTCAACGGCAGCACCATCGGCATCATCGGGCTTGGCGAGATCGGCCGGGAAATCGCGCTGCGCGCCGCCGCGTTCGGCATGACGGTTCTTTATTTCCAGCGGACCAGACTCTCGGCTGCGGACGAAGCAGGCCTCAAGGCGACCTATCGGCCGCTCGAAGCGCTGCTCGCCGACAGCGACTGGGTGATCCCGCAGCTGCCGCTCGATGCCTCGACATTGCATTTCTTGAATCGCGAGCGCTTGGCGCTCATGAAACCCGGCGCCTGCATCGTCAACGTGGCGCGCGCAGACCTCATCGACCGCGAGGCGCTGCTCGAGGCGCTGCGATCGGGCCGCCTGGGCGGCTTGGCGCTCGACGTCCAATACGAGGAGCCCGGCCGCGCCGATGACGAGCTGCTTAAGTTCGACAATGTCATCCTGACACCGCACATGGCCGGCTCGCCGCGGTTCAACGGGCTGAAGGATATTGCGGAAGTGATCGGAAATCTGGCGCGTGCGCTGGCGGCGTAGGCGTCAGAGCGACGTTTGACGATAACGCGTAGCATTGCCCTCATCCTGAGGTGCGAGCGAAGCGAGCCTCGAAGGATGTAGGCCGCGGCGCCTCGGCCTCGTCCTTCGAGGCTCGCGCTGCGCGCGAGTACCTCAGGATGAGGTTAACTATTGAGAGTCATGGTCTCAGGAGCCCAGCCCGCCTTTGCGCTCGATGAAGTCGACGATGCCTGGCAAACCTTCGCCGCGCCGCAGATTGGTCAGCACGAACGGCCGCTCGCCGCGCATCGTCTTGGCGTCGGCCTGCATCTTCGCCAACGACGCGCCGACATGGGGCGCGAGGTCGACCTTGTTGATGACCAGAAGGTCGGAGCGCGTGATGCCGGGGCCGCCCTTGGACGGAATCTTGTCGCCGGCGGCGACGTCGATGACGTAGATCGTCAGGTCGGCCAGCTCGGGAGAAAACGTCGCCGCCAGGTTGTCGCCGCCGGATTCGATCAGCACCAGGTCGAGATCGGGAAATCTGGCGCGCATCTGCGCCACCGCGGCAAGATTCATCGAGGCGTCCTCGCGGATCGCGGTGTGCGGGCAGCCGCCGGTCTCGACCCCCATGATGCGCTCGGCAGCGAGCGCACCCGAGCGCAGCAGAAATTCGGCGTCCCATTTGGTGTAGATGTCGTTGGTGATGGCGGCGATCTGATAGCGCTCGCGCATCGCTTTGCACAGCGCATCCATCAGCGCGGTTTTTCCCGAGCCGACCGGCCCCCCGATGCCGACGCGCAGCGGACCATTGGGATTGCGCATGCGTGCTCCTTAAGCTCCCTCTCCCCGGAGGGGAGAGGTAAAAAATGTATCAGCCTCGAGTCGATCTAAAATCATAAGTCCTAGCTGCGGAACAAACGCGTGTACTGGGTTTCGTGCTTGATGCCGGCGAGATCGGCGCGGAAAGCGGCACTGCCGAGGTCGTCGAGCGTCGCCGCAAGGGCCGATGCCGCGGTCGCCGTCACGGCCGGCGCGAGCGCGCCGATCAGGCGCTGGCCGTCGGTGTGGCCGAGCGGGATCAAACGCATGCCGGCGGAAATCCAGTTGGAGACGAGCGCCGTGAGAAAGGCGTGCAATGCGGGAGCAAGTGGGATGGCATGGCCCGCGCAAGCCGCGCCGACGGCGACCGGATACGCGATCGGCCCGGGCCACAGCAGCTTGAGCCTGTTCAGGGCGTCGCACGGCCATGCCGCTTGAGTCACTTCGACGAAAGCGCGTCCCAATGTGGTCGTCTCGAGATGGCGTTCGCGGCTCGGTGTCAGCGCCGCCGCGAGCTCAGCCGCGTCGACCAGCGCGGCATCCTCGCCGCACGCCACCGCGCGATGGGTCTTGCTGAAAAACAGGGCGTCGTTACGGCCGGTGCCGTCGGTCAGCATGATCGCGAGCCAATCCCGCAGACTTGCCGCGTCCGCAATGTCGCCCGCCTCGACCGCCCACTCGATGCCGCTCGAATAGGAAAATGCGCCGACCGGATAGGCCGGCGACAGCCATGTCATCAGGCGAAGCAGCGCCGCTTGGTCTAGTTCCCATCCCCCTTGCGGGGAGGGGCTAGGGGGGGTGGGGGTCGCGAGGCGACTCGCTTCCGTCGACGCTTGCGCCTCACCTCCCGACCCCCACCCCAACCCTCCCCGCAAGGGGGAGGGAGTGCGCTGAGCTTGCGGCGTTCGAATCGATTCAATCTCGTGAGAATCTTTTTTGGGCCGCAACGCCGGGCCGCGCTTGCGCGGCGGCGAGCGCAGCAGCGCGCGGTTTTGCCGTCTAGTGATGCGCGTCGCCATAATGGTGGGCATCGTCATAGGCGCCGCCTTCGGGCTCGAACGGCGCTTCGAGCGGGACGACGCGCGCGCCGAGTTTTGCTGCGAGGTCGGCAAGGACATGATCGCGCCGGATGCGCAAGGCGTCGCCGCGCACCTCGACCGGCACATGACGATTGCCGAAATGCCAGGCGACGCGGGCGAGATGCTGCGGATCGGCGCAGCGGATTTCGAACAAAGCTTCGGGCGCGGCGACGACTTCGACGAGGCGGCCATCCTCCAGCACCAGCGCGTCGCCGCCATGGAGCCGCGTCGCCGTCGGCAGATCGAGGACGAAAGCCAGCCCGTTGGCGCCGGTCAGCGTGACGCGCCGGCAATGCCGATCGCCGTGATCGAGCACGACGCGATCGGCCGCGGCGCCCGTCCATGCCGCAGCCGGCTTCATCGCGGTCGCGCGCAGCATGGCAGCCGGCCTTGCTCAGAACAAAAAATAACGTTGCGCCATGGGCAGCACCTCGGCCGGCGCGCAGGTCAACAATTCGCCGTCGGCGCGGACTTCGTAGGTCTCGGGATCGACCTCGATGTCGGGCGTGGCATCGTTATGGATCATGCTCTTTTTGGAAATTTTGCCGCGCGTATTCGCAACCGCAAAGAGCTTTTTCTGGATGCCGAGTTTTTTGCCGAGGCCGGCCTGCACGGCGGCTTTCGAGGCGAACACCACCGACGAGGCGGTACGCGCGCGGCCGAAAGCGCCGAACATCGGCCGATAATGCACCGGCTGCGGCGTCGGTATCGACGCATTGGGATCGCCCATCGGCGCCGCCACGATGGAGCCGCCCTTGATCACGCAATCCGGCTTGACGCCGAAGAACGCCGGCGACCACAGCACGAGATCGGCCAGCTTGCCCTGCTCCACCGAGCCGATGAGTTTTGCCACGCCGTGCGCGATGGCGGGATTGATCGTGTATTTGGCGACGTAGCGCTTGACCCGCGCGTTGTCGTTGTCGCCCTTTTCGGCCGCCAGCCGGCCGCGCTGCTTCTTCATCTTGTCGGCGGTCTGCCAGGTGCGGATGATGACTTCGCCGACCCGGCCCATGGCCTGCGCGTCCGACGACATCATCGAGAGCGCGCCGAGATCGTGCAGGATGTCCTCGGCGGCGATCGTCTCCTTGCGGATGCGGCTTTCGGCAAAGGCGAGGTCTTCGGCAATGGAAGGATCGAGATGGTGGCACACCATCAGCATGTCGAGATGCTCGTCGATGGTGTTGCGCGTATAGGGCCGCGTCGGATTGGTCGACGACGGCAGCACGTTTTTCAGTCCCGCCACCTTGATGATGTCGGGCGCATGGCCGCCGCCGGCGCCTTCGGTATGGAACGCATGGATGGTGCGGCCCTTGATGGCCTTGATCGTATCCTCGACGAAGCCGGATTCGTTGAGCGTGTCCGTATGAATCATCACCTGCACGTCGTAGTCGTCGGCGACCGCCAGGCAGCAATCGATCGCGGCCGGCGTGGTGCCCCAATCCTCGTGCAGCTTGAGCGCACAGGCTCCCGCCTTGATCATCTCTTCGAGCGCGGCCGGCCGCGACGCGTTGCCCTTGCCGGCGAAGCCAAGATTGACCGGAAGCTCGTCGGCGGCCTGGATCATGCGGCCGATATGAAACGGCCCAGGCGTGCAGGTGGTGGCCAACGTGCCGTGCGCCGGCCCGGTGCCGCCGCCGAGCATGGAGGTGACGCCCGACATCAACGCCTCGTCGACCTGCTGCGGGCAGATGAAGTGGATGTGCGTGTCGAAGCCGCCGGCGGTGAGGATTTTGCCTTCGCCGGCGATCACCTCGGTGCCGGGGCCGATGACGATGCTCACGCCGGGCTGAATGTCGGGATTGCCGGCTTTGCCGATCGCGGTGACGAGGCCGTCCTTGAGGCCGACGTCGGCTTTGACGATGCCCCAATGATCGAGGATCACCGCATTGGTGATGACGGTATCGACCGCGCCCTGCCGGTTGGTGAACTGGCTCTGGCCCATGCCGTCGCGGATCACCTTGCCGCCGCCGAATTTCACCTCTTCGCCATAGACCGTGAAGTCGCGCTCGACTTCGATGATGAGGTCGGTATCGGCGAGGCGGAGGCGATCGCCCGTGGTCGGGCCGAACATGTCGGCGTAAACGGCGCGGCTGATCTGTGCCGGCATGTTTTTGTCCTCAGAGCTTGCCCATCACAGCTTGGCGGAAGCCGTAGATCGTGCGTTTGCCCGCGATCGGCACCAGCGTGACGTCGCGCGTCTGGCCGGGCTCGAAGCGCACCGCGGTGCCGGCGGCGATGTCGAGCCGCATGCCGCGCGCCTTCTTGCGGTCGAATTGCAGCGCCGGGTTGGTCTCGAAGAAATGGTAATGCGATCCGACCTGGATCGGCCGGTCGCCGCTATTGGCGACCGCGAGCGTCACGGTTTTGCGGCCTTTGTTGAGCTCGATCGTGCCTTCGCGGATGAACATTTCGCCCGGGATCATCGCGCCCTCATCGGATCGGCCGGTGCACGGTGACGAGCTTGGTGCCGTCCGGGACCGTCGCCTCGACCTGGACGTCGTGGATCATCTCGGCGATGCCGTCCATCACCTGCTCGCGGGTGAGCACGTGGGCGCCCTGTTCCATCAGCTCGGCGACGCTCTTGCCGTCGCGGGCGCCTTCCAGAATGAAATCGGAAATCAGCGCCACCGCTTCGGGATGATTGAGCTTGACGCCGCGCTCGAGGCGGCGCCGCGCCACCATAGCCGCCATGGCGATCAACAGCTTGTCCTTCTCGCGCGGGGTCAGCTGCATGGCGTCAGTTCAGCCACAGCCGCGGCGGCGCAGTGCCGAGCGCGGTCAGGATACGAAAGAGGTCGCCGCGCAGCGCCGCATCGGTCGGCGCCACCAGCCTGCCGACCATCAGTCCGTTCCAAGCCGACACGCCGATTTCGCCGCAACAAGACGACTCCATGGCGCGCACTGCTTGGACGGTGTCGTCGGCGGCGGGAATCTTCAACACAGTCGCAATAGCAATGCCTTCGGCGGCCACGGCGCGTTGCGCCAAAAGTTGCGCGATCTCGCCGTCCAGGCGGATCGCATCGGCAAACACCAGCGCGCCGTCGACGCGTACCCGCCAGCGATCGAGAAAAGACCCCGACGTCACGCTCTCGCCCATGGCGGAGCGGCCGAACACGACGGCCTCCAGCATCAAAAGACTGGCGTCGCGGGCAAGCGCGACGTCGATCGTCCGATAGAGCCGCATGCGGTCGAACAGGATCGTCTCCTGCGGCAGCCAGGCGATCGCGGCGCCGGCGCCAGCTTTGAGCTTCACCGTGATCTGCGTCTCGGATCCAAGCGACCGGTAAATCTTCTCCGCAGCGGTCGTGGTGACGCTCAGCTGCGCCTGAGCGGCCGCCGTCATCACGATCTCGGCGCGGTCGCCGCCGGCAAGCCCGCCGGCGGTGTTGACAATGACCGCGTCGAGCGCGTCGCGCCGCGCGCCATTGGGAAAGCGCACGCGCAGCATGCCCGCTTCGTGCACGCGCTCGGGCCGGGTTGCGCCCGAAACATGCCGGACCGACAGCGCGATCCGACCCACCGCGCGATTCGCGGCAAAGACTTCATCCACTGCCGCGTTCGTCATGACCATTCGGGAAATCCGGTAAGTGCTTCGTCAAATCGCCATGGCGCGGCGTAGGGCCGTCTCATCGAGATCGTCGCGGCCCGCGGAATAAACGATCGCGCCCCGATCCATCACGGCGAAATGATCGCCGAGTTCGCGGGCAAAGTCGAGATACTGTTCCACCAGCACGATGGCGATCTTGCCGAGCGACCGCAGATAGGCGATGGCGCGGCCGATATCCTTGATGATCGACGGTTGAATGCCTTCGGTCGGCTCGTCGAGCAGCAACAGTCGCGGCCGCATCACCAGCGCGCGGCCGATCGCCAATTGCTGCTGCTGGCCGCCGGACAGGTCGCCGCCGCGCCGGTGCAGCATGCCTTGCAGGACCGGGAACAGCGAAAAAACGTCGTCCGGAATGCTGCGCTCGTTGTGCGGCAGCGGCGCGAACCCGGTCCTGAGATTTTCCTCCACCGTCAGCAGCGGAAATATCTCGCGGCCCTGCGGCACGTAGGCGATGCCGCGGCGGGCGCGCTCCGGCGGCCGCAGCGCGGTGATGTCGGCCCCTTCCCAGCGGATCGTGCCGCGGCTCACCGGGTGCTGGCCGGCGAGCGCGGCAAGCAGACTCGTCTTGCCGACGCCGTTGCGGCCGAGCACGCAGGTGACTTGGCCGGGCTCGGCGCGGAGCGACACGCCGCGCAACGCCCGCGCGGCGCCGTAATGCAGATCGATGGAATCGGCTTGCAGCATTTTTCAGCGACCCAGATAGACTTCCACGACGCGCTCGTTGGCGGAGACCTGGTCGATCGTGCCTTCGGCCAGCACCGCGCCCTCGTGCAGGCAGGTCACCTTGACGTTGAGATCGCGCACGAAGCTCATGTCGTGCTCGACCACGACGACGGTGTGCTCGCGCTGAATCTCTTTCAGAAGCTCGGCGGTTTGCCGCGTCTCGGCGTCGGTCATGCCGGCGGCCGGCTCGTCGATCAGCAGAAGTTTCGGGTCTTGCGCCAACAGCATGCCGATCTCGAGCCATTGCTTCTGGCCATGCGACAGGCTGCCGGCAAGCCGGTCGCGCACGGCAGACAGGCGCACCGTCCGCAGGATGTCGTCGATGCAGTGCCGCTCCTCGGCGGTTTGCCGGTGCCAAAGCGCGGCGCGCGCCCGCCGGTCGCTTTTCAAGGCGAGTCCGAGGTTATCGAACACGGTGTGGCTGTCGAACACGGTCGGTTTCTGAAATTTGCGGCCGATGCCAAGCGCCGCGATTTCGGTCTCGTCGAGCCGCGTCAGGTCATGGGCATTGTCGAACACCACGTCGCCGCTCTCGGGACGGGTCTTGCCGGTGACGACGTCCATCATGGTCGTCTTGCCGGCGCCGTTCGGACCGATGATGGCGCGCATTTCGCCGGGCTCGATCAAGAGCGACAGACTGTTGAGCGCGCGAAAGCCGTCGAACGAGACGGTGACGCCGTCGAGATAAAGCAGCGTGCTGGTCGGAGAATTCATGGCGCGGGCCTCATTCCGCCGCCGCCAGCTCGCTGACGCCTTCTTCGGCGGCAGCGGAAGCTCTGTTGCGCTTGCCCGCAGTCCAATGCTGCAGGGTGCCGACGATGCCGCGCGGCAACAACAGCGTGACGCCGATGAACAGGCCGCCGAGCATGAACAGCCAATACGGCGCCAGCATCCCGGAGGTGAAAGTGGTCTTGGCGTAATTGACCAGAACCGCGCCAAGCGCGGCGCCGGCGAGCGTGCCGCGGCCGCCGACCGCCACCCAGATGACGGCTTCGATGGAATTGCCGGGCGCGAACTCGCTCGGATTGATGATGCCGACCTGCGGCACGTAGAGCGCGCCGGCGATGCCGGCCATGCAGGCGGACAGCGTGAAGACGAACAGCTTGTAGGATTCGACCCGGTAGCCGAGAAAGCGGGTGCGCGCCTCGGCGTCACGAATGGCGACCAGCACCTTGCCGAGCTTGGAGCCGACGATCACCCGGCAGACCAGAAAGCCGAGCATCAAGGCGAGGCAGGACACGACGAACAGCGCGTCGCGCGTTGCCTCCGACCGCACGTCGAAGCCGAGAATGTCCTTGAAATCCGTCAAGCCGTTGTTGCCGCCGAAGCCGAAATTGTTGCGGAAGAAGCCGAGCATCAGCGCGTAAGTGAGCGCCTGCGTGATGATCGAGAGATAAACGCCGCTGACCCGGCTGCGAAACGCAAACCAGCCGAACACGAAAGCCAGCACGCCCGGAACCGCGACGATCATCAGAGCCGCATAGGGGAAATGCTGAAAGCCGTACCAATAGACCGGCAGCTCCTTCCAGTTCAGGAACACCATGAAATCGGGCAGGATCGGATCGGCATAGACGCCGCGGCTGCCGATCTGGCGCATCAGATACATGCCCATGGCGTAACCGCCGAGCGCGAAGAACGCGCCGTGACCGAGCGACAGGATGCCGCAATAACCCCAGATCAGGTCGATCGACAGCGCCAGAATGGCATAGCAGGCGTATTTGCCGAGCAGCGTCACGAGATAAGTCGAGACGTGGATGAACGAGGAATTCGGTAGCGCGAGATTGAGCAGCGGCACGACGATCGCGATGGCGCCGACCGCGATCAGAAAGACGGCCGCGCCGCGATCGAGCGACCGGATCAGGATGTGCGAGCCCGCGCGCATCACGCCTCGACCGCCCGGCCGCGCAACGCGAACAGGCCGCGCGGCCGCTTCTGGATGAATAGGATGATGAGGACGAGAATTGCGATCTTGCCGAGCACCGCGCCGGCATAAGGCTCGAGAAACTTGTTGGCGATGCCGAGCAGGAACGAGCCGACGAACGTCCCCCACAGATTGCCGACGCCGCCGAACACGACGACCATGAAGCTGTCTATGATGTAGCCTTGGCCGAGATTGGGACTGACGTTGTCGATCTGCGACAGCGCCACGCCGGCCATGCCGGCGATGCCGGAGCCGAGCCCGAAGGTCAGCGCGTCGATCCGGCTGGTGCGGATGCCCATCGACGCCGCCATGGCGCGATTCTGGGTCACGGCGCGCATTTCCAGCCCGAAGCGCGACCAGCGTAAGAGCGCGATCAGCGCCACGAACGCGGCGAGCGCGAAGCAGACGATCCACAGCCGGTTATAGGTGATGACCATGCCGCCGAGATCGAAGGCGCCGCTCATGAAGGAGGGATTGCCGACCTCCTTGTTGGTGGGGCCGAACGCGGTGCGCACCGCCTGCTGCAGGATCAGCGACAGGCCCCAGGTTGCGAGCAGCGTCTCCAACGGCCGGCCGTACAGGAAACGAATGATGGTGCGCTCGATCAGGATGCCGACGGCGCCGGCGAACAGGAACGCCAGCGGGATGGCGGCGGCTAGCGAATAATCGAACAGGGCAGGGTCGTAACGGCGTATCGCCTCCTGCACGACGAATGTGACGTAGGCGCCGAGCATGACCATCTCGCCGTGCGCCATGTTGATCACGCCCATGACGCCGAAGGTGATGGCGAGCCCGATCGCGGCAAGGAGCAGCACCGAGCCGAGCGAAATCCCGTACCAGGCGTTTTGCACGGCCTCCCACACGCTCAGCCTGGTCTGGATGCCGCCGATGGCGGCGCTGGCGGCGCGCGCCACCGCCGGCGATTCATGGGCCGGAATATCGGCGAGCAGCGCCAGCGCGTCCTGATCGCCGCGCCTGGCGACGATCTTGATGGCGGCGAGCTTGTCGGGGTCCGAGGTGCCCGATCTGTTGAGCGCGATGGCGGCACGCGCCTCTTCGAGCGCGCGCTTGATGCGGCCGTCGGTTTCTTTGGCGAGCGCGGCTTCAACGGCAGGCAGTGCGCTCGCCGCGCGCGATTTGAACACCGCCTGCGCGGCGTCGTAGCGCTTTTGCGGATCGCGCGACAACAATGTGAGCTGGCCGAGCGCCGCCGCAATGATGCCGCGCAGGCGATTGTTGATCTTGACGTTGTCGAGATCGTCCGGCGGCGCGCCGCCGACCGTCTGACCGGTTGCCGCCTGGGTCAAATTGCCGGCATCGTCCTGGATGTAGACGGCCTTCTTCTCGGCGCTGAACATCAACTTGCCGTTCTGCAAGGCGGTGATGATGATCTCGGCCCGCGCGCTGCCGCTGGCCGCCACCTCGTTCACCCCGGCAAGGGTCTCGTCGAAGTCATCCGCCGTGAAATGCGCAATGGCCTGGTCGAGCGGCGCCGCATCGGCGGCGGCCTGATCGAAGACCAAGCCGCACACCACGGCACAGGCAAAAGTCAGCGCAACGAGCAAAGCTCGGGCCACAGCCATCTCAAAAATTCCCGGCATTCCCGGGAAGGCGAACGCGCGCCTTCCCGCACTCTTGTCGTTCGGCTTGTATAGTTCGGCTTGGCGACGGCGCTTACGAACCGCCGCAGGTCTTGGTGACGGTGTTGTAGTTGCCGCAGTTGAGCTTCACCCAGTCGGCGACCAGATCCTTCGACCCGGGCAGGTAAGGCGACCACGCCGCGCCCGGCACCAGCTCCTTGGTCTTCCACACCACGTCGAACTGGCCGTCCGGCCTGATCTCGCCGATATAGACCGGCTTGGTGATGTGATGGTTCGCCAGCATGGTCGCCGTGCCGCCGGTCAGGTTCGGCGTCTGCGTCCCGGGCAACGCGGCAATGACCTTGTCGGCATCGGTCGAGCCGACCTTCTCCACCGCCTTCACCCACATGTGGAAGCCGATGTAGTGCGCCTCCATCGGATCGTTCGTCGTGCGCTTCGGATTGCCGATGAACGCGTGCCACTTCTTGATGAAGGCGAGGTTGGCGGGCGTCTTGATCGACTCGAAATAGTTCCAGGCGGCCAAATGCCCGACCAGCGGCTTGGTGTCGAGGCCGGCCAACTCTTCTTCGCCGACCGAGAATGCCACGACCGGAATGTCGGTCGCCTTGATGCCCTGGTTGCCGAGCTCCTTGTAGAACGGCACGTTGGCGTCGCCGTTGATGGTCGAGACCACCGCGGTCTTCTTGCCGGCCGAGCCGAACGCCTTGATGCGCGACACTTCGGTCTGCCAGTCGGAGAAGCCGAACGGCGTGTAGTTGATCAAAATGTCTTCGGGCGCCACCTTGAGCTCGTTCTTCAGGTACGCTTCGAGAATCTTGTTGGTGGTGCGCGGATAGACGTAGTCGGTGCCTTCCAGCACCCAGCGCTTGACCGAGCCGCCGTCCTTGCTGGCCAGATAATCGACCGCCGGTATCGCCTGCTGGTTCGGCGCGGCGCCGGTGTAGAACACGTTGCGCTGGCTCTCCTCGCCTTCGTATTGCACCGGATAGAACAGGATATTGTCGAGCTCCTTGAACACCGGCAGCACCGATTTGCGCGACACCGAGGTCCAGCAGCCGAACACCGCGGCGACCTTATCCTGGCTGATCAGCTCGCGTGCCTTCTCGGCGAACAGCGGCCAGTTCGAGGCCGGGTCGACCACGACAGGCTCGAGCTTCTTGCCGAGCAAGCCACCCTGCTTGTTCTGCTCGGCAATCAGCATCAGCATGACGTCCTTGAGCGTGGTCTCGCTGATCGCCATCGTGCCGGAGAGAGAGTGCAGAATGCCGACCTTGATCGTATCGGCCGCCACGGCCAGCCGAGGCGCCATGAGCCCGGCGGCAAGCCCGGTCGCGGAAGCGAGCAACCGGCGCCGATTGAGCTGAATCTTTGATAGAGGAGTGTGGGACATGGATAAGCCTCCGTCTGTCGGAGAGCGCAAAGGCGCCCTCCCTGCCGGTCGGGTCGCAAAGCGCGTGCCAGTTTCCCTGGCGTCTAAGGCACTGACTCGCATCACGAATGTTAATCCACGCCAATACCGGCTGATTTTTCAGCAGCCGTCCGCCTATTTTTCGGGCAGGTCTTAAGCGGCGAGCGAGCGCTACGGAGGCAAAGCGAAACGGGGCCGGCTGTCTTGGTCGAACATCCCGGGCGTCAGGGCATTGAAGGTCGTGAAGCGAGCAGAAAGGTTGTCGTCGCTGCGACGCTCAGGCGAGGTAAAATACGTTCACATCAGTCAGTACAAAGGAGGTCATCATGATACGCAAGGCAAAGGCAGTGTGGCGCGGCACCGGCCGGGCCGGTAACGGCCATCTCTCCACCGATTCCGGCGTGCTGGCCGACACGCCTTATTCCTTCAAGACGCGTTTCGAGAACGAAAAAGGCACCAACCCGGAGGAATTGATCGCGGCGGCGCATGCCGGCTGCTTTACCATGGCGCTCGCCTTCGGGCTGCAAGCCGCCGGTTACACGCCGACCGAACTGAGCACCGAGGCGGCGGTGACGCTCGAACCCGAAGGTCAAGGCTTCCGCATCAGCCGCTCGGCGCTGACGCTGCGGGGGAGCGTGCCCAATCTGGATCAGGCCAAGTTCGCCGAACTCGCCGGCGGCGCCGAAAAGAATTGCCCGGTTTCCAAGGTGCTTAAGGCCGAAATCACGCTCGACGCCAAGCTGGTGTGAGCCAGTTAACCGTGGGGTGGGCAAAGGCGCGCAGCGCCGTGCCCACCGTTGACGGCAAGAATCGTCGACCGCGTGGGCTTCGCTGCGCTCAGCCCACTCTACAAGGCGACCGGGAGGCGGCTGGTGATCAATCCCAAAGCCGCGCCTTGCGATGAAGGCGCAATCAGGTCGATCGCCGCGGCGCCGTGCGCCGTCAGCACGAAATCGTGGGTGCTCGTTGCCACGATCCTGGCTTCGACCATCGCCTATGTGGATGAGTCCGTCGTCAACATCGCGCTGCCGGCGATCGAAAGAGATCTGGCTGCTGCTGCGGCCGTCGTGCAATGGCTGGTCAATGCCTACACGCTTTGCCTTGCGGCGCTGCTCTTGATCGGCGGCGCCGCTGCCGACCGCTTCGGCCGCCGCAAAATGTTCATCACCGGCGTCAGCATCTTTGCGGTGGCATCGCTCGCCTGCGGGCTGGCGCCGAACGTCGCCATCCTGATCCTGGCGCGCGCCATTCAGGGTTTCGGCGCGGCGCTGCTCATTCCGTGCGCGCTGGCGCTGATCGGCGCCGCGTTCGACGAAGCCGAACGCGGCCGGGCGATCGGCACCTGGGCCGGCTTTTCCGCCATTGCCGCTGCGGTCGGGCCGATCCTGGGCGGCTTCATCGTCGATCATTTCGGCTGGCGCTGGATTTTTCTGATTAACCCGCTGCTCGCGCTGCCGACCATTTGGATCGCCGCCGCACACGTCCCGGAAAGCGTCGACCCTCTTGCGACAGGTCGATTGGACTGGCGCGGCGGTCTTTTGGCGTTGAGCGGATTGGCCGGCGTTTGTTTCGGCCTGATCGCGGCGCCGGATTTTGGTTGGACCGACACTCGGGCGCTGGTGCCGCTCGTGTGCGGCGTCGTGTTGCTTGGCGTTTTTCTTTGGGTAGAACGCCGCAACGCGGCGCCGATGCTGCCGCTCGGTCTGTTCCGCTCACGCACCTTTTCGGCGGTCAATCTGCTGACGCTGCTGCTCTACGCCGCGCTCGCCGCCGCGTTCTTCTTTCTGCCGTTCGCGCTCGTCCAGGTTCACGGCTATGCGGCGCTGCTGGCGGGTACCGCGTTTCTGCCGTTCACCATCATCATGGCGTTATTGTCGCGCTGGTCGGGCGGCTTGGTCGATCGGCTCGGCGCCCGGCTGCCTCTGGTCGTCGGACCGGCCATCACGGCGCTCGGCTTCGGTCTGTTGGCTATCATCGTGCGTAACGGTGCGTATTGGACTTTTCTCGTGTCGCTCGCCGTGCTCGGCCTCGGCATGGCCGTCAGTGTCGCGCCGCTGACGACGACCGTGATCAACGCGGTACCTGCCGACAAGACCGGCGTTGCGTCCGGCGTCAATAATGCCGTGGCGGCGCTGGCCAGCCTGCTCGCCGTCGCCATCTTCGGCGCGGTGGCGCTGGGACTCTATGATCGAGCGCTGGACCGGGCGCTGGCGCAGAGTTCTTCGGGCTCGGCAGCGCTCACGCAGGCCGTCACTGCCGCGCGCGGCAAATTCGCGGCGGCGTCAATCGGCAGCGCGGACTATGGCGGCGATCAGGTGCAAGCGCACCGCATCGTTACCACGTCGCTCGCTCAGAGTATCGAGGACATCATGGCGCTCGCCGCCGCGCTGGCGCTCGGCGCTGCGGCAAGCGGGACGCTGTTGCCAAGCTCCCGGTCGGGCACGTCCTGAACGCCGGCGGGTGCGCCAGTCCGCGCGTTACTGCCGCGCTCGATTTCATTTCAGCCGATCGCGAATCTTGTTGAGACCGGCCCTGGCGCAATTGTCATCCCGGACCCGATGAAGCTCAGCAGCACGGCATCGGGTTTTCGATCAGATCGTAAACGTTATCGAACGTGATTTCGTTGATCGGGCGCTGAATCTTGAAGTTGCGCGGCGGTTCGTTTTTGAGAATCGCGATGATTGCGGTTTCGATCGGCGGGCATTTGGCTTTGACGCAAGGCACCTCCTTGACGACGATCGGTATTTCTTTTGCATAACCGAAATTTTGCCGCATCCA
The DNA here is from genome assembly GCA_030037885.1 of Xanthobacteraceae bacterium. Classification (GTDB taxonomy): domain Bacteria; phylum Pseudomonadota; class Alphaproteobacteria; order Rhizobiales; family Xanthobacteraceae; genus BOG-931. The sequence goes on along the minus strand of JASHPU010000014.1, from coordinate 59,234 downwards.
GTATCGGATTTGCTCAAGCGTCTGCGGCGATATTTCCAACAGTTCGCGGCCAAACGGATCGGGCCGCGTCGCGGCCGCGCCGTTACCGTTTGCGCGGGTCGACAAACAGCTCCTAAATCCTTGCGCAATCGCGTCGCCATCGAGCCTGCGCCCGATGAAGACCAGCCGGTTGAGGCGGTCTTCACCGGCACTCCAGGCCCGGCCCGGCCGACCTTCAAACTCCATGCGGACGCCTTGGAACAAAAATTGATCGGGGTCGCCGCGCAGATTGAGAATGCCTTTCATGCGCAGAAGGTTCGACCCGAACGCGGCGATCTGCGAACGAAACCAGACGCTCAGCTTCATGCCGTCGAGTTCGCCGGGCTCGACGATGCAGACAGTCATGATGTCGCTCAGATGATTATGATGGGCGTGATGGCCGTGACCGTCGCCATGACCATGCTCATGGTCGTGATCATGCTCGTCGTGGTCGGGAGCGACGACAGGGCCGAGCCGCTGCTCGAGATCGGCGCTTTGCAACGTGAACACGGTGTCGAGGTCGAACTCGGAATTTTTTGTCCGGCATATTTTGGCGATCTTGTTCAGCCGGCCGATTTGCCGCTCGATGCGGTCCAGTTCTTCGGTCGTCGCCAGATCCGTCTTGTTGAGCACAACCAGATCGGCGAAGGCGATCTGCTCGCTGGCTTCGACGGATTCTTCGAGCTGCGCCGCGATGTGCTTGGCATCGACGACGGTGATGACGCCGTCGAGCCTGAATGCGCTGCGGATGCGCTCGTCGGCGTAGAGCGTCTGCGCCACCGGGCCCGGTTCTGCGAGACCGGTGGTCTCGATGATGACGGTGTCGAACTGGCCGCGGTGCCCGGCGAGCTCGAAGAAGCTGCGAACGAGATCGCCGCGCACGGTGCAGCAGATGCAGCCGTTGTTCATCTGGACGACCTGCTGGTCGGACGAGATCAACAGATGATGATCGATGCCGACCGCGCCGAATTCGTTGACCACGACGGCGATGCGGCGGCCGTGGTCGGCGGTCAATATGCGATTGAGCAGCGTGGTTTTGCCCGCACCGAGAAAACCCGTGACGATGATCACGGATGCTTTTTTCGTGGACGTAGCGTCGGCCATGGCAAGCGTAATATGGCTATGCCTTGCTCATCCGGCCAGCCGGCCTGCGCGCTGCGCCGCGTCAGTTCGGTATCGGCAATTGCATTTGCCCGATCACCTTGCCGACCGGCTCGCCGTCTTTCATCTGGATATTGCCGCGCACGATGGTGTAGACCGGCAGGCCCCTGACCTTCCAGCCGCCCCACGGCGTCGCATGGTTCTTGCTGTGCAGCTTGTTGGGATCGATCGTCGCTTCCTTGTTCATGTCGACGATGGTCAGGTCGCCGTCCGAGCCGAGCCGGATGGCGCCTTTTTTCGGATACATCTGCCAGACCCTGGCGACGTTCTCGCTCTGCACCTTGGCGTAATGGTTCAGGCTCATCCGTCCCTTGTTGACCTGCGTGAGCAGCAGCGGAACGTTGGTTTCAACGCCGCAGAAGCCGGAGATGCAGTCCCAGATCGCGGATTTGGTCATCTTGCCGTTGATGTCGCAACCTTTCTCCTCGAGCGTGTGCGGCGAGTGGTCGGTGGCAATCATGTCGATCGCGCCGTCAAGCAGGCCGGCCCACAGCGCGTCCTGATGCTCTTTGGAACGCACCGGTGGATTCATCTTCAGGAGCGGGCCGACATCCTTCATGTCGGTGTCGACCCGCAGCAAATAGTGCGGCTGCGTCTCGCCGGTGAAGCGCAAGCCGCGGGCCTTGGCGGCGCGCAGCATTTCCACCGCCTGCCTGGTCGAGGCATGCACGATGTGCAGCTTGGTGCCGAAGGTCTCGGCCATGAACATGACATGCGCGATCGATGCCGCCTCGCACAGCCACGGCCGCGACGATTCCCAATAGACCGGGGCGTTCTTGCCCTCGGCCTTGAGCTTGTTGGTCCAGAAATGCTGGATCTGCCGGTTCTCGGCATGAACGCACAGCGGAACACCCGATTGGGTGATGTTCGGGAATACGATCTGGCACATGCCGTCGTCGGGAAACGGCAGATTGCCGATGGTCTCGCCGAAGAAGATTTTGTAGCCGATCACGCCGCGTTTCGCCATCGGCAGAATGTCGTCGGCGTTGGTCTGGTGCACGACGCCCAGAACGGCGAAGTCGCACAGCGATTTCGATTCGGCAATCCGCCGCTTGACGTCGACCTGTTCGGCATTTTCGGTCGGCGGAATTTGGTTCGGCATGTCGATGACGGTGGTGATGCCGCCGCAGACCGCCGCGGTCGAGCCGGTGGAGAAATCCTCTTTGTGCGTCACGCCGGGATCGCGGAAGTGCACATGCGCATCGATCAGGCCGGGCAGCACGTGCAGCCCGCTGGCGTCGATCACCTGCTTGCCCTCCGGCAGGGTGTCATCGAGACCGATATCGACGATTTGGCCGTCGGCAATCGCGACGCCGCCCTTGAGCGTGGCGTCAGGCGTGACGATCGTGCCGCCCTTCACAACCAGATCTGCTTTCATGATGCACGTCCTCTTCGGCTAACGGGACGCCGCCACGCGACGCTGCAGCAAACTAATATGTGTCGAACATCCGCTGGATGTCATCGGCGTTGTTGGTCTTGGACAAAGCGAGCGACAGCAGAATGCGGGCCTTCCAGGGCGGCAGATTGTCGCCGGCGACGAAGCCGCGGCGTTGCAGGCCCGGGCTGCGCACCACGCGGCCGGAGCCGATCCGGCTGCACAGGCACATGATCGTGCCGTGCTCGCGGTAGATGCGATCGAAGGCCTCGTCCTGCGCCGGCGTCGGGCGGCCGGCGCCGGTCGCGGCGCTGACGATGGCTTTGGCGCCGGCTTTCGCCGCCGCTTCGATCATGATGCCGTCGGCGTTGGCGTAGGAGAGCACGATGTCGACGCGCGGCAGCGATTGCAGGCCGCGCACGTCGAATTCGGTCTGCGTGGTGTGCCGTTTCGTCGTCTGGTGATAGTAGATCACCTTGCCGTCGGCGTCGGCGTAGCCCAGCGGGCCGAGGTCGCGCGATACGAACGCTTGCACCCGATAGGTCGCGTTCTTGGTCGCGTCGCGCGCATTGAAAATGGTGTCGTTCATGACCACCAGGCAGCCGCGGCCGCACGACTGCGGGTCGGCCGCGACGCGGACCGCATTGATGACGTTGAGGTAGCCGTCGGCGCTCACCGCCGAAGCGGGTCGCATCGCGCCGACGATCACGACCGGTTTGTCGGTCTTCAGTGTCAGATTGAGGAAATAGGCGGTCTCCTCCAGCGTGTTGGTGCCGTGCGTGATCACAAGCCCATCGGCTTGATCCTGGTCGAAAATCGCATGGATCTTGCGCACCAGATCGAGCCAATCGGCATCGACCAGCGCCTGGCTCGGCAACCGGCGAAACGGGATTTCCTCCACGGCCGCGATTTTGGCGAGTTCGGGAAGCTGTTTGAGGAGCTCGCCGGCGCCGAGCCGTTTGTCGGCCTCGCTATACCAAGCCAGATCCAGGCGGTCGGTGCCGACCGAATCGATCGTCCCGCCGGTAAGGATCAAGCCGATGCGCGGCAAGCTCGCCATGAAACTTTCCATGTTCCCGGGGTGTCGATAAGGACGTAGCCGGCGCCCTTATCGACGTCTATGAACTCGCCATACAATATCGTTTCAAGGGATACGAGGAGGCAAATGCCGCACGACCACGGGGGCGCCGGCGTCGGCTGGATTGGCGCGAGCCTGCTGCGCAAGGAAGATGCCGTGGCCGCGGCAAGCCGAGAGATCGCTACTGATCCGGCTTGTATCCGTCCGTCAGCGTCTGCAGGAAAGCAATGATATCACTCTCGTCCTGCGCGGTCATCGCCGGCGTCTCGCCGAAATGCCGATCGAACGGCGGGTCGGCCACGTCGATATTGGCCGCAAACCGCGCCGGGACGTCATCGTACTTGCGCACCGTTCCATCTGGTCCGCGCGGATAGACCTTCTGCGGATCGGTATCGCGGAAGTTATAGAAGTCGAGCACCTGCTGCAGCGTCTGGAATACGCCGTTGTGGAAGAACACCCGCCGCGTCGCGGCATTGCGCAAGGTCGGGGTCAGGAACATGCCGCAATATTGCGTCTGGGTCGCCATGTCGGTGCGAATGGGTCCGCAGATGCCGAGGTCGAAATAATCCGGATCCTTATTGACGGCGAGAGCGACGTTGCGCGGCCCGGCCAACGCCTCATACTGATGGTCGGTGAACAGCGGCGGCAAACCATCGCGGCTCGGCTGGTCCAGATGGCAGCCGCCGCAATTGGCCTTCTTGGGATCGTTGAACAGGTTGTAGCCGCGCATCTCGGCGGCGCTCAGGCGCGTTTTGCCTTCGAGCCAGTCATCGTATTTGCTGGTGTAGGGGTGGAAGCTCGGCTCTTCGACCTGATAGCGCCCGACCGCAAACATCGCTTCCGCGATCATGAGCCTGGGATTGTCGAATACACCCGGACCAAATAGCTCGGCAAAGAACTGTGAATAGGACGCCTGGCGCAACTTCGCCACCACTGTTGCAATATCGCCGCCGTCCATTTCGCGCGCGTCGAGCAACGGCATGATGGCTTGATCCTGAAACGTATTGGCGCGGCCGTCCCAGAACAGACCGCCTTGCGGAACGATATTGGCTGTCGCTTGCGCGGATGTCGCAATTTTTTGCGCACGCGCCGCGGTCTGGCCCAGCGCGGCCATCTGCGCGAGATTGACATTTTCGAGTTCTGGATTGTCGGGGCCGATGCTGAACGGCGGCTGTCGTTCGAGATACTCAAGCGACGGCACCGCCCGCACGCCCTGGCTTGACAGCTTGGCGCCGCCCAGCATGATCGGCCCGTCGTTCGGCGGGCCATAGGCATGCTGTGGGCTGTGGCATGAGGCGCAGGATCGCCGGCCCGAAGAGGAAAGATTGGCGTCGTAGAAGATGTGCCGGCCCAGTTGTGCCATTGCCGACAACGGCGCTACGCGCGGGCGGACGAGATGAATCGGATTCGGGTTTTCGCCGGGCAAACCTTGCGGTTGAGCGGCAAGGCCGGCGCCGGCCAGCGTGAGCAGGCCGGCGCCCAGCAGCCACAAAAGGTGGCCGGGTCGCATGACGTAGCGTTGCGCGATCAGAAGTGCCCGAGCGGCACGGGGGAAGTGACGATGCCGGTCTCCGGATCGAGGAACAGCCGGTAGTTCGCGTCGCCGTGGCTGAAATCGAACATGTCCATGATCGATCCGGCGCCGGCATCGAACGAGCCGCCACCGAGACGCTCGCCGTTGAGCCAGTTGTCCTCGATGAAGCGCACCACGGAAGCCTGCGAGATCCGCGTGTGGCTCACGAAGTTCTGCTTGGCGAAAGGCGAAATCACCAGGAAGGGAATGCGGGTACCGGGCCCGCAACGGCCATTCACCGGCTTGCCGGCCAGGCCATCGGGCTGCGGCTGCTTCGCAACGCCGGCGCCGCACTGGTCCGGGCCGTTGACCGCATCGGACGTCGAGTAAGACGCGCTGGTCGGGGTGGCATAGGCGTGGTCATACCAGCCGTCGGAATCGTCATAGGTGATGATGACCGCCGTATCCTTCCAGTCAGGCTGCAGTTCGAGGAAGTTGATCAGATCGACCAGCCCCTGCTGCTCATCGAGGGGATCGGAATTGCCCGGGTGGCCGTCCTGATAAGCCGCCATCTTGATGAAGGACACGGCCGGGAAGTTGCCGGCCTTCACCGCGGCCAAGAAGTCCTGCAGATCGTATTGGTGATTGGCGGGGTCAGGCGTCGTACCGCCCACCTCCATGGTGCGGCCGATCGCCTGGACCGAGCTCGGGCGGGCATGAGTCGGGTTCTCGGTCGAAGCGAAGTACTGGAACCACATGTGGTGCTGAACGTAGTCGTTGATGTTGGCGCCGATGACGCTCGAGAAAGTGCTCCGCTGACAACCGGTGCTGCCATTGGCGTTGACCGCTTGCAGATTGAAGCCGCCCATGAAGCCGCCCCAACTGACGTCGGCCGCATTGAGCAGATCGCCGATGTTCTTGCTGGTCATCTGCACCGTCGTGCTTTTGCTCGAGCATGCATCGAAAGCAGGGTCACTATCGCCGATTTGTGTGAAGCCGCCTTGGCCGTCGGGGATGAATGAAGGCGAGCCCAGGATGGCTTTTGCGCCGTTGGTCTGACCGGAGACCACTTCGAGCGCACCCGGCGTCGACGGGCCGTAGGTGTCCGTGTAGGCATTGTCGTTCAGTGCGAAATACTGAGCGTAGTTCCAAATCGCCATCACGGTATTGCCGTCGAAATAGCCCATCACTTGGCCGGTGGTGCCGAAGGCGCCAACGCCGCCGCTGGTGCCGTTGCCGGTAAATTTTGGAAACAGATCGGCTTTGCCGTTGTCGTAGGCCTGTTGCTCCGCCGTATAGCCGTGGTTCTGATCTGCGGTGTTAGCCTGCGTCCGATCGAGACGGAACGGGTTTGTCGCACCGGCGCCATTTGCCGGATTCAAATTCGGGTTGTTGGTGAGCAGATTGGCCGTGGCGAGGTTGTTGACCGTCGGCGTCCGGTTGCTGGCCTTGAACGGGATTTCGCCGGGCGGATTTGCCGCGTGCGGATAGGTCGCGAAATAATGATCGAACGACCGGTTCTCATTGAAGATGACCACAAGATGCTTGATCGGCGTTGCGGTGTGATGATCGCGGCCATGACCTTGATCATGATCTGGATCGGCGAGAACTGAACCGCCGCAGATGGCGGCAACCGCAATCAAGGACATCGCGGCGGTGGAAAGCAGCAGCTTTTTCATGAAACCCCCCGTCATTTGTCGTGCGGAGGCATCTAAAGCTTTTCGCGATGACAGCCTGATGTCTTGCCGATGACGATGAGCGCGCGAATGCGACGAACGCATAGCCGCATTCAAGAAGCACTGTGGACTGTCATCGAACCGTTATTCGTTCTTTACAAAGGAGCCGGGCGGGCCACGGCCGGCGACACGCTCATGCCATGCCTGCGCCTTGCCGTCATGTGCGCCGGCTGCAGCGAGACAAGACCAGCCCCGCCCCGCATTTTCTGATGCTGGCCGTCAATCGATCCGACCGACGCCTGGCCGTGTATCCGCCAAAACGTCGCCTGAGGCGGAACGACGTTTAATGCGCCGCATTAAATTCTGAGGAGGGACTCTGTCGCGCCCCGAACACAGATCCCCTCGCCGCCGCCGCCCGTCCAAAGTCGCGTTCGTTCTGCCGGGCTTCGCCTTTGGCGTTGATCGCCTGGGGCAGGCGGGATCAAGCGGTTGACTTTTCCGGAGTGGAAGAAAATGAGCGATCTGCGCGGCAAAGACGACAAGCACTCAGGCGCCAGGGACGTGCGGTCGGGCGCGTACGACAAAGGCGCGGACAAGGAAGACCTCGCGCACAACATCGTTCCGGGGGACGATATTCCTGAGGGATTGCAGCGCAAGCCTGCCGGCGCGCCGAACAAGGGTTTTCGTCGCGGTGGTCCGGCCAAACACGTGCCGCAAAACGATTGATCGAACATTTTTGGGCGCGGTCACTCACCCCTCGGCCGCGCGGCCTCCGCATAGCGCGCGTACAGTGCGTCGATCCGCTCGCGCCACATCGCCACGAACGCGCCCGAGGTCAGGCGATCGACCGACTTCCATTGGCGCTTCACCGCCGGCAGCGTGTTCCACCAGATGGCGTGCTTGCACCAGCGCTCGCCCTTCATCATGCCCTCGTCGGTAGCGCACATCGACTTCCAGGCGATGCGTTCCGGGTGACTTACGTGTTCCGCGGCGCCCTGCCATCCCTGCTGGTGAATCAAATAGAGATCGCTGAAAGTGGGAGTTTTGTGCGTCACCGCTTCGAACATTGCGGCCTCGCTGATAAATTTATAGGCAGCGGCGACGGCATTGTCGCGCGGATTGGTGATATCACCGGAGCCATACCGCGCGAACTCCGCCCTGCTCAGCTGAAACAGGCCGATATACGAGCCGGTGCGTTGCTCGGGATCGAAATCGGATTCGACCTTGGCGACGGCTTTCATGAAATTATAGTCGACGCCGAAAGCGTCGGCCGCGCGCTTGATCTCCTCCAGCGGCGTCCCCAGCGGAATGTCGCTGAGCGCCCGCAAGGCAATTTTCGCCGGCTTTTCCGGGGGCGGAAGCTCGGAATAAACGTAGTACTTGAGATAGGGGAGTGCGCGTCTTGCCGCCACGACCGAACCGTCCGGCAATGCGGCGCCGGCGTCCGGCGAGCGATCGTCTTCGGTCATCGCCAGCACAGGCTCCTTGGGAAACGCACCCGTCGCGTCGAGGGGAGCACCCGTCGCGTCGAGGGGAGCGCGCACCGCGTCGAGAGGATCGCCCGCCGCATCGAAAGAAGTCAGAGCGCTCCGCTCCAGTGCACTGAATGCGGCGCCGATCAGCGCATTCGGCGACATTGTGCCGGCTTTTGCGACCACCGTCGTGTTAGCCGGCACGGCGGCGAATTGCGCCGCGACCATCGCCCTCGGGGCGACGATCAGAGTTGGCGGCGCAGCGATCGGTTGCATGCTCGCGATCCGCAAGGCCGCGGCAACGCAGATCACCGCCGTCGTCGCAACGACGCAGCTTAACTGCCAGACTTTCATTCCCCCGACCGCGATTCCCCGAAAGCGGACGGCAAACTAACTCCCGCGCTGAGGAAACAATGAGGCCCCAATGTGGCACGCTGAGGTCGGGCCGATCAGGCTCGGCGCAGCCATGCCGGCACTCCTCCGGAAGCGGAAGCTGGCGGCACCTGCCGATTTCACCTGGGTCATCAAATCTGCGAGAACTGCCTCTTGGGCGGGAACTCTTTGGCGGTCTGCCGACTGCCTTCGCGAGGGTGCCGGTCCAGCACCATAACCATCATTACCCGAGCTCTGAATGGTACGGGTTCACCCGGTTGTCTTCCTGGTCGATGTCGATAACACGCTGCTCGATAACGACGGCGTGCAGCAGGATTTGAAGGACCACCTCGAACGCACCTACGGGCGTGACGCCCGCGATCGTTATTGGAAGATCCTGGAGCAGCTGTTCGCGGAACTCGGCTACCGCGACTATCTCGGAGCCTTGCAGCGGTTTCGCGCCGAGCATCCTCTCGAGGTCGAACTGCTGTCGATGTCTGACTACCTGGTCGACTACCCATTCGCCGGCCGGCTGTTCCCATCCGCCCTCAAGGTCTTGAAGCGGCTGAACGGCCTGGGGCAGACCGTCATCCTGTCCGATGGCGATGTCGTCTTTCAGCCTCGCAAGGTCGAACGCGCCGGCATTTCCGATGCGGTCGACCGACGCGTCCTCATCTATATCCATAAGGAACGGGCGCTCGACGACGTCGAGCGGCGTTTCCCCGCGGAACATTACGTGCTTGTCGACGACAAGCCGCGCATCCTGGCGGCCATCAAGCGGCTCTGGGGGGACCGCGTCACCACCGTTTTCGTGCGACAGGGCAGCTACGCTCGCGCTGCGCAAGCCGTGGCCGCCTTGCCGCCGGCTGACGTCGCGATTGATCGCATCGGCGATCTTCTTAAGTTCGACCTGGCGCGATTGCGACCCACGCCGCAGACGCCTGCATCAAAGTTGGAGCCGGCGCGATGAACCCGACAAAAACGCTGCACGATCTCGGGCAGAGCCTGTGGTTTGTCGCTTTGTTCGAGCGGAGAGACCCGGGCCACTCATCCGTCGCCCTGTCGGGCGACCGCCCGGACCATCGTGCCATTATGGACATGGAGCACTAAGGCCATGCAGCTCGGAATGATCGGTCTTGGCCGCATGGGCGGCAACATGGTGCGCCGCCTGTTGAACAACGGCCATCAATGCGTCGTCTACGACGGATCCGCAAACGCGGTGGCGGAACTGGTGAAGGCGAACGCCGTCGGCGCCACGTCGGTCGCGGATTTCGTCAAGAAACTCGCCAAGCCGCGGGCGATCTGGCTGATGGTGCCGACCGGTGTGGTGGACAATGTCATCGCCGATCTGCTGCCCCATATCGAGCGCGGCGACATTCTGGTTGACGGCGGCAATTCCTACTACATCGACGACATCCGTCGGGCCAAGAACCTGACATCCAAGGGCATTCATTACGTGGACGTCGGCACGAGCGGCGGCGTCTGGGGATTGGATCGCGGCTATTGCATGATGATCGGCGGCGAGGGCGACGCGGTGATGCACCTCGATCCGATCTTCGCTGCGCTTGCGCCCGGCCGCGGCACCATTCCGCGCACACCGGGCCGCGAAAGGGTCGATGGCACGTCCGAGCAGGGTTATCTGCATTGTGGACCGCATGGTGCCGGCCATTTCGTCAAAATGGTCCATAACGGCATCGAATACGGGGTGATGGCGGCTTACGCCGAAGGTCTCGGCGTCCTCAAGGCCGCCAATGTCGGCAACAAAACCGGCGCGATCGATGCAGAAACCACGCCGCTGCGCGACCCCGAGCATTACCAGTACAATTTGAACCTGCCCGACATCGCCGAAGTCTGGCGGCGCGGCAGCGTCATCGCATCTTGGCTGCTTGATCTTATCGCGACGTCGCTGATCGAGGATCCCGCGCTGAGCAAATTCGCCGGCCGCGTCTCCGACTCGGGCGAAGGTCGCTGGACCATCAAGGCGGCCATCGACGAAGGCGTGCCGGCGCACGTGCTTTCGTCGGCGCTCTATGAACGGTTCAGCTCGCGCGGCGAAGCCGATTTCGCCGACAAAGTGCTTTCGGCCATGCGTTACCAATTCGGCGGCCACATCGAAAAGCCGCCGGCGCAGCGTGCCGGATGATAAATGAGCGGAATACCGATGCAGCAGACGCGGCTGAAAGGCCGGCCGATCGAGTGAGGGGCGAAGGACCGATGGCAGCGAAGCGCAAGATTTCGTTGGTGCTTGCCGATGTAGACGGCACCCTCGTCACCGAGGAGAAAATCTTGACCGAGCGGGCGCGCGCCGCCGTGCGCGCGCTGCACCGCGCCGGTATCCTGTTCGCCATAACCAGCGGCCGGCCGCCGCTCGGCATGGCCATGCTGTTCGATGCGCTCGCCATTGAAACGCCGATCGCCGGCTTCAACGGCGGGCTTTTTGTCGATCGCCACCTCGCCATCCTGGAACAAAAGACGGTGCCGCCCGACGTCGCGCGCCAGGCCATCAATCTGATGCACGCGCGCGGCCTCGATACCTGGGTCTACAGCGGCAATGACTGGCTGATCACCAAGGCGGTCGCCCCGCATGTCGCCCGCGAGGCCTGGACCGTCAAGTTCCAACCGAAAGTCGTATCCGACATTCGCGAGCATTTGCAGCAAGTCGCCAAGATCGTCGGCGTAAGCGACGATCTCGACAAGGTGCGACGCTGCGAAGCCGAGGCGCAGGCCGCCTTCGGCCGGCATGCGACCGCCAACCGGTCGCAACCCTATTACCTCGACGTCACCAACAAGGATGCGAACAAGGGCGCCGTGGTTGAATATCTCGCCCGGCACCTCGGCGTCCCGGAGCAGGAGATCGCGACCATCGGCGATCAACCAAACGACGTGGTGATGTTCAAGCGCTCGGGGTTCAGCATCGCGATGGGCAACGCTTCGGACGAGGTCAAGGCGCAAGCCGCAGCCGTCACCGCGTCCTACAATGATGAAGGCTTTGCCAAGGCGATGGAGGCCTTCATTCTGGATGCAGCAAGGCAATACGCGCATGGGCACGGCGAGCGGGCGCATTGAAATCTTGCCGGATCCGCTCACGCTGGCGCATCACGTGGCGGAGTGGATGACGCAGGCGGCGCTGGCGGCGCCCGAGCCGTTCCGCATCTCGCTGTCCGGCGGTTCGACGCCGAAGACGCTGTACGGACTGCTCGCGTCGGACGAATTTAGAAGCCGTTTCCCGTGGCCGCGCGTGTCCTGGTACTGGGGCGACGAGCGCTTCGTTCCGTACGAGCATCCCGACAGCAATTATCGGATGACCCGCGAAGCCATGCTCGCCAGGGCTCCGGTGCCGGCGGCGAACATTCATCCGGTCCCGACCGACGGCACGCCCGCGGACGCGGCGCGCCGCTACGAGCGGACGTTGCGGGACTCCTACGGCGCCGCAACGCTTGATCCGCAGCGGCCGCTTTTCGACATCACGCTGCTCGGGCTTGGTCCCGATGGACATACCGCCTCGCTGCTTCCCGGAGAGCCGGTTCTGGATGAGCGCGAGCGCTGGGTCGCCGCCGTCTCGCATGGCCGGCCCGAGGTCCGCATCACCATGACCTATCCGGCGATCGACAGCAGCCGGCGCGTTGCCTTCCTCGTGGCCGGCGAAGAAAAGGCGGCCATATTCAGCGCGATACGCGCCGGCAACAGTCGCGTGCCGGCGGCGCGCGTCCGGCCGGTGGGCGAGTTGTTTTGGTTCGTCGATCAAGCGGCGGCAGGACGAAAGAACGTGCCCGGTCGCACGGCGGCACGGAAGCGATGAGGTCTGCAACAGCCTCCACGCGCGATGCCGCGCCGGTCGGTCCGCGCGAAGGGACGCCGCCGATCATCATAGCGCCCTCGATCCTATCAGCGGATTTCGCCCGCCGCTCCACCGAAGCTCGGCTCAAGCCGTTTCGCTGACGCCAACCTTCGTCCCTGGGACAAACCTTTCGGCGAGGCCGCGGCGTTCCACCATGTTGCGGTCGCCTTTGATCACGTCGAATTCCGTCTGCTCGCCCTCGCGCCAAAAGCGAATGTCAAGCATATGCCTGCCGATGCGAAGATCATGCACGGTAAGGTCGCACAACCACGCGGGCAGGTATGGATCAACGTAAAGTTTGTCGTGGGGCGCATCCGGCAAAAATCCCAACAGCGCCTGCGTCAGCATGAATACCGAACCGGCGGCCCAAGCCTGCGGCACGTTGGCGCCGATATATTGCACCGGGAAATTCGCCTCGTTGCGCTCGGACGCGGTGTAGAGCTCCGGCAGCTGATTAAGAAGGAAGTGACTCGCCGCCACGCTGACGTCGTGGGCAAGCCGCGCCGTCTCGATATGAAACCCATAGCGCTTGAAGCCCATGGCGATGATCGCGTTATCGTGCGGCCAGATCGAACCGGTCTGATAATTGTACGGGTTGAACGCCGTGTGGCGGGCGGACAGCGTGCGGATGCCCCATCCCGTCCACATGTCCGGCGCGGTGAGGCGCTCGACAACCCTCTTGGCGCGTTCGACCGGGACGATGCCGGACCACAGGCAATGTCCGGCGTTGGACGCAACGGTCAGGACCTTCTTCTTGTCGCCATCGAGCGCATAGGCATAGAACCCGAGCTCCTCGTCCCAGAAAACTTCGTTGAACCGGGTGAAGAGCGCAGCGGCCTTGGCGCGTAACGCAGTGGCCCGTTCGCGCTTGCCGAGCGCCTCGAACACTTCCGCCATGTTCATCCAAGCAAGATAAACATAACCTTGCAGCTCGCAGAGCGCCTTGGGGCCCTTCACCAGCGAGCCATCAGGATACATGACCGCATCGCCGGAATCCTTCCAGCCCATGTTCTCGTAGCCCACCGGGGACCGTGTCTGATATTCCTGAAATCCGTCGCCATCGCGGTCGCCGTATTCGTCGATCCAGGCGAGACACCCTTCCGCCGTCTGCAAATGCTGTTCCAGTAATCCTTTATCGCCGGTCGCGTGCCAGGCGGCGTGCAGGGTTATCAGATAGAGCGGCGTCGCGTCTGCCGTGCCGTAGTATGGCGTGTGCGGGATGAGCTTGAAGTGCGCAAGCTCGCCGCAGCGCAACTCGTGGAGAATCTTGCCCGGTTCGGCATCGCGGTAAGGATCGTCTTCCTTGGCCTGCAGCGACCCAAGGATCTCCAGCGAACCGCGCGCGAACTCCGGGTAGATCAGCAGATTCTGCAGCGAAACGATGAGGCTGTCGCGGCCGAAGGGCGCGACAAACCACGGCAGTCCGGCCGCCGGCATGAAGACCATATGATCCGTGCCGCTGATAGGCAGACGCAGCGCCGCCATGTCCTCCAGCGCCTGATGAAACAGGCGATAAAACTCCTCGTTGCTGGTCTGGATTTTCGCTACGGCCTTCAACCATTGCGCCATCGTCTCAAAATGCGGAGAGCCGCGATCGATCCCGACGCAGTCATCGGACGGTTGGAAGGTCTGCTCGCCATCCTCGAGCGTGTATTGCAGGCAGGCGTGCCACGTCTCGGTCGGTTTAAGCGCCACCTCAAAACTGAGCCGGCCGTTTGCGGAAACGGCCTTGCGCGGAGCACGCACCACTGAAACCGTCACCGCACGGCGAAAATCCCGGTTTGAATAGACGGTACGAAGGCGTTGTTCCCCTTCCGACCACTCGGTCGTGATCTTGCCGCGGCGCACGATGTGTCCCGATTTGACTTCGAAGACGTCGGCAAAGTCGCTTCGAAAAGCCACCTCGAGCTGGAAACGCACCGGCTTCATGCTGTTGTTGGTGACGTCGAGATCTTCGTGCATGCCGCCGCTGAGCGATCGGCTGATGGTAAGGCCAAGCGTGCGTGGCGGGATCGAGCCATCTTCGGTGAGGATCGACCTGTTGGTGAGGAAGATCCGCGCTGCGTAGTAACTAATCGGACCGCCATTGAGCAGTTGCCAGGGCTCGCCGTTGGCGAAGATCGCCCAGTTGCTGATGACCCGCGTGTCGAGGAAGTACATGCCCTTCTCGCTCGGCCACGTGATGGTCCCATCCGGGTCGGTGACGAGCACGGTCTGACCTTGATGAATGGCAATCTGGGGCGGGCCGACTTGAACCTTGAATACCATTATGTGCTCCTCAACGGCTCTTTTTTCCCGCTCGACGGTTTCGTTTCCGGCATCAGCAACCAGGCAAGAAGCGCTGCAAAGAACGCCACTGCGGCAATGCCGATGAATCCAACGGCGTTACCGAAATTTCCAACGATGAGGCCAAAGAATGTGGTGCTGAGCAGCGCGCCAACGCCCGAGATCATGCCGACAAAACCTTGGGCCAAATTGAATCTGCCGGTTTGGTTCGTGAGATCGGCAATGACCAAAGCGGTCAGCACACCCAAGACGCTACCGCTGACGCCGTCAAGCACTTGAACGCAGATCAGCAAAGGCGGACTGGTGATCGCGGCGAACAGCAGCGCGCGAAGCGACAACGCAGTAAAGCCGATCAAAAGCAACGGCCGGCGACCCCGGTTCTGCGCCTCCTGCCCGACCCAGGGAGCACCCAGCGCGACGACGATCTGGGGCAGGATGATCAGCGCCGAGATGATGAACGAAGCGTGTGTTCCGTTGCGGTATGCCAATTGCTCACCCGCGAGCGGCAATACCGACGCGTTGGCGAATTGGAACAAGAACAAGCAGGCGGCAAAGGTCAGCAACCCGTGGTTCTTAAAAAGGCTCATGCGCCGCGCTCGTGGCGGCGGCGTGGCTGCGTGGTGAGCGGGTTGCCCACAAGCGCGGCCGAAGTGGATATCAGTGGAATGGACGCGTCCCAGAGCTGCAAGCAGCGGCAACGCCAGTGCAGCCGACACGAAAAATATCGCCCGATACGAGAAAAAATAGCCAATAGCGCCCATCAATGCCGTAACAAGCAGGGCTCCCACTGAGGCGAAGCGTTGATTGCGTCCTAGCCTTTCGGCAAGAGCCGCGTGGCCAACAAGGCCCAGGCTTATCGCTGCAATAGCCGGTCCGAGGACGCTGCCGGTCAAGCCTTGGACCACCGAGGCCGTAAAGACGACTGGAAGGATCGGCCAAAGCGCCATCATGAACGCACTGACCGCGACCATGATGGCGCCAAGCGCGAGCAGAAGCCGCTTGGACCGGCTGAGGTCGAGCAATTCACCGCCGGGCAGTTGACTGAGCAGACCAGCGAGGCCGCCAACGCTCAGCACGAATCCGATGTTCTGCTGGGTCCATTTCGCATCAGCCAGGAGTACGGCGACAAACGGGCCGAACCCCGCCTGCATGCCCGCGAGGAAAAAATTGATCCAGTCGAGGCCCCTCAGACTCGTGCTGGCAGGCGCCGGGTCTATGGCGTCGGATACTGCCGCCGTGATGGTCATGGCGTCGGCAAGTCCCTCGTTGGCGCCGTCAATCGGTACTTATGGCCGCGTGGCCGAGGCCACCACACTGCGGCTTACGGGCTGCGGAAGGCCGACCGCCTCGATAGTGGAACCCGCGGCGCACATCGGTGGTTCCTTGTTACCGGCAGACCAAGCTGCCGGAGCAATCCGGCGCCGATGAATTTCAGACCTGGCCAATGGGAATTCGCGTTTCGGTGACGGTCAGGCAAGGGTAGGCCAAGGGTAGGCCAAGGGTAGGCCAAGGGTGCGCGATGAGTATCGCCGTTGAGGATGCCGTAGCTGAGCGACGCGGACCGGACATCCTCGACGAGCAGGAGTTGCGTCGGGTCGACGCCTATTGGCGCGCGGCAAACTATTTGTCCGCCGGCCAAATCTATCTTTTGGACAATCCGCTGCTGCGCGAGCCGCTGCGGCCGGAGCATATCAAGCCGCGTCTGCTTGGGCACTGGGGCACCAGCCCCGGGCTGAACTTCATCTACGTGCACCTCAACCGGATCATCAAATCCCGCGATCTCAACGTCATCTTTGTTTGCGGTCCCGGCCACGGCGGGCCCGCCGTGGTGGCCAACACCTATCTGGAGGGAACCTACAGCGAAATCTACCCCGAGATCACGCAGGACGCTCCCGGGATGCGGCGACTGTTCCGCCAGTTCTCTTTTCCTGGCGGAGTGCCAAGCCACGCCGCCCCCGAGACGCCCGGCTCCATCCACGAAGGGGGCGAGCTCGGCTATTCGCTTGCTCACGCCTACGGCGCCGCCTTCGACAATCCGGATCTGATCGTAGCGTGCGTGGTGGGCGACGGCGAAGCGGAGACCGGGCCGCTCGCCGCCTCTTGGCACTGCAATGCGTTCCTGAACCCGACGTCGGACGGCGCGGTGCTGCCGATCGTCCATCTCAACGGTTACAAGATCGCCAATCCGACCATCCTCGGTCGATTGCCGGATGAGCAGGTTGTCGAACTGTTTCGCGCTTACGGTTACGAGCCGCTGCTCGCTGCCGGATCCGACCCCGATCCGATGCACCGGCGCATGGCTGAAGTTCTCGAACAGGCATTCGACGACATCAGGCTCATTCAGGCACAGGCGCGAAGCGGCAGCGGCAATACGACCGGAGCTGCCATACCGCGTTGGCCCGTTATCATTCTGCGCAGCCCAAAAGGATGGACCGGGCCGAAAGAGGTGGATGGCAAGAAGGTCGAGGGATTTTGGCGCGCTCATCAAGTCCCGATCCCGGCGGTCCGCGAAAATCCCGCGCATCTGCGGCAGCTTGAACAATGGATGCGCAGTTACCGCCCCGAAGAATTGTTCGATCAATCGGGTCGGCTCAGGCGAGACGTTGCCGAACTTGCTCCCGGCGGAAGTCGCCGGATGGGGCAGAACCCGCACGCCAACGGCGGCTTGCTCAGGCGCGAGCTTCGCCTTCCCGACTTTCGTGCGTTTGCCGTGCCGGTCACGTCTCCGGGGGCAACCCAGGCCGAGGCGACGCGCATTGTCGGAGCGTTCCTGCGCGACGTCATGCGGGTCAATGAGGCAACTGGAAATTTTCGCCTGGTTGGTCCCGACGAAACGTCATCCAATCGTCTGGACGCCGTCTTCGAGGTCACCGACCGCGCCTGGATGGAGGCCCTTGAGCCCTACGACGTCCACCTGTCACGCGACGGGCGCGTCATGGAGGTGCTGAGCGAGCATCTCTGCCAGGGTTGGCTCGAAGGTTATCTGCTGACCGGACGGCATGGCCTGTTTTCTTGCTACGAGGCGTTCATCCACATCGTTGATTCGATGTTTAATCAGCACGCCAAGTGGCTGAAAGTGGCGCGCACGCTGCCGTGGCGGCGCCCGATTTCATCGCTGAATTATCTGCTCACATCGCACGTGTGGCGGCAGGACCACAACGGCTTCAGTCATCAGGATCCCGGCTTTATCGACCTCGTCACCAACAAGAAGGCGGACATCGTGCGGGTCTACCTGCCGCCGGACGCCAACTGTCTTTTGTGGATCATGGACCATTGTTTGCGCACTTACGACCGTATCAATGTGATCGTTGCCGGCAAACAACCGGCGCCGCAATGGCTGTCCATGGACGCGGCCGTGAGGCACTGCCACGCCGGGATCGGCATCTGGAACTGGGCATCGAATGACGAAGACGGTCGCGAGCCGGACGTTGTGATGGCGTGCGCCGGCGACGTTCCGACCCTGGAGACCATCGCCGCGGTCGGGCTCTTGCGCCAGCACCTGCCGGATCTGACGATCAGGGTGGTCAACGTCGTCGACCTGATGACGCTGCAATCCAAGAGCGCTCATCCGCACGGCATCAGCGATGCCGATTTTGACGGCCTGTTCACCGAGGCTCGACCGGTGATTTTCGCTTATCACGGCTATCCATATCTGATCCATCGCCTGACTTATAACCGCAAGAACCACGGCAACATTCATGTCCACGGCTACATCGAAGAAGGCACCACGACCACGCCATTCGACATGGTGGTATTGAACCGGCTCGATCGGTTTCACCTGGCGATCGAGGTGATCGAACGTGTGCCCGGACTGGTATCGCGGGCGGCGCACGCAAGGCAGCTGTTCCGCGACAAGCTGCTCGAGCACAAACGCTACATCGATCAGCACGGCGAAGACATGCCGGAGATTCAAAACTGGGGCTGGCCATACCGGACGGCGGCGCAGGCCGGCGACTGAGACGTCATGGCGCCGAGCACGTCCGCTGCGAACGTCACGGCGGGCGACATCCGCACCCTTAGGCTGCTCGGAAGCAGCGGCTGACCGCCTCGCCGGAATGCAGCGTCTCAACCCGGCTGAGCGATTGAAAATGCCGGCGGGTGTTCTACCCATCGCGGCCGACGGTTGTGGCAGATCCAAACCTGCGACAAGGTACCGGCGGCCAGAAGGAGGCCTTCGCCATGGCTGATCAAGACCCCGCTCCGCCTGCCGGTTTCGAACCCCTGTTCCGCTCAAGCCCATTTTTGGAGACGGTCGGCCCATTCTACTACCGCAAGGAGCCCGATGGCAGCTTTGTGGTTGGCGTGCGCGTGCTGCCCAAACACGCGAATGCGCGTGGTAGTGCTCACGGCGGCCTGCTCCTCACCCTCATTGACATCGCGCTCGGCTACCGTGCGGCCTTCAGCCAGCGGCCGCCAGCCGCGCTGACCACGGCAAGCCTGTGCGCCGATTTTGCCGGAGCCGCAAAAGTCGGCGACTGGGTCGAAGCCCGCGTGGATGTCCATAAAGTCGGATCGCGCCTGGCATTCGCCAACGCTTTTCTGATGGTCAAGGATGAGCGGATCGTACGCGCCAATGCGGTGTTCTCCCGCGCCAGTGGCGCCTTGCCGGAAAGTACGAGTCTACCCCGCGGTCACAGCGAAGGCTGAGCCGCGGTAGTGGCGGCCCGGCCCGGGCCGGTCCCCCTCACGAATGGCCAGCAGTCGGTCGATATTGCAGTCAAGCGTCAGATAGAAGTGCGGAATACTCCGGCTGGAGAGTGTGACCCGCTGTCCAATCAAACGTCGTCTTCGCAACAGACGTGCGTTCTTCCTGATGCAACCGCATATCAGGTCTGATCGATCTTCGGCCGATTGACTCACTCGACGCCAAGTGGTATGTGCTAACAGGTGGTATGTGACATTAAGTAGTATGTATGGTATTATCAGCCATTGCTGATAATACCATATTGCCGATCAGGACTGTCGCCCGTGCCGGCCTGTCAGTGCGGGCCAGTAGCCATTGCCGATAAGGCCATATTGCCGATCAAGACCGTCGCCCGCCTCGGCACATAAGTGCGGGCCAATAGCGTCCGAGACGCCTGGTAACGGGAGTATCGACATGAACGAGAGGCTGAAAGTCCTGTTCGCGGAATACGACACCTTCCACCGAAATCCCATCAATCAACTAACCCACAAAATCGCAATCCCGCTGATCTTCTTTAACGCGGTAGGGATGCTCGATTGGCTGCACCTCGTCCCGGTCGGCGGTTTGCCGCACGGCATGTTGACCGTGGCGGATGTCGCGCTCGTCGCTGTCGGCATCTGGTATCTCAAAACCGATCTCAAGCTCGGCTCCATCACCCTTGTCGCCCTTATTGCTAGCCTCGCCGTCAGTTGGGTGACGCCCGTATGGCTTGTCGTTCTCGCCGGCATCGCCGGCTGGATCATTCAGCTGCTCGGACATCTGGTGTGGGAAAAGAACGCTCCGAATTTCACGCGCAACGGCATTCAATCTTTGGTTGGTCCAATTTACTTCATCGCGCTTTACACGGGTGACTGGGTCGCACCGCAAACTGTGGTTGGCCCGCTTGTCGCCAGCCAGGCAGGTCACGATGGAGGCGTACGATGATCCAGATTGAGGAGACGAGAGCGGGCGAGGCGGGCGCACCGGTTTGCTGGCAGGCCAGGAGCGGGCAGGATGCTTCGGTCGCGGAGGTCGTCAGTTGGTTGAAGAAGGATCGGCGCCTTCTCGATAGCGCCCTCCTCGAGGGCGGTGGCGTTTGTATCCGTGGCTTCAACAAGGTCGCGACGGCTGCCGATTTCGCGGTTGTCATGGAGGCCATGACGCCCGATCTGATGGATTATATCGGCGGCACGTCGCCGCGCCGGGCCGTCCACGGCAAGGTCATGACGGCGACGGAGCTGCCGCCGACGTTTTCCATCCCGCTCCATCAGGAAATGTCTTACACGGACGATTTTCCGGCCAAGATCGCTTTCTTCGGCGCGGCGCCGACGACACAAGGCGGCGAGACGACGACGGGCGATATGCGTCGCCTGACGCGCGCGTTGGATCCGGCGGTGCGCGAGCGTTTCATCAGCAAGGGCGGCGTTCAATTGCGGCGAACGTTGCCGAGCCCGGAGAGCGTGCATAAAAAACCCGGCGTGGCGAAGTCGTGGCCCGAGGCATTCGGCGTCAAAGAGCGTTCCGAAGTGCAGCGCATAGCCGATGCGCGCAAGTGGCGCGTGAGCTGGCTCGACGACGATTCCGTGCAGCTTTGGCAGGAGGTTCGACCGGTTACGACGCGTCACCCCATAACCGGCGAAGAAGTCTGGTTCAACCAGGTCCACATTTTCTCGCCCCACTGTACCCTGCAATGGGCGCGCGACGATGGACGTGTGGCTGAGGCGCAGGCGATTGAGCGCGCGCTTACCGAGGCACCGCACCTCGTTGACCGCGTCTTCCATGGCGATGGGACCGAGGTCAGCCGGGAGGATGCGCTGTATCTCTACGATCTGCACCGCCGCTTTGCCGTGCCGCATCGCTGGGTCCGTGGCGACGTGCTGCTGCTGGACAACGTCTTGTTCAGTCATGGTCGCAACGCCTTCGCCGGAGAACGCGCAATTCATGTCGCGCTCGTCAAGCGTTGGTCGGAGGAGGCGTCGGCAGTGTCCCGTGCGGCGGAGTGACGCCGTCTGCCCGGCAACCGCAACGCGATCATGATGCTTAGGAGCCTGATCCATGTACCTAGAATCGATAGACAGTCGGTACTACGAGACGCCCGACGGGCGGCGAGGCAAGAAGGCGATCCAGAGCGACTTTCTTCGCCGCATCCAGATACGGCATTTTCTTCTCTTCACCGTCCTGCCGCCGATCGGCACCGCAGTAGCGATTGCGTTGCTGTTCTGGTACCCGCTCGGCTGGCCGGTCTTCGCCATCTTCCTCATCATGTGGTCGATCACGAGCGTCGGTCAGACTTTGGGCTATCACCGTCTTTTTGCCCATGCCAGCTTCAAGGCTCATCCTGCTGTCCGCGCTGCTCTGGCGATTGCCGGGTCGATGGCGGGACTGGGCTCGCTGATCTCCTGGACTGCGATGCATCGCCGGCATCACGAATGCTCCGACAAGCCGGGCGATATGCATTCGCCCAATCTCCACGGCGAAACGCGATCGGCTCGCCTTCGCGGCTTCGTCCATGCGCATTTTACCTGGATGATGGGTCATGAGTATCCCAACGTGAATTACTATACTCCCGAACTCATGTCCGACTACAGGTTGCTCTGGATCAGCCGTCATTACATGACGTGGATCGTGTTGGGGCTTGTAATCCCAACCGCCGCCGCCGCGCTTATCACCGGGACGTGGATCGGCGCTCTCAACGGTTTCCTGTGGGGCGGCGCCGTGCGCATGTTTGTGGTCTCGAACGCGATGTGGAGTCTCAACTCGTTCCTGCACATCTGGGGCTCCAAGCCCTACAAGTGCCGCGACCACAGCGGCAATAGCGGGCTTCTTGCGCTGTTCTCCTGGGGCGAGGGCTGGCATCACAACCATCATGCTTTCCCGCATTCTGCTTCATTTGCTCTCACCTGGTATCGCGTCGACCCGGGGTACTACCTGATCCGGCTGCTTCAGGCATTGGGGCTTGTTTGGGACGTCAAAACGGTTCCCGCCCAACGCCTGGCTGAACGCGCGGCGTGATGCAAATGCAGTGAACGACCGCCGCCAACGCGGCGCTGAACTACCGCAGCACCAGACTTGCGTAATCGCTTCTTGAGAGGAGAGGGATATCCATGAGTGCCAGTCGTTCGCCGGTTCTGACAGTGGATTCGGTTCGTCAACACAGCCTGCTGTTTTTGGCCAAAACGCTGCACACCGACCCCGGTAAAATCGATGCCGACGCCGATTTTGATCGGCTCGGTCTCGACTCGGTGATGGCGGTGGCGCTCATCCTCGACCTTGAGGAGTGGAGCGGCCTCGATCTCGAGCCGTCTTTGCTCTTTGAATATCCGACGATCAACGAGCTTGCGCGATATGTCACTGCCAGCGCCAGCGAGCAGCCGCGTGCGAACGTCGCCTGAGTTTCGCAAATAGGAGGAAAGTGATGAGCAAAGTCACTGCACTGCGACGCCGCGAAGAGCACAAATACGGCGGCTCGCCGGAAGGCATCAAGCATCACTACGATATCGGCAACGAATTCTGGCGGCTGATGCTCGGACCGTCCTACACTTATTCGGCGGCGCTATTCGCGAATCCCAATGACGATCTCGAGACCGCCCAGTTGCGCAAGATCAATTGGCACTTGAACAGCGCGAAGGTGCAGGACGCCGCCTCGGTGCTTGAAGTCGGCTGCGGCTGGGGGACCATCCTCACGCGGCTCAATCGTTTGCCGAATGTCCGTCGGGCGGTCGGCCTTACCCTCAGTCAGGCGCAAGCCGATTATCTCAACGGACTTGGTCTCGACAAGGTGGAGGTCCGGGTCGAGAACTGGGCGAGCTACGAGCCGCAGGAGAAGTTCGACTCCATTATTTCGATTGGCGCCTTCGAGCACTTTGCCAAGCCTGACGAGACCCAGGCGGAGAAGATGCTTGTCTATCGTGATTTCTTCGAGCGCTGCCATCGCTGGCTGTCGCCGCGAGGTCGGCTCTCGCTGCAGACGATCGCCTTCGGCAACATGAAGCGGCACGAAGCAAACGAGTTCATGATCACCGAAATCTACCCCGAATCGGATCTTCCCTACCTTGCCGATGTCGTGAACGCCGTGGACGGCCTGTTCGAAGTCGTGGCCGTGCGCAACGATCGCTTCGACTATGCCAGAAGTTATGACGAGTGGCTGAAGAACTTGCGCAGCCGGCGCGCGGAGGCCGTCAGCCTGGCCGGCGAAGAGCAGGTGCAGCGTTTCGAGCGCTTCTACAAGCTCGGTTCCGTTGGTTTCCGCATGGGCAAGATCAATCTGCTGCGTTTCTGCCTGCGGCCGATTACCAACGATTGGCGCGCGACAGGCGAGCCCGTCAAGACCGACGGCAGCATGTCGCTGGCCTAGCGCAGGTCCGGCCCACCGGGGAGTACCAGAGATGCTGGAGCCCGATGCGCGGCCGGCCGGCGCGACACGGTCGAACGAAGCGCGAGGCAAACCCTTCCGCTTCAATCCTCTAAGCGAGGAATTCCACCAGGATCCCTATCCGGTCTATGAGCGGCTGCAGCGCGAGGACCCACGTTCCCGCATGCTCGGGAGCTGGATCTTCACCTCCTTCGCCGATGTGGTCAGGGTGCTGTCCAGTCGCACTTACAGCTCCCGGCTGTTCGAGGACGTCATATGGAAGAACAAGCCCGACTTTGGAATTCCTGAGCCGGATCCGATCCAGTACTTCATCCGCAAGGCGATCGTCTTCACCGAGAATCCCGATCATGCGCGGTTGCGGCGGCTGACCAATAGCGGCTTTACCCGGGGCCAGATCGACGCCGAACGAAGCCTGATCAAGGCTATCGTCGATGCCGCAATCGACCGGGCGGCGCGGGACGGAACCGCCGATGTCGTTCGGGCGATCGCCGAACCCGTGCCGTTGCGCGTCATGGCCGGACGACTGGATCTCGATGTGGATGTGCATCCCGATTTCGCGCGCTGGATCAACGATGCGCGACAGCTCCTTGATCCGGGTCTTATGACGCGGTCCGATTATGAACGAGCGCACGCCTCGATGAGCAACCTGCTCAGGGTCATGCACGAGCACGTGGACGGCTGTCCCTTCCACGGCGGCAGCAACCTCATAGAGAAATTCGCAAGCGCCCGGTGGGGCGACGACAGATTAGATCGTAACGAGATTCAGTTGTTGTCGATCATGACCTTCGTGGCGGGAACCGAGACCACGAAGGCCCTGATCGGCAATGGCGTCCACCTGCTGCTCACACATCCGGACCAGCTTGCGCTCTTGCGCCGGGACCGCAGTTTGCTGCGCCAAGCGGTTGACGAGGTCATGCGCTACGAATCGCCGCTGCAGCAGACCAAGCGCGTCGCGATCGCGGATTCCAAGTTTGATGGCATCACCATTCGCAAGGGCGAGCAGATCCTGCTTTGTCTCGGCGCCGCCAATCGGGATCCGGCGCAATTTGCCGACCCGCAGCGCTTTGACATCAGCCGGCGCAACAGCGACACGCACCTGGCCTTTGGTTATGGCATGCGCAATTGCCTGGGGGGCGCGCTCGCCGCGACGATCGCCGAGGTCGTCATCGAGCGCCTTCTGGTCGATCGCACCGACGTGACGCTCGCTGGCGCAACGCCTCGTTGGCAGACGCAAAGTCGGATTCTGCGCAGCCTCGAGAAGCTGCCGATCCGGTTTGGCGCAGCCGCATAGCGTGGATCGACCGGATGGACGCCGGCCCAACCAACTCGCCGCCAAGTTGGCTACGTCGAGCGCCGTCCCATAGTGAGACCCGCTGCCTCTTGGTGTGTTTTCCGCACGCCGGGGGCGGCGTGCTTTCGTTCAATGGCTGGTCGAAATGGTTGCCGGATTGGCTGGTGTTGGTGCGGGCTCAGTTGCCGGGACGCGACAATCTCGCCGCGATTGCTCCAATCGAGCAGGCCGAGGAGTTTGTACCGAGATATCTCGTCGCGCTATGGCAGCTCGGCAATTACCCGGTCATCCTCTACGGTCACAGCCTGGGCGCCATTCTGGCGTTCGATCTTGCGCGCGGCATGCGACGTGCCGGCTCTCATAGGCCGATCGCACTGTGCGTTTCGGGGCGGCGCGCGCCATCGTTGGCGCTGTCTCACACCCCACTCTGGTCGCTGCCTGACGACGCGCTGACAGCCGTCATGCGCGAGATGGGCGGGCCGATGGTCGATGTCTTCGATAATCCGCGCTGGCGCAATAGCGTTTTTCCCCTTATGCGGGCCGATCTCGCGGTTTCCGACCGCTACCGTTACGTCGATGAAGCGCCGCTGGATTGTCCAATCGTCGCCTTTCACGGCGTCGATGATCCGGTGGTGAAAGCGGAAGAAGTCATGGCCTGGGGATCCGAAACCGCGTGCGACTTCTGCTTCGTGCCGCTGGCGGGTCGTCACTTTTTCGACGTCGCCGAGCAGCAGCGCCTGGTCGAAACAATCGTCGCCAAGGCCGCGGCGTATCTTTCCGATCATGGCGAAGGGCGAGAGGCGCAATACGGATGATCGATGTGCCTTACCCAAAAGGCATCCCGTTGCCCGACGTGCTCGCGGGATGGGCCGGACGTGACCCGGAGAAAACGGCGGTCGTTCTGGTTGACGATCGCGGCGCCGAAGCAGGCGCTCTCACCTATCGTCAGCTCCACGAGCGTTCGCTTGGTCTTGCCGGCAAGCTGGCGACGCAGACCGCGCGCGGCGACCGTGTTCTCATTGCCGTGGAATCTCCGCTCGACTTCCTGATCGGCTTCTTTGCGTGCCTTTGCAGCGGCCGCATCGCTGTCCCCGTGATACTGCCGAGGCGCAACAAGCTGCGGGAGGCCACGCGCTCCATTTATCAGGACAGCCGGCCGCGTTGCATCGTCACCGACCGGGTGGCGGTTGAGGCGTTCGATGCGCTCATATCGTCATTTCCCGAAGCCGAGCAGGCCGCCTGTCTGGCGATTGACGGCGGCGTGACGGCGAAGTTGGACGCGGTCTGCCGCAGCGGTCCGCCGGTCAATGACGCCGAGCTCGCGTTCCTTCAATACACGTCGGGATCCACCTCGACGCCTAAGGGCGTCATGGTAAGCCACGGCAATCTCCGCACCAATTTGCAGATGATTGTCGATCGATGGGACACCGGGCCGCACTCTCGTTTCGTCAGTTGGATTCCGTTATTTCACGACATGGGATTAATTCTGATAGCGCTGCACGCCATTTATGCCGGCGGCCTTTGCGTTTTCATGCGCCCGGCGCAGTTCGCCCAACGCCCGCTGCTCTGGCTCAAAGTGATTTCCGACTATCGGGCGGACGTCGCCGGAGCGCCCGATTTCGCCTACGACCTGTGCGTTCGGCAATTTTCGGAGGAGAAGGCCTCGGGTATGGATTTGAGCTGCTGGCGCATAGCATTCAACGCGGCCGAGCCGGTCCGCGCGGATACGGTCCGCCGGTTTTCCAGCGCCTTTGCGCCTTACGGCTTTCGGGCGAGCGCCACTTACCCGTGTTATGGGCTCGCCGAAGCGACCGTCTTCGTCTCGGGCGGCGTGCCGGGCGCCGCATCGTCTTTTCTGGCGCTCGATCGACGCGCGCTCGAGGGCGACCGCATCGAATTGGCAAATTCCGCCGATGTGCAAGAACTCGTCGCCTGCGGCCACGCCGTGACCGGCGAGGAGATACGGATCGTCGGTCCCGACGATTGCATGCCGAGGGCGAGCCGCGAGCTCGGCGAAATCTGGGTCGCTGGCCCGAACATCGCGCGCGGCTATTGGGATAAGGCAGAAGCCAGCGCAGCGACCTTCCGCGCACAACTCGCGGACGGATCGCCCGGATATTACCTGCGCACCGGCGATCTCGGCTTTCTCGATGGCGGCGCGTTGTTCGTCGCAGGCCGTCGCAAGGACATGCTGATCCTGCGTGGCCGCAATTTCTATCCGCAGGACATCGAAAGGCACGCAGAAAGTGCGCATCCGGCCGTGCGCCCGACCTGTTCGGCAGCAGTGTGCGTCGGCGAGGGTGTCGATGCCGCTCTCGTTGTCATCGCCGAGATCGGGCGGAGTTGGAGCCGGACGGTGGACATCGCCGCGTTGACAGCCGCCATCCGCGCTGCCATCGTCGCCGAATTCGATCTCCACGTCCGCGAAGTGGTGCCAATCCGCATTGGTACGATCCCGAAGACGACGAGCGGAAAGATTCGTCGCGCAGAAACGTGCCATCGCTATCTCGCCGGCACGCTGGAACGGCTCGATCAGGACGCGTGTTCGACCCGGAGCCCGGAATTTGCCTTGACGACGGAGACGGCGCCGGAAAGCCGCGCGGTACCGTAGGACTTAAAGCGAATCGGGAGGAAAATCACTCGTGGCGACAGCAATCGGATCGACGGCTGATGGTTGGACGAAGCAAGCTTCCGGTCCTGATGAACAGGCGGCCGTTGGCCTGACCCAGGAGGAGATTGCCTCGCTCATCGCCCGCACCGCGTTTGCCGTCGGTCTTGGTGTGCAACTCACACGCTATGGCAAGGGCGAGGTGGAGCTCACTGTGCCGGTGACGCCGCAGCTACGCCAGCATCATGGTTTTATTCATGGCGCAGTCATCGGCTTTGCCGCCGACAGCGCTTGCGCCTGGTCGGCGGCCTCCTTGCTCGGTGACGTGGTGACCGCCGAATACAAAATCAATCTTCTCGCGCCGGCGGTCGGCGAACAGTTGATTGGCCGCGGCCACGCGACGATCGCGAACGTGCGGAACGCGGTCTGCCGCGCAGAAATCATAGCCGTGTCGCGCGGGCGCGAGAGACTCGTGGCGATGGCGCAAGCGTCCGTGACGAGCCTGCCGCGCGCGCGTCCGGCGCAGAAGGAGCATCTTGAATGACATTCGCGAATGCACCTTTGCGGCGCAAGGATGTACGATTCGACAGACGACGGGTCGCCGTCGATCTGCGGCGTCTTGCCGGGACACGGGCGGTCGTCGACGGCGAACGGGGGCTGCGTCCCTCCGCGTGCGACGGATTGACCGCTTACCGCCGGATGGCGAACTCGTGACGGTTGGCCGGCGGGCCTCGAAGGCGGTTCCTCGGCCAAAGACGCGGAGGCATGATGATGTTCAGTGCGGTTATCGCAACGTCCGTACCGGTGTTCGGTTGCGTGATCGTCGGTTACCTGCTGGTTCGCGCCGGCTTCATCGGCGCTGAAGGCGTCGACATACTCAATCGACTGGTCTTCTACGCGTCGTTCCCTGCTCTGCTTTTCTCCTTTCTTGCCCGCACGCCGATCGCGCAGATTTGGCAGACGACATTTCTGGAAACCTGGTTTCTCAGTCTCGCTATCATGTATGGCGTCGCCTTCCTGGTGAGCCGGCTGCTCTGGCACAGCAATACCGCGGAAGCGAGCGTGCGTGGGATGAACTGCAGCTGCTCCAGCACCGCTTTTATGGGCGTTCCGCTGCTTGTCATTGCGTTCGGCAAGGAGCAAGCGCTGCCCGCCATTCTCGCGACGATCGTCATCGTCACCGTGTTTTTCGGCTTGACTTTCGCTCTTATCGAATCGTCCCGCCACGGCATGGCGTCTTCGCGCAAGGCGCTTTTCCTGACCGTCCGCTCTCTGGTGCGCAATCCGCTCATCCTTGGCGTCGTCTTTGGCGTTCTCAGCTCCGCTTTCGTGACGCTGCCAAAGCCGATTCTGTCGCTGACTGAGCTGGTCGGCAGCGCCGCTATTCCGTGCTCGCTGATGACGATCGGCATGTTCGTCGCCGGCCAAACGGCGAGAGAGAGCGTCGAGGGAGCGATCGGCCCGTCCTTGATCAAGCTCATTCTTCACCCGTTGGTGACCTGGGGCGTTATCCGCTGGGTAACCGATCTCGATTCGACCTCGAAAGCGGCTGCACTGTTGCTTTCCGCTCTGCCGCCGGCGACCAGCTGCTTCGTTGTCGCCAAGCAATACAATGTGCTCGTCGCTGAGACGTCGGGCATGACGTGGCTTTCCACAGCGCTCAGCGTCTTCTCCGTCGTTACGATCTTGTTTTTCTGGGGCGCTCACCCGTGAGGCCGAATCGATATCCGACGGGCAGGAGGAAATGATGGACCAGGTGACGGACAGAGTAGAAACCCCGGTTATCAATGCCGAAGTGAGGCTTATGCTGGCGCGCGACTACGCCGCGCTCAGTCCGCAACTCGACGCGGCGATCCGGCTTCTTGCCGGGCGGAACGCAGCGATCAGTTGGCACAAGCACGGCGTGTTCCTTGATCATCTGATCGGGACATATCGCATTCTGCGGCTCTGGGGCGAGCCGGGCGCGACCTGCTTTTGCGGACTGTTCCACAGCGTTTACGCCAACGAGTATGTTGACCTGGCGCTTTTCGACGTGCGCAGCGAGCGTGGGGTGCTTTCCGACAATGTCGGCCGCGAGGTGGAGGAGCTGGTCTACACGTTCTGCATGATGCCGCGCACCGAATTCGTGCTCCGCATGCTCGGCGATTCGGCGCCGGTTCGCGAGGGCATGATTCTCGCTGATCCAAAAAATGGCCGGCGATGGGAGCTCTCGCCCGGTGCCGTGCGCACCTTCCTTGCCGTTACAATCGCCGATCTCGCCGAGCAGTGGTTTAGCTGGCAAGACGATGTGATGGGCGGCTATCCCCACACAGATCGTCAGCGCGGAGCTGCCGAACATTGGTCAAAGGCGCTGTGGCCCGGGCGATTGCAACCCAGCGGGGCCAATATGAGCCTGCTGTCCCGCTTGGCGCAGCACTTGCCGCAAGCGGCGGGGACAGTACCGCCGATTTTCGACCATTGTTCGGGCTTGTTGACGCCCGAAGATGAAGCTGCGGCGACCGCCAGCTACTGGCGTGTCGCCGCAGGCGAGACGGCGTCGCTGACCGCCGCCGAAGCCGGCGACATCCTGCTGGAAGCGGTCGAGCTCAATCCGTGGCTGCCCGAGGCTTACCTGTATCTTGCACAGATCAAGCTTCTTGGTGGCGAATTTGGCGCGGCGCTGATGCAGGCGCAGCGCGGCTTGCGGCTGCTGCTCGATTGGGGGACACCGCGCGACAAGCGGATTCCTTGGGAAGGGTGGGTCGCGTGGTCACGCGTTCTCATCAAGGCCGCACGCGAGGGGGTTTGGCCGAAAACGCTGCGCGATCTGAATAATCTCGGCCTGGTCGAATAGGCCGCATTGACGGAAAGTCATGAAGATCGACCTGTGATGGGGACAACGCGTGGTCCCGTCACATTCCCTGAAACAGCGAGTTTCAGGTTTCCAGCTCGCCCGCAAGCCGTGAGGAATCACGCAGTAAAATCAGCCGTTTGGTGGACGCACCAGAAGTCCCGGGTGCTCATATTTTCAAAGGGTTTACGCGAAGCTGCGGGCGTTTGAGGCCCTTTGAGCGGTTTGAAGTATTTTGCGGAAGCCCCGCTCGGGATGCGTTCAGGCGTCAACGATGGTCGCCTTTTCGAACTACCGTTCGGCGGCGTCGCGCGCTTGCTTGCCGCGGCGCACGACGACAATCTCGGCGAGGATCGAGATGGCGATCTCATCGGGCGTGATGGCGCCAAGATCGAGGCCGGCCGGCGCCTTGAGGCGCGCCAAGCGCTCCGCAGCAACGCCGCGCTTCGCCAGCGCTGCCTTCAGGGCCGCTGCCTTTTTGCGACTTCCGACGAAAGCCACATAGTCGGTATCGACCGCGAGCACCGCCAGCAAGGCAGCTTCGTCCCCGCGCCCTTGGGTGGAGACGACGACATAGCGCGATGCGGTTTCGTCGACCGGGAGCGCAAATCCCTCGATGCGTCGATCCGCCTTCGCGAACGCTGCTTGCTCGGGCGCCGGCGCGCAAACCGTGACGGCAAAACCCGAGCGGCCGGCGAGTTCAGCGACGGCGACGGCCACCGGACTCGAGCCGCAAACCACGACCTGCGGCCTCGGCAGGACCGGCTCGACGAATATGTCCATGGTACCCTGGCTCGGGCACATATTCTTGGCAAAGCGCACACCGCCTTGCTCGTCGCCTGGCTTATGACCTTGGCCTTCGAGCGCCTCTTCAGGCTGCACCGAAACGAGGCGCGATTTGCCGTCGGCAAGGCAATCGCGCGCCGCCTTGAGCACTGCGGCACGGGCGCAGCCGCCGCCGATCCAGCCTTGCGAAATTGTGCCGTCCGGCAGGATGACCGCCTTGGCGCCGGCCTTCGCGGCCGTCGCCGCGACGGTGCGCACGACGGTGGCGAGCGCGAACGATTCGCCCGCGATCTTACGCGAGGAAATGTCGTCAAGGATGTCGTCGGCGCGGCCCATGACAGACTCTTTCATGAACTCCGCTCATTCCCGCGAAGGCGGAAATTCCAGACTGACTCGAAGCAGCGGGTCCGCGCCTGGCGCGGCAAACCCCTCCGTCGCAAACGCACGTCATATCCTCGCCAGATAAGGCTCGAGGGCGGCCAGGCTTTCGAGATTGTGCGCCGGCGCGAAAAGATCGACATAAGGCAGTGCCACCTGCATGCCGCGCGCCTGCGGCGAGTAATCGCGCCAGCCGATGAGCGGATTGAGCCAGATAATCCTGCGGCAACGCCGGCGCAGCCGGCGCATTTCCTCGCCAAGCTGTCCCGGTTCGCCGGTATCATAACCGTCGGAGACGATCATCAGTGCGGTGCGCGAATTGATGACCCGCCGCGCGTGCCAGCGGTTGAAGGTGGCCAGGCTCTCGCCGATGCGCGTACCGCCGCCGATGCCCTGCGCCATCAGGGCGAGCTTTTCCACGGCGCGCGTCACGTCGCGGTCACGCAGCGACGGCGAGACGTGCGCGAGGCGGGTGTGGAACACAAAGGCTTCAGCCTCGCGGAAGGCATCGACCACGCCGTGCAGGAAGCGGACAAAGAAGGCTGTGTAGGGACTCATCGAACCGGAGGCGTCGAGCAGGACGACGAGGCGCAGCGGTTTGATCTTGCGCCGCCGCCAAGCGAGATCGAGCAGCGTGCCGCCACGCGAGACGTTTCGATGAATGGTACGGCGCAGGTCGAGGCGACGGCCGCGGCGGCGCACCTGCTCGCGGCGCACGAGCCGGGCACGCATGGTCCGCGCCAGTCGTGCCGCAAGCGCGTGGGTCGCAGCGATCTCATCAGGATCGACGACGTGGCGCAGGTCGGTGCGGGCAATATTTTCGGCGCGCGACGCTCCTTCGCGTTGGCTGCGGCCGCCGGCGGAGCTTTCGTCATCGCCCTCGCTGCGCCGCTCCGGTCGATCCGGAAGCCCGAGCGCCTCCGCCGGCACGTTCGCCTCGGCAAGCCGGCGCGCCGGCGCGTGACTTGCACTCGGCGTCCCGGAAAGGACCTGACGCGAACGCATGTCACGGCCTTGCCAAAACGCATCAAAAATTTCGTCGAAGCGTTCCCAATCGGAATGGGTCGCGCAGAACAGGGCGCGCAAGGCCGACTTGAACGACGTGGCGCGCAGCGCCGCCGGTGACGCGAGCACGCGCATCGCATCGCGCGTTTCGGCAAGGCCGGCCCGGAAGCCGTTGTCGCGGAGCGTTCGGGCAAAACCGGCGAGCCGGCGGCATGCCGGCTCACTCCGCTCATTCCCGCGCAAGCGGGAATCCAGATCTGCGCCTCCGCTTGCGCGGGAACGGGCGGTGGTGGGGCGGCCAACGTTCATTCACGCCACCTTCCCCAGCAGGCGCTCGCTCACCTCACGGGTCACGCGGGCGCGGTCTTCATGCGTCTTGACCAAACAAACCATCGTCTCGTAGACGGCTTCAGGTTCCTGCCGCAGATCGTGCACTTCGAGGCCGGCGAGCGTCGCCGCCCAGTCCAGGGTCTCGGCAATGCCGGGCACTTTGCGCAAGTCCTCCTTGCGCACGGCGCCCACCATGCGCGCGATCTGCAAGGCGAGCGCGGCGTCGATCCCGGGCGTGCGGGTCAGGATGATTTTTGCTTCGCGATCCACATCGGGGAACTCGACATAGTGATAGAGACAGCGCCGGCGAAGCGCGTCGGACAGCTCGCGCGTACCGTTGGAGGTGAGCACGACGCGCGGCACCGCGATGGCCTTGATCGTGCCAAGCTCCGGAATGCTGACCTGGAAGTCGGAGAGCAGCTCGAGCAGAAACGCCTCGAACTCCTCGTCGGCGCGGTCAACTTCATCGATCAGCAGCACCGGCGGCGTTGCGCGGCGGATGGCGGCCAAGAGCGGTCGCTCCAGCAGGTATTTCTCCGAGAAGATGTGCTCCTCGATCGCGTCGGCGTTCGCGCTGGCGCCCTCGCGGGTTTTTATGGCAAGGAGCTGGCGCTGATAATTCCACTCATAGAGCGCGGCGTTCTGATCGAGGCCCTCGTAACACTGCAGCCGGATCAGTTCGGTACCGTGGACGGCGGCAAGCGCCTTGCCGACTTCGGTCTTGCCGACACCGGCTTCGCCTTCGAGCAGCAGCGGTCGTTTAAGGAAGTCCATCAGCCACAACGCCGTGGCGATGTCGCGATCGGCGATATAGCCGACCGCGGCAAGCTTCTCGGAAATCTCTTCGCGCTTCATGTGAGCGGCCCGTGGCGCCGCCCGCGACCGTCATCGTGAGGGGCGAGGGCAGCGCGCCTCGAAGGATGAACGGACCGGGCCGTCGCCTTTCGCGGGCCGCTTCGCAGCCACATCAGGGTGACGGTAACAGGCATATGGTGTCCCGGCCGTATCGATTCACTGATGCAGCCCGAGATTCTCCGCCGCCGTCCAGACCCGCCAGTGATCGTGAGGCATCTGAATGTGGGTCGAGCCGAGGAACGAGAACGCGTCGTTGACCGCATTGGAGAAGCACGGCACGCCGC
This sequence comes from Xanthobacteraceae bacterium, assembly GCA_030037885.1. Classification (GTDB taxonomy): domain Bacteria; phylum Pseudomonadota; class Alphaproteobacteria; order Rhizobiales; family Xanthobacteraceae; genus BOG-931. The sequence continues at coordinate 25,043 of JASHPU010000014.1, read as the reverse complement.
CCACGTTCGGGCTTTCGCCGACGCCCTTGGCGCCGATGGGATGGTGCGGGGAGGGCACTTCGGTCCAGTCGGTCTCCCAATGCGGCGTCTCGACCGCGGTCGGCAGGAAATAATCCATGAACGAGGCGGTGGTGACGTTGCCGTCCGGATCGTAGTGGATTTCCTGACCCATGGCGATGCCAAACGCTTCGGTCAGACCGCCATGGATCTGGCCCTCGATGATCATCGGGTTGATCCGCGTGCCGCAATCGTCGAGCGCAAAGAAGCGCCGGACTTTGGCCATGCCGGTGTCGACGTCGATATCGACCACGCAGATGTAGGCGCCGTACGGGAACGTGAAATTCGGCGGGTCGTAATAGTTGATCGCCTCCAATCCCGGCTCCATGCCAGGCGGCACTTCGTGATAGGCCGCCCAGGCGAGTTCGGTCATGGTCTTGGAGCGTTCGGGATTGCCCTTCACGCGGAAGCGATCCACGTCCCATTCCAGATCGTCGTCGTGCACTTCCAGCATGTAGGCGGCGATCATCTGCGCCTTGGCCTTGATCTTGCGGCATGCCATGGCGGTTGCGGCGCCGGATACCGGCGTCGAGCGCGAGCCGTAGGTGCCAAGACCATATGGTGCGGTGTCGGTGTTGCCCTCTTCGACCGTGATGTTGTCGGCCGGCAGCCCGAGCTCGGTGGCGATGATCTGGGCATAGGTCGTCTCGTGGCCCTGCCCTTGCGATTTGGTGCCGAGCCGGCAAATGCCGCTGCCGGTCGGGTGAATGCGGATTTCGGCGGAGTCGAACATGGCGATGCCGAGGATGTCGCAAGCCCGCGATGGCCCGGCGCCGACGATCTCGGTGAAGAAGGCGACGCCGATGCCCATCAACTCGCGGGTCTCGCCGCGTTTGAACGCCTCGCGTTTGGCCTTCTGCTCGTCGCGAAGTTTTGTGTAGTTCGTGGCCTCCATCGCCTTCTTGAGCGCGGTCTGATAGTCGCCGGAATCGTATTGCCAGCCAAACGCCGAGGTATACGGAAATTGCTCGCGCCGAATGAGGTTCTTCATGCGGAACTCGGCCGGATCCATGCCGAGTTTTTGCGCCATGATGTCCATGGCGCGCTCGATGCAGTACGCCGCCTCGGTGACGCGGAACGAGCAGCGGTAGGCGACGCCGCCCGGCGCCTTGTTGGTGTAGACGCCGTCGACGAGGCAGTAGGCGGCCGGGAAGTCGTACGACCCGCTGATGATGGAAAACAGCCCGGCCGGCCATTTGGTAGCATTGGCGCAGGCATCGAACGCGCCATGGTCGGCGATGGTGTAGCAGCGCAGTCCCGTTACCTTGCCGTCCTTGGTGCAGGCAATTTCCACATCCATGTGGAAGTCGCGCGCGAACGCCGTGGTAGACAGGTTCTCGATGCGGTCCTCGGTCCACTTTACCGGGCGCCCGGTGACGATCGAGGCGACGATGGCGCAGATGTAGCCCGAATAGGCGCCGACCTTGTTGCCGAAGCCGCCGCCGATGTCGGGGGCGATGACGTGGATCTTGTGCTCGGGAATTTTAGAGATCAGTGATCCGACCGTACGGATGACGTGCGGGGCCTGGAATGTGCCCCATAGCGTCAGCTCACCCTCGATCTTGTCGAACGAAGCGACGCACTGACAGGTCTCGAGCGGGCACGGATGCACGCGCGGATAGACGATGAACTCCCTGATCTTTACGTCGGCCTTCTCGAACGCGGCGTCAGCCGCCGCCTTGTCGCCGGCCTGCCAGGAGAAGACGTGATTGTAGTGCTTGCGCTTGCCGTGAGCACCATCGGTCTTGTCCTTGATGTCCTCGCGGATCACCGGCGCGTTCGGCGCCATCGCCTTGAGCGGATCGACGTTGACGGGGAGCGGTTCGTACTCGACTTCAACCAGCTCGACGGCGTCGGCCGCGGCCTCGCGGCTTTCGGCGACCACGAAGGCGACTTCCTGGTTCTGAAACAGCACCTTGCCGTCGGCCAGCACCATTTGCACGTCGCCGGCCAGCGTCGGCATCCACGCGAGGTTAACGGTCTTAAGGACGTCGGCCGTCAGCACCGCGACGACGCCGGGCACTGCCGCGGCTTTCGTGGTGTCGAGCCTGGTGATGCGGGCGTGGCCGTGCGGCGAACGCACCAGGTCGCCGTACAGCATGCCGGGAAGCTTCAAGTCGTCGACGTAATTGCCCTTGCCCTGGACAAAACGGATGTCTTCGACGCGCTTGCGCTTGCAGCCCAAGCCTTCGAGCTTGGCGGCGCGTTCGGCGGCGGTGGGGGTCATGTCGTTCATTCTGCGGCCTCCTGGAAAGGCACGCCGTTGAGCTTCGCGGCGGCGTATTGAATGGCCTTGACGATGTTCTGATAGCCGGTGCAACGGCAGAGGTTGCCGGCAATGCCGAAGCGGATTTCTTCCTCGCTCGGATTGTTGTTTTCCTGAAGCAGCCGGTAGGCGCGGGTGACCATCCCCGGCGTGCAGAAGCCACACTGCAGCCCGTGCATTTCGCGAAAACCTTCCTGCAGCGCATGCAGCGTGCCGTCGGGATTCGCCATGCCCTCGATGGTCCGGATGTCGGCGCCGTTCGCCTGCACCGCAAACATAGTGCAGCTCTTCACCGACTTGCCGTTCAGATCGACCGTGCAGGCGCCGCAATGGCTGGTTTCGCACCCTATATGCGGACCGGTGAGCCTGAGCTCCTCGCGCAGGAAATGGATCAACAACGTGCGCGGCTCGACCAGCGCTTCGACGGTCGTGCCGTTCACTGTCATGGCGACTTGAGATTTGGCCATTGGTCGTCCCCCGCTAGCCGTGAGCTTTGGATTTGGCGCGCGCCAATGCCCGCGTGAGCATGACGCCCGCCATCTTGGTCCGATAGGCCGCGGGACCGCGCGCGTCGGCGGCCGGCGCCGTGATCGCCTCGGCGGCGGCGACGGCTCGCTTGACCGTCGCGGCATCCAGTGATGAGCCGTTGAGGATTTTCGCCGCCTCCTCGGCCCAGAGCGGCGTTTCGGCAACGTTGGTGAGCCCGATCGAGCAGCTCGCCACCTTGCCGCCGCTCATGGTCAGCACGACTGCGGCGGCCGCGGTCGCGTAGTCGCCGATCTTGCGCTTGAGCTTTTCATAGGCGTAGCCGTGCCCTGCAGGCGGCATGGGAATGCGCACGGCGGTCAGCAGGTCGCCCGCTTCCAGGGCGGTGAAGTAAGCGCCCTGATAGAACTCGCGCGCGGCGACGCGCCGTTCGCCAGCCTTGCCCATGACGTGATAGGTGGCGCCGAGGCACATCATGACCGCCGGCATGTCGTTGCCGGGATCGCCGTTGGCCACATTGCCGCCGAGCGTGCCCACGTAGCGCACTTGCGGATCGGCCACCTGCAACGACGTCTCGCGCAAGATCGGAATCTTCGATACCAGCAAGTTCGAGCCAATCAGTTCGTACTGCGTCGTCATGGCGCCTATCACGATGTCGTTGCCGTCGGCGCGGATACCTTTGAGATCGGCAATGTCGCGGAGATCGACCAAATGCGCCGGCTTCGCCAAACGCAGCTTCATCATCGGAATAAGACTATGGCCGCCGGCAATGGCGCGACCATCGTCGCCCCACTTGGCGAGAAGGCCCAAGGCTTCCTGCACCGATGACGGGCGATGATATTCAAACGACCCAGGGATCATGGGCATCCTCCCTCTATCCGCGCCGCCCGACCGGGCTCGTCATCCCGACCCGGTGGGGCGCGACGACGATATGCGTTGGGCGATTCTCTTGATCGCTTAGTCCTTGATGGTCGAAGTTAAGCCGCTTTGTGTGGTGCAGCAAGCAAGGACCGTTGCACCAATAAGGACTAGCATTTCACGGAAAGTGAGGCCGCTGCACGAATTGCGCTGCGATTGCACGAATTGCGTCAGGTATGCTGACACATCAGCAGGCGCAAATTGACTGGCAAAGCCTACGTCTAAGCCGCGTTTATTGCGATGCAAGAGGATGGCGTCGACCCTGAGCGGTGCTGGGTTGGGCCGCCATGACTGCGGCGACCCGTGTTTTGAGCCAGCCGACCCGGCTGCGGCTGATGGGCACCGCGTAATCGTGGGCCGTATCCATTTCGACCATCTCATGGTCGCCGGAGCGCTTGTAGCCGATGACCCGCTCGATATTGACGATATGGCTGCGGTGGATGCGGACGAACCGGCTGTTGTCGAGCCGCGATTCGACCTCGCCGATAGCGAGCGGGCAAAACAGCTTATCGGTGCCGTCGAAGATAAAAGTGTAGTGCGAATTGGCGTGGATCGCGACGACCTCGTCGACAGGAAGAAACTGGGTGCCGCCACGGCGCTCGATGGGCAAATGGCGCGCAAAGCGGCGCGGCGGTCCACCCATGCCGCCCAACGGCGCGTACGTTCCGCGCCCGAATTCCGGTTGGACACCATTGTCTTTGTGGACAGCGTTGCGAGGCGCCGGTGATTCTGGCGCTTCCGCGACCTCCCGCACCGGCTCGGACGCCACATCTGCGGCGCCCCACCGCGTGGATGTCGACAGAGCGCGGTCGGGATCGGGCACGAGGAACAACAGGAATATCCCGGAGAGGCAGAACGCGACGATAGCAACGACAATCGCCAAGAGAGCGGTCGACAGCGCCGGTGCGCCGGCGGGGCCCGATGGGAAAGGCAGGAGCGTCACGCCTTCCATGGCCGTGTAGTGCATTCCCGAAACCGCAAAACCGAAGGCGACCGCCGAAAGGATGAGCGGCGGGCGACCGCCGCCGCCAGCGGCAAGCCAAAGCGCCAATCCGGATGCCGCGATCGCGACGGCCATGCTGGCGGCGACAAAATACCGGTCATGAATCATGTAGGCGCTGTCGCTGAGCGCGCTCATGCCGATGTAGTGCATGGTGAAGATGCCGCCGCCCATGAGGCAAGCCGACAAGGTCAAGCGCAACATCGTCAACGGGCCCGAACTCGTGGCGTAAACTGCGGCGCCAACCACGATGACGCAGACGAGAAACGACAGCAGCGTCGGAAACACCAGATAATCGACCTGGAAAGGCATACGCGCCGCCAGCATTCCGACGAAGTGCATGGTCCAGATACCGACGGCGAGCGACAACGCGGCGCCGGCCAATAGCAGGCGCCGCCGCATGCCCGTGGCAGTGCCGATCTGCACCGCCAAGCTCAGGCCCACATAAGCTCCCTGGATCGCCATCACGATCGAGAGCAGGACAAGCCAAGTCTCATAAGCGACAGGCATCGAGTCCACGTTCCTCGCCAGGAACCGCCGTCGAACCCATTCTCCAACGGGTTGTGGAACGATTATAGACGACTTTGCGGCCGCCGCCGAGACTGGTTGAGCCCGCAAACAGCGATCATTGCGGACGGATCGAGACCCCGTTGTCGAGCAGTGGGTCAGGTCCGCGATCGGACGGCGTCGGAACTTGTAAATATTACAGAAGAAGTTCGGAGAAGAGAGAGCGCTTTTGCCCGCATGGAGTCGAGCGGAGGTCGCGCCTTTCGGGCGACATCCGATCTGACTGTATCAATAATTTCGAAGCCGCGACGATGCTAAGGCAAAGCTCGAGCAGCCGTCGATCCGGCGCCGCCTTTCGCCGTTTTTCTCCCGCAACCGCAGGATATGGTTTTTACTTCACCCGCGTCCAGGCTTGCGACTTGCAGATGAAGCCCAAGGCGCAGCCTTTCAGCTCGGCATTATTCGCGCCGGTCATAGTGAAATAACCGGTGTAGGTGTTGCCGTCCTTGGGGTTGTAAACCTGACCTTTCCATTGATCGGCCGTGCCGCTCGGCTTCAGGCCGAGCACGATTTCGACGCCGAGCAACGGCCGCTTGCGCTTGGCGGCGTCGGCGTTGTCCTTGTCGGTCTTCGGCTTCCCGGTTTTAGGGTCATTCGGCTCTTTCAGCCACACGATGCTGCCGCAGATCGCATTGCCGCAATTGGTGATGCGGACTTGGCTCTCGTTTCCTTGCGTATACCAAGTGCCCAACGGATTAGCGGCGGGATTTGCCGCGGACGCGAGCCCGATCACCTTCGGCCCCACCATCGCGGCCGCAATTACTGCCAGCCAAAGCGCTGCCGCGGTCGCGCGATTGATTCTCACCAGATCCTCCCCGTTTCGTGCCACGAAAGCCGCGATTTTCCCAAACGGCGCCCAGTTGGACGTGAATATTCGCGCTTTTGCCGGCCTCCTTGCAAGACTGAAGTGCCGAGGAGCGGGCTGTTGAGCGTCGCCGAGCTTAAAAACAGTGTCTGTCACACCGAACGGCTCGAATGTACTGTCGCGAAAATGCGCCCCCTGGTCGGCCGCCGCAATCCACAAGAGGCAGCCTTGGTGTACATCAAAACGCAATCCTAAGTGTACGCGAAGACCCCGCTGCGCAGCGTCCCGCCGGCAGGTGCGCCGTCGCCCGCCGGATATCCAGGCGTACTGCTTGACACATGGCGAAAGTGACGTACCCTCGATGCGCTGGACGGCTGGACGGCTGGGTGATGGGCAGCCCGATGTACATTAAGGCTGGGCGACGGGACGCGACATCATCAGAGCGTAGGCCGCCGATAGGCCCGCCGGCCGGTCAAGTCACGCTGCTCGCTCCGACACCTGCGCTTTCGTTGGCTGCCTACGGCGGCATCGCGTGCCTGGCATGGCGGAGCGTGGCGCCCAAGGGAGGAAACACATGAGTTTGGTAGCGAAACTAAAAATGAAACCGGCGGCGGCCATCGCCGCCACCGCTGCGGTGGCGTTGGCCGGCTTCCTATTTGCATCCGGCGCGAGAACGCAGGAACTCAAGCATTACGATTCCAACAACAAAAATTTCTGGCTGCACCCGCCGAGCGACTGGTTCATGGGCGATGAGACCAAGGAGCTGAAGGGCACCAATTATCTAAAAACCATGCCGCCGCCGACCGGGTTCAGCAAAGACCAGATCGAGGCCAAGCTGAAGGACATCAAGCTGCCGCCCGGCTTCAAGATTGAATTATGGGCGAGCGGCGTCACCGATGCGCGACAGATGGCATGGGGCGATAAAGGCACGCTGTTCGTCGGCTCGCTGTTTGCCGGCGGCGGCACCGTTCACGCGGTCGTAGACGAAGGCGGCCAGCGCACGGTCAAGACCATCATCAAGGGTCTGCACCTGCCGAGCGGCATCGCGTTCCGGGACGGCGCGCTGTATGTCGCCGATGTCGACAAGATCTACAAATACGACAACGCCGAGGCCAACCTCGACCACATGCCGCAGCCGACGATCGTCTATGACGATATGCCGCCTTATATTCCGCATGGCTGGAAGTATCTGACGTTCGACAAGAACGGCTGGCTCTATGTGGACTTCGGTCCGCCGTGCAACATCTGCCTGCCGCCGACCTCGACGGCGCAACTTCGGCACATCAATCCGGCGGACGGCACTGCTGAAATCGTCGGGCTCGGCATCCGCATGAGCGTCGGCGGCGACGTCGATCCGCGCACCGGCGACTACTGGTTCACCGAGAACGCGCGCGACTGGCTCGGCGAGGACAAGCCGAGCGACAAGCTCAACCATCTCGCGCACATCGGCGAGGATTTCGGCTATCCATACTGTCACCAAGGCGACATTCCGGATCCCAAATTCGCCATGGGCCACAAATGCTCGGAATTCGCTCCGCCGATCGTGAAACTCGGTCCGCACGTGGCGCCGCTCGGCATGAAGTTCTACACCGGCAATCAGTTCCCGGCGAGCTACAAGAACAGCATCATCATCGCCGAGCATGGTTCCTGGAATCGGCTCACATACGACGGTGGCAACCTCACGCAGGTCACCGTCGATCCGGACGGCAAGCACGCCAAGCAGGTCGTGTTCGCGTCCGGATGGATCGGACCCGGCAACCAGTATCGCGGCCGGCCCAATGACGTCCTGGTGGCGAAAGACGGTTCTCTGATGGTCGCCGACGACTTCAACGGTGCCATCTACCGGATCAGCTATAGCCAGTGATCCGCCGCGGGCGGTCGTCGATTTGATTGGACGGATCGCAGTCTCGATGGATCGACCCGGGCCAAGCCGGAAACTCTGGCTTGGCCCGGCTCGTTGTGAACCTGCCATGACGAACGCTGTCATTCTTTTGCTCGGTTGCGGCGCGGCTGCTTTCTTTCTGCAATGCGCCCCGGTAGCGGCAGCCGATGTGGCGGCCGGCAAGGCAAAAGCTGTGGGATGCGCCGTCTGCCACGGCGAGAACGGTATTTCGCGCACCCCGCTCGTGCCGTCGCTGGCCGGCGAGCCGGACGATTTCACGCAGTGGCAACTGGTGTATTTTCGCAGCGGCACGAGAAAGAGCGAGGTGATGGAGCCGATCGCCAAGTCGCTCGACAACGACCAGATACGCAATCTTGGCGCCTATTACGCGTCGCTGCCGCCGCCAAAGCCGCCCGACGCGCCGCCCGACGCCCTCGCGCTGACGGGCGGCAAGCTTGCCGCGCAGCAGCGCTGCAGCTCGTGCCACGGCGAGGATTATGCGGGCATCGGGCCGACGGCGCGATTGGCCGGCCAACGCGAGGACGTCCTCCTCAAGGCACTGCGCGACTTCAAGTCGGGGGCGCGCGTCGGGTCCGGCGTGGCGTCGATGGCGGACGTGGTGTATGGGCTGGGCGACAGCGAGATGCAGGCGCTGGCGCATTACATGGCGGCGCACCCCTGACCGGCGCTCGCATTTGTGCGTCAGTCTTCGGACGGCTTTCAGCGGCGGCTGACAACCGGCAGGCGGCGCCGCTCCCATCCGCTTCGCTCCAGCTCGGGAACGTGCTCGTCGGACTGCGGATAGCCGAGACAGAAATAGCCGATGAATTTCCAGTCGGCCGGCACCTCGAGCGTCGCCGCGACCACCCGCGGATCGAGGATCGAGATCCAGCCCATGCCGATGCCCTCGGCGCGGGCAGCGAGCCAGATCGTGTGCACGGCAATGACCGCCGAGTACTCGATCATCTCCGGCATGGTGTGGCGGCCGAGATTGTGACCTTGCGCCGTCGAGCGATCGGCAAACACCGCCAGATGGCAGGGCGCTTCCTCCAATCCGGCAAGCTTGAGCCGTGCGTAAAGGCCGGCCCGCTCGCGGTCCTGAGCGGCAAGCGCGGCCGCATTGCAGGCGGCGAAATGATCGCGGATCGCCGCGCGTGCCGCCTCGTTTTCGACGATGACGAAACGCCAAGGCTCGCTGAGCCCGACCGAGGGGGCAAGGCAGGCAAGCTCGATAAGGGCCTCCAGCGTGCCCTCCGGCAATGGATTGCGGCGGAAGCGGCGAACGTCGCGCCGCCACATCAGCAGATCGCGCAGCCCCGCCCGGAACGCGGCATCGAAGCGCGGTCCCGCCGGCACGACCGATTCGCTGTGCGAACCTGAAAGTGCGCTCATTCCGCGAAGCTTAGAACGAATCCCGTGGGACCGAAATTCCCCGGAGCCCCCCCAACTTGAGGTGGAACGATAGTGGTTCCCACAGCGCTCGCAAATCCCGGCTCGCCTGGTGTCTGATCGGCGTGCAATCCGGTTCCGGAGCAGGTTCGACTGTCAGGACCCGGCTTCCGTCGCATGAAGCTCAGGCAGAACGGCTTCTATTTCTTTGCGGCGGCTCTCGAGGAACGGTGGCAGCTTCAGGTCGCGGCCGAGCGTCTGCGCCGGCTCATCCACCGTGAACCCCGGATCGTCGGTGGCGATCTCGAACAGAATTCCGCCCGGCTCGCGGAAATAGATCGACCTGAAATACTTGCGGTCGAGTTGCGCGGTCGGCTTCATGCCGTGCTCGGCAGTGAGTTTCTGCGCCATTGCGGCCTGGCTGGCATCATTCGCCGCCCGGAAGGCGATGTGATGGACCGAACCGCGGCCTTGGTGGCCGGCGGCAAAGCCCGTTGCGGCGCGAATGTCGACGACGCCGCCGATCGCTTCGCTGGCGCGGTAACGCGCGAGCGCACCATCCTCGCCGGCGGCCGTGAAGCCGAGGACGTCGGTCAGAATCGCCGCCGTGCGCGCGCCATCGTCGAGCATCAGGGTGACGCCATGAAAGCCGCGGATCGCGTGCTCCATGGGAATGAGGCCCGCGGACCACGCCGGCTCGGATTCCGCCCCGGCGACGCCGACCAGCGCAAGGCTCATGCCGTCGGGATCTGTGAAGGACAAGATCGGCTCGCCGAAACGCTTTTCGACCGCCTCGTGTACGACGCCCTTCTCGATGAAGCGATGCGTCCAATAACCGATAGAGCTTGTGGGAACGCGGAACGTCGTCTGCTGCGTTTGGCCGGGGCCGACGTGTCCTGCTGCCGCATGTTCCCAGGGAAAGAAAGTCAGAACGGTGCCCGGATAGCCGACCCGATCACCATAATAGAGATGATAGGTGCCGTTATCGTCGAAGTTCACCGTCTTCTTGACGAAGCGCAGCCCCAGAACATGCGAGTAGAAATCGAAATTGCGCGCCGCTTTGCCGGAAATCGCGGTCACGTGATGGATGCCGGCCATGGTCAAGTCCTTTCGTATGCCCCCGCAGTCGATTGACGTTGATATGCTCAGCGAGAAGTCAAGTCAGCCCAAGATCGAAACCGCCGACATCCTCGCAGGCCCGGTTCCAAAATCAGCGAATGGTTGGCTCCCGGGTGCGCCACATCGCGAAGCTCGGTATCGGCAATATGACGCCCATTTGATGATGAAACCAGGGTCCGCGAGGCGGGGCGAGGACGGCGATTGCGTCGGCGCCGCACCCGAGTAATTTGGGGCCGTCAGCCGCGTAGGCTTGGCTGCAGTCAACAATGATGCTTCGGGGAGGACGAACATGCTCGGGTTGATGCAGGATTGGCAACTGCTCTGCCATCGCATCATCGATCATGCCGCGCTCAATCACGCGGAGCGGCCGGTGATCTCGCGCTCGATCGAAGGGCCCATGTACACCACAAACTACGCCGCGGTCCGCGCCCGGGCGCTGCGCGTGGCGCAGCGGCTCGATCGAGACGGCATCAAACTCGGCGACCGTGTCGCCACGCTGGCCTGGAACACGTGGCGGCATCTGGAGTGCTGGTACGGCATCATGGGGATCGGCGCCGTGTACCACACCGTGAACCCACGGCTGTTTCCGGACCAGATCGCCTGGATCGTCAATCACGCCGCGGACCGCGTGATGATGCTCGACACGACGTTCGTGCCGCTGGCCGAAAAGCTTGCCGACAAGCTCAAACCGATCGAACGCTACGTGGTGCTGACCGATGCGGCCCATATGCCGCCGACAGCATTGAAAAATGCGGTGCCGTACGAAGAGTGGATCGCCGAAGTCGACGGCGATTTTGCCTGGAAGTCGTTCGACGAGAACACCGCTGCCGGCATGTGTTACACGTCGGGCACCACCGGCAATCCGAAGGGCGTCGTCTACTCGCACCGTTCCAACGTGCTGCACACCATGCTGACGCTGCAGCCGGACGCCATCGGCATTTCGTCCCGCGACACGATCATGCCGATCGTCCCCATGTTCCACGCCAACAGTTGGGGCCTCGCCTTTTCGGCGCCCATGGCCGGCGCGGCACTGGTGATGCCGGGAGCGAAGCTCGACGGCGCTTCGGTCTACGAGTTGCTCAACGACTACAAGGTCACCTGCACCGGCGCGGTGCCGACAGTGTGGCTGTTGCTGCTGCAACAGCTGGAAAAGACCGGCGACAAGCTGCCGTATCTTGAACGCGTGATCATCGGCGGCTCGGCCTGTCCGCGCGCCATGATCAAGACCTTCGAAGAGAACTATGGCGTGCAGGTGTTCCACGCCTGGGGCATGACCGAGATGAGCCCGCTTGGCACCGTCGGTTCGATCAAGCCGCAACTGGCGGAGCTTAAAGGCGACGCACTATTCGACGTGAAGCAGAAGCAGGGCTACACGCCGTTCGGCATCGAGATGAAGATCACCGACGACAACGGCAGCGCGCTGCCATGGGACGGCAAGACCTTCGGCCGCATCAAGGTGCGGGGGTTCGCCGTCGCCGGGGCCTACTACAAGAGCGACGATGCCATTCTCGACAGCGAAGGGTTCTTCGACACCGGCGACGTCGGCACCATGGACCGCTGCGGCTACATGCAGATCACCGATCGCTCCAAGGACGTGATCAAGTCGGGCGGCGAATGGATATCGTCGATTGACCTCGAAAACCTGGCGGTCGGCCACCCCAAGGTGGCGGAGGCGGCGGTGATCGGCGTGCGCCACCCCAAATGGGACGAGCGACCGCTTCTTGTCATCGTGCTCAAGAAAGGCGAGTCGGCCAGCAAAGCCGAGCTGCTCGGCTATTTGAACGGCAAGGTCGCCAAGTGGTGGATGCCCGACGACGTGGCGTTCGTCGACGAAATTCCTCACACCGCGACGGGAAAGATTCAGAAGACCGCACTGCGCGAGCGTTTCAAGAATTACGTGCTGCCAAATGCGGCCGGGTAAGCAATCTCGTGCGCCCGGCGCCGCCCTGCGCGCGGTGATCGCTGCGGCGAACCTGACGGTGAAGGCGCTGGCGCGGCAGCCGCCGCACACGGCAGAGTCGAAGCCGCAGAGGTACTCGGCGGCTACGGATTCCCCGGCGCGCCGGCGGGCGCGGGTTTGGAGCCGAAAAGGTCGACAAGAAGGCCGCTCGGCCCCGATCCATCGGGCGGCGAAGGGGTAGCGATGGCCGTCCCGTAACCGGTGCCCACAACGGCCGGCTTCGTCGGGGCGCCGAGGGGCGATGCCGCAGGGGTGTTGGTGGCGGCCCCATAAGCAGGGGTGTTGGTGGCGGCCCCATAAACCGTGTCTGAAACCAACGGTGGCCTCAGGTTTGTGGGATTGTTCGGAGGCGCCGGCGTCAGGGCCGTAGGATTGTTCAAAGGTGGCGCCACAGCCGGCATTTGCGCGGCGAGCACGTATCCATCAAGCGTGCCCGGCTGCGACGGTGCTGCCGCCGGCGGCTGGGGTGCGGGTTTCGACCCCATAAGGTCGACGAGAAGGCCGCTCGGACCCGATCCGTCGGGCGGAGACGGGTCGTTGATGGCCGTCCCGTAACCGGTGCCCACAACGGGCGGCTGCGCCGTGGCCCCGGGGAGCGAAGCCGAGGACGAACAGCCGGCCAGTATTGCCAGCAACGCAAAGGAAGCGGCACACACGTTGAAAAACCGCTGGCGCGACCCACCGCCTCGCATCCCGGCGCGTAACCCGTGCGTCGCCATGACCCTCTTACCCGGGACCGTAAAACAGCGCCCCGGCGTTGGAAATTCGACCGGGCCAGTAGGTTAGAAGCCTCCTCGCCGCCCGGCGAGGAGGCTCAATATACCGCAATGCCCCACGCCTTCAAAGCCCACCTCGGCCGGCGGCGGTAGGGGTGTCAGGTCAGCCGAGCGCCTTTTTCACCCGTTGCGGCGTCATTGGCAGATGCCGCAGGCGTTTGCCGGTCAGTTGCGCCACCGCATTGGCTATCGCCGGGGCGACCGCCGGGACACCGACCTCGCCGATGCCGGTCGGCGGGTTCTCCGTGGCGACGATCATGGTGTGAATTGGCGGAACATCCGCCATTCGCAGTACCGGATAGTCGTTGAAGTTGGAGGCTTGTGCGATGCCGTCCTTGAATGCCAATTGCTCGATGAAGGCCGCACTCAGTGCAAACACGACCGCGCTCTCGAGCTGAGCGTGGACGTGCGCAGGCTGCAGCACGATGCCTGGATCCACCGCAAGCCAATAATTGTGCACGGTGATTTTTCCGCTTTGCCGGTCCACCGACACCTCGGCGACACCGGCGGTGTACGTGCCGTGATAGTCGGAAAAAGCGATGCCCATGCCATGGCCCGGCCGCTTCTTGGCATAATCGGACATTTCGGCCACAGCCTTGATCACGGCATGGGCGCGCGGCTGGAACCTGGTGAGTTCCAGACGGAGCGCCAGCGGGTCTTTTCCGGCGAACGCGGCGACTTCGTCGAGGAAGGCCTCGGCAGCGAACTTGTTGTAGCCCGAGCCGATGCCCCGCCATGGCCAGACGCGTATGCCGTTATTGGCGCGCACGCCTTCGGCGAGGGCGTGCGGAATATCATAGCAGGCCTGGTCCAGGCCCCGCCAACCGATGAGGTCGTCCCCGCCGCTTGCCTCGTAGGAGGGTGGAGCTGCAAGCGCCGAGACATTCTCCGCGACCAGCCGGTGGTACCAGGCGAGCACGTCGTTGTTTTTGTCGACGCCCGCCTTGAGCACGTGATGGGACATCGGCCGCGGATGCACCGCCGCCAAATCGTCCTCGCGCGTGAGCAGAAGCTTCACCGGCTTCTTCACGATACTGGACAGTATGGCGGCTTGGATCGCGATGTCGGGACCGATACGCCGGCCGTAGCCACCGCCGAGATAGTACTGGTGCACAATGATCTTGTCGGGCGTCGTTTTGAGAATGCCGGATACGATGAAGGCAATGAGCGCGCCGAACTGCGTGCCGGTCCAGATTTCCGCCGACTTGCCATCGGCGGAAACGGAGGCGACCGCGTTCATCGGCTCCATTTGTGCGTGATAGCAGAACTCGGACCAGTAGGTCGCTTCCACCTGCCTCGTGCTGGGAAAGACGTCCCACACTTCGCCGACTTTGTAGGCCGTCCGCGCCAGCGCCTTCCGGTCTTGCCCGAGGCGGGCGTACTCTTGCTTCGCCGCCTCGGAATCGAAGCCCTTTGCCGGGCTCACCGTGGTGTCCCAAGTCACCTTGAGCGCCTTGCGGCCGGCCTGGGCTGCCGCCACGCTGTTGCCGACGACGGCGACGCCGAAGGGCAACGGAATGACCGCGGCGATGCCCTTCATCTTGCTGACGTCGTCGCTGTTCAGCACAGTCGCCTTGGCGCCTTCGGCCGGCGCTTCCACGACGCAGGCATGCACCATGTCCGGGACATCGGCGTCGATGCCGTACTTGGCACTGCCGTTGACTTTGGCGGGTACATCGAGGCGGCCGATATTGGCACGGCCGATCAGCTTGAACTGCGACGGCTTCTTGAGATCGGCGGCGGTGACCTTCGGCGGCTCCTTGGGGACGGTGGCGAATTTCGCGATATCGCCGTAGCTGATGCGCCGTCCGGACTTGGAGTGGATGACGAAGCCGTTCGCGGTCGTAAGCTCGGCGGCAGGCACCTTCCACCGGCCGGCGACATTATCGATCAGGATCCGGCGCGCCTGGGCGCCGGCGATGCGAAGCGGCTGAAAGTAGCCGGGAACCGCGGTGCTGCCGGCGGTGATCTGCGCCCCGTTGAAGAACGGGTGCGGGTTGCCGTAGATCGGCGGAATCGGCGGAGCAAATTCCGCCCTCACTTTCGACCAATCGGCGTCGAGCTCTTCCGCAAGGACCAGCGGCAACGATGTGAACACGCCCTGGCCCATCTCCGCCGACGGGCACATCAGCGTGACCGTGCCGTCCGTGCCGATGGTGATCCAGGCGTTCAGCGTGCTCGCTTCGGCGGCGAACGCCTGCGCGCTCCGATTGAGCAAGCCGGCACCCAGGGCAAAGCCGAAGGTCAGGCCGGCGGCGCCTTTGACGAAATCGCGGCGCGCTATGCCGTTTCCGGTCTCGTGATCCAGATGCGCGGTCATGGCTCAGCCCTCCCCGCGCAAGACCGCATCGGCATGTTTCGTGCCATGCTCGTTTTGCGTCATGCCCGCGGCCCGGCCGATCGCGCGGATGATGTGGTTATAGGTGCCGCAGCGACAAATATTGCCGTTCATCGCCTCCACGATCTGCGCGCGCGTCGGATGCGGATTGCGCTTGAGCAGCGCCGCCGCAGACATGATCTGCCCGGATTGGCAATAACCGCATTGCGGCACTTGCTCTTCGATCCAGGCGCGCTGCAGTGGATGGCTGGAATCGGGCGACAGGCCTTCGATCGTGGTCACCCGGCGCCCGGCCACGATTTGCAGCGGCGTGATGCAGGAACGGACCGGCTCGCCGTCAACGTGCACGGTGCAGGCGCCGCATTGGGCGATGCCGCAGCCGAATTTCGTCCCGGTCAGCTTGAGCTGTTCGCGAATGATCCAGAGCAGCGGCGTGTCCTCATCGGCCTCGACGCGCGCGGGCTTGCCGTTGATCGTAAACGCGATCGTCGTCATGAGTCCCTCCCCATCGATCGGTGCTCATACGAATATGGCTTGCATTGGTCCGCGCCTCATGAGGGTCGGGCGCGGTTTGAACGTCCGCATTTCGGACGTAAAGGCTATTGGTACGGCAATTTTAGAAGCCGTACAAGGCGCGGGAAGCGACGGCCATTCAATCGGCAAAGAAGCTCATGGGCTTGTCAGCCGATGGCCGGCAGATGCCCCCGCCCGGCGGCTGTCCTCAGATCGCTTGGAACTGTTGGCCCTTCACCGACTCGACCAGGCCATAAAACACCTCGTTGACCTTCGGCCAACTCGGCAGCTTCTTGACGTTGTTGAGCCAGCGCTGCACGTTCGGATAGGCTGAAAAGTCGCAGCGAATGACCTCGCCAAGCGTCACCAGGGCGGCGCCGAAATAGTCGGCGATGGTGATCTGATCGCCGCACAAATACTGCTTTTTCGGCCCGATCCAGTGGTCATTGAGAATTTGCAGCCATCGCTTCGCGTTGACCTGACCGAACTCGATGGTCGCCGCCTGCGCCTCGTCGCTGCGCCGTTTCAGATGCGGGAATAGCTGCGGATAGCAAAGATTATAGGCCCATTCCCGGTAAAAGTTGGTATTGATCCAATCCATGATTTCGTTGACCTTGGCGCGCTGTTTCAAATCCTTCGGGTAGGCCGACGAGCCGATCTTGTCAGCGAGGTATTTGAGGATCGCCGAACTTTCGGTCAGTCGCAGATCGCCGTCCTCGATCATCGGCACCAGGCTGTTCGGGTTCAATTCGGCATATGGCGGCTTGTACTGCTCGCCGGTGAACAGATCGACCGTGACCTCTTCGACCGGAATATTGTTCTCGGCAATGAACAGCCGCACCGGGCGACTCGTCATAGATACCGGATGCATGTAGAGTTTCATGGCAGGTCCTCCCAATCGCGCGTCCTTCGCCAGCATGGCCTGACCAAGGCCCGAACGACGCTCCCAATAGTCACGTTTCCTTGCTTTAGCAACCGCCGGCTTTGCCGGTGGATCGCCTGCGGCACGAACCGGCATTCCGCAGATGAAACCCTAAATTCAGCGCCGATGGTAGCGGTTTTTGGGGCTTTCCGGAAGATGCGACCCATCGCGATCAGCGGCGATCAGCGGCGATCGGCGGGACCTGCAATCCGGGGCCGGGGGGCGTTCCCGGGCCCCCCTCGACCGTCATGGATCGTTTTCGCCTTGGCAATGGTGAAGTGCGCGGTATTGTGAGCGACGGACGACGGCTCATCGCGCGGCCGGGCGAGGTGGTGCGACGCAGTCGACAGCAATCGCGTGTTAACGCAGACCAGACGAACAGGTCTGACGGTCACAATCCGACGGGTCGGACAAACAAAGACGAGGGAGTAGAGCATGCGCCAGAGCGTTGATCACATTCTGATCACACATACCGGCAGCCTTCCGCGCGGCGCCGAGCTGAACGACCTTCTGATCGCCGACGAAGCCGGCGAGAAGGTCGATCAGGCCAAGCTAACCGCCATGATCGATCAGCGTGTCGCCTACGTGATGCAGAAGCAGCGTGAAGCCGGCGTCGACATCGGCAATGACGGCGAGCAAGGTCGGGTCGGCTTCCAGACCTACGTGCCCAAGCGCATGTCCGGGTTCGGCGGTGAATCGAAGCGGCCGTTCGGCCAGGAATGGGTGCAGCTGCCGCTCTATACGCAGAAGTTCATGGCGCGGCTGCCTAAGACCGGCAAGGTGTTCGGCTGCCCCGAGTGCGTCGGCGAACTCAAATATCACGACGACGACGCGATCAAGATCGAGCTCAAGCGCTTCAAGCGCCATGCCGCCGAGGTCAAGCCGCCTTTCCCGGAGATGTTCTTCGCCGAGCCGTCGCCGGGCATCATCGCAACGACGATGCTCAACGCCCATTATTCGAGCTACGAAGCCTATCTCGACGCCATCGCCCGCGAGATGAGCTACGAATACAAGGCCGTGGTCGACGCCGGCTGCGTCCTGCAGATCGACTCGCCCGATCTCGCCATGGAACGCGTGCTGCTGTTTCAGGACAAGACCGACGGCGAATATGTCAAGATCGTCGAGACCCACATCGCCGCCCTCAACAAAGCCCTGACCGGCATCCCGCGCGACCGCGTGCGGCTGCATGTGTGCTGGGGCAACTGGGAGGGCCCGCACATCTTCGACATCGGCCTCGAGCCGCTGCTTGATGCGTTCTATCAGGCCCATGTCGGCGCGATTGGCATCGAGTTCGCCAACGCGCGCCGCCAGCACGAATATGCGGCGCTCAAGAAGCACAAATTCCCCGACAACCTGATCCTGGTACCGGGCGTCATCGACTCCAAGGTCAATGTGGTCGAGCATCCCGAAGTGGTCGCCCAACGCATCGAGCAGGCGGTGGCTGCCGTCGGCGACCGCGAGCGCGTCATCGCCGGCGTCGACTGCGGCTTCGGCACCTTCGCCGGGTGGGAATGGGTGGCCGAGGACGTTGTGTGGCTCAAGCTCAAGACCCTGCGCGAGGGCGCCGATATCGCCTCGCGGCGGCTCTGGGGCAAGAAGGCCGCGTAGACCTAGTTTAGGTTTATTGGACAGTATCGGGGTCTTCGCTCGTTAGCCGAAGCCTACTGGCATTCGGCTAACTTAGCGAAGACGCCTTGCGTATTCTTGACAATCGGCGATGCTCGATACGCGGGCGCCATCGTCCTGTTCTTTCAGAATCTTTCAGCGTCTCGACGGCAAGATCGCGGCTGGTGCCGTGGCCGATGACTATGACGATCTCGCCAAGCAATCAAAGAACGCAGCGCCGCCGGCCACAATGAAGTGGCCTATTACTTCAGCGTAGCACCAGGCGGCGGCCCTTCGCTGACCGGACCCTTCGACGGGGTGCCGGTGACGCCATTGTTCTGAGCGAGCGCCGTCGTGCCCATGCCGGCCGCCAGCACGAAGGCTGTAAGAATGATCCCGAATTTACCCTGCATGTTCTGCTCCACGTTGCAAACTTCGAAATATGAGGACTTGATCAAAAACTCCGATGTCGTTTCCCAGTTCCCGTATGGTCCTGAGAGAATAAACCCATTCCCACTTTCAGATGCCCGCAGCACGCTGGCACTGGCTTTGCGGAACCCGTGGCAGCCCCGCAGCAAAATTGCCGCAGTCGGCCGCAGCGAAAAGCATCGTGGTTTGCCAATCGGAGGGATGATTGGCGGAACGGGCGGCTGAGTACGCCGAAAGTTTTGCAAGTCATTTTTGTCAGTCGTGCTTGCCGATTGTCGCAGAGCGCAATCAACTTCTTTGCCTGGTCATCACGTGGATCGCAGGCGCCCGGCGTGGTTGCGGTCAAGCGCGCAGCCGGGCGACGACAGGTGCCTTGGGCCAAAGCGCGAAAGCCGATTCCAGCTTGCGGCCTTTTTTGCGCGGGCAATTCGCGACCATGATGGCGCATGGCAGTGGCAGCCCCCCCGCGGGACGGTTCACGCTGCAGAAGACAAGTCTGCCTTTCTCTGCTATCCTTCTGCAAATCCAACGGGAGGGAACGATGCACAAAATGGCATTAGCGGCGGCGGCACTCGCATTCAGCACGCTTGCGGCTCCGCTCGCGCATGCGCAGATGAAGGTGACCAGCGACGAGGTCAAGAATGGCGGCGTCAGCCCAGAATCGATGGAAGCGAACGTCTTCGGCTGCGACGGCAGCAACATTTCTCCGTCCCTGAAATGGACCGGGGTCCCTGCAGGCACCAAGAGCTTCGCCATCATTCTCTTTGATCGGGATGGGCCGACCGGGCCTCCTCCCAACGGCCGCCGCGGGTTCTGGCACTGGATAGCGTTCAACATTCCCGCATCGACCACTTCGATTCCGAAGAATGCCGGTGACGTGAAGGCGAACTTGATGCCCGCGGGCGTCACCCAGAGCCGCAACAGTTACGGCTTCGACGGTTTTGGCGGCATGTGCCCGCCGAAGGGCGATAAGCCGCATCACTACATGCTGACGGTCTACGCCGTCGACGAAGACAAGCTGCAGGCCGCCAAGGACGACATGGTTTCGCCGGAGGTGGTCGGATTCGAGACGCATTTCCATTCCAAGGGCATCGCCGCGCTGCGCTGGACCTACGGCCGTCCCAAGTGAGCGGCCAAGTCGCTGGCAAGTAGACGCCAAGACGGACGTCCGCCGTGTATTTGCAGCGTTCGGCTTCGACCTGCATTTCCACACGCTCGGAAAGGCGAGCCTGGTCGGGCTCTATGGGCGCCCCGCCGAGAAGAAGCAGTAGGGGCGGCGCCCGGCCACGGCCGTTCGTTGGCGAGAACGAACGCCAAGGTCCCGTCAAGCGAGCCGTGGTCGCTTGAGTGCGGCGCCCCGTAGGCGCGGCGACCGGGGCTTTTCGGTCATGCTCGCAAAACAGCAGCCGTGGGCCTCGTCCTGATTCGTTCCTCGTAAAAGTGGGGCGGAGTGGCGTCGCGTCAGCGACTTTCGATACGGCCGGCTGCGATCAAGGCGCGAGTTTGGCCAGTTTAGGCGCGCGATGTGACATTTTTACATCGCTTGGCGAGAAAATGACCTTTCTCGGTGAACAATGAGACTTGGAAATGGCCACGCCGGTGCAGTCTAAGCTAGTATGCGGTCGTCAACCTTACCGTTCTGGGCAAATAGGCAAGGAGCGGCGCGCGACTGGGCGACAGACCGCGGCGCGACGGCAGGATGGGGGAAAGGCCCGACAGGCAAGAATAGGCAAGTCGGGTTGGAAGCATCGGAACGGCCAGAGACCAAGGACTTGGGCCGGTCCAAAGGCAGGGGGTTCCAGATGTCTAAAACTCGATCTTTACTCGCGCTGCTGGTTGGTTGCGCAGGCGCGTTCGGTCTGAGCGCAACAGCGGCGCTTGCGGCCGACATGAATCTTCCGGTCAAGGCACCGCCAGCGCCGCCGCCGGCACCGTCAAATTGGGTTGCCTTCATCGAGTCGAACTACGAGTTTGGCCAGGTGAATCCGCAGGGCCAAGCGGTCTACAAGGAGGGTGATTATAACGTCGTCGCCGGCGCGATCCTGAGCCTTTACAAGAACCAGTCCGGCTTCATCAACAGTTGGACCGTCGGCGGCCTCGGAATACTGGATTTTGCCTCCAACTCGACGCTCGGTCCGACTGACTCGTTCTGGGCCAACAGCAATACGACCCAGGGTGGAAGCGGCCTCTACTATATCCTGAGCGCGAACACGAGCGTCGGGTTTGCACAGAACTGGACGCTGACAGAATCATTTTACCACCTCGCGGGTACCAACGCTTCCGGCAACATAACGAACCCGGGTAACCTGATAGGGGCGGTACAACCGGCAAACTGTACATGGCTCCACTTTGCCCCAGGAGCACAGTTCGGATGTCTCGATCTGCCGGCCTGGTACTGGAACGAACTGAAGCTGTCGTTCTCTGACGGGCCGATCACACATTGGCCGATCTCATTCAATCCCTACGTGACTTGGTACGCTGAGCTTTATCCCTCCGGGCTCACTGGCGAACTCGGCACCACGACCTCGGCGGCGTGCTTTAGCTGCAATTCCGAGACCAGCGATTTCATCGTCGGCATGACGCCGACGATTAGCCTGCAGCAGTTCTGGGGAATCCCGGTAACCCTGACGGCGCCGACTTGGTTCACGGTCGGACCGAAATCCTTCTGGGAAGGCAATAGCGGCTCCGGCCCGGGCAGCGGCTGCGTGATCAACGCACCCAATTGTTCGACCAGCAATTTCGGCGTGTTCACGACCGGACTTACCGCCACGTGGGCTTTGACCTCCATCCCGGCGCAATACGGCCACTGGCATATCAAGGCCGGCTTCCAGTGGTACGATATCATCAATCAGGCGCTGCAAGCCGACAACGAGGTCACTTATGGCAGCTCGTTCGGCCTGCAACAAAATATCGTCACCGGATTTCTGGGGGTTGGCGTAGGGTTCTGATCGGCCAACCCATCGGCGGCGCCTTGGTAAGACAGCGCCGCAGTGCTAAAATCAGGCGCGGGTCCATCAGGACCCGCGCTTTTTCGTTACCGGTCGGGCCGGTGCCGGTTGCCGGTAGCGACGTCCCGAGCGCGAGGGAGCAGGATCGATGAGAATCGTTGTGATGACGGCTGCGGCAATTGCACTAATGACGATACCAACCCATGCACAAACATTCACCCCCGGGCAGGCCCCCTGGCAGACTCTGCCCAAGATGAATAATTCCGAGAACCCGGACGAGCAGAAGCCGGCCACGACGAAGCCCAACGAAAAAGCGTACAAAGCTGCGCTGGACAGCATTGCGCCCAAGCAAGCCTCCGATCCTTGGGGCAACGTGCGCCAGAAACCGCAGTCGAAATAATTCGCGGTAGCGGTCTGGCCCTGCGGCGCCGCAGACTGCCGGATCGGCGTTGGAACGGAATTACCCGGAAACTACACTGGAACAGGAATGCGTTGCCTCGGCGCCAGCGCCAAGCCGCAGGCGCCGACGCGCCTACAAGTCCTGTAATCGCGTCTTTTCCGCAACGACCCGTTCGAGCAGGGGAGCCGGCCTGAACTCGGCGCCCATGGTAGCCTCGAATCGCCTGAGCGTCGCGAGCACCTTGTCCGGCCCGATCAGGTCCGCATAGAACATCGGGCCGCCGCGATACACCGGCCAGCCGTAGCCGTTGATCCACACCACATCGATGTCGGATGCGCGCTGCGCCTTGCCTTCTTCGAGGATTTTGGTGCCCTCATTGATCATCGGAAAGATGCAGCGCTCGAGAATCTCGTCGTCGGAGATCGCGCGGCGGTTGACGCCCTTCTTGGCGGCGAAATCGAGGATGATCTTTTCCACCAGCGGCGAAGGCTTGGCGTTGCGCGCATCGTCATAATCGTAGAAACCGGCGCCGGTCTTCTGCCCGCGCCGATTCATCTCGCACAGGATCTCCCGAATGGTCGACGACGTGCTGGTCGCTTTCGACCAGCCGATGTCGAGGCCGGCGAGGTCGCTCATGGCGAACGGCCCCATGGGCAGGCCGAAATCGTAGATCACGCGGTCGACGTCCCACGGCATGGCGCCCTCGAGGATGAGCTTTTGCGCCTCGCGCTGGCGCTGATGCAGGATACGATTGCCGACAAAGCCGTGGCACACACCGACCAGCACGCCGATCTTGCCGATCTTGCGGGCGAGCTGCATGGCGGTGGCGACCACCGGCTTCGCCGTCTTCGCCCCGCGCACGACTTCGAGCAGGCGCATGACGTTGGCGGGCGAGAAGAAATGCATGCCGAGCACGCTTTCCGGCCGGCCGGTGACCGAGGCGATCTCGTCGATGTTGAGGTAAGAGGTGTTGGAGGCAAGGATGGCATTGTTCTTGGCAAGCTTGTCGAGCTTGCGGAATACGTCCTTCTTGACGTCCATGTTCTCGTACACCGCCTCGATGACGAGATCGCAATCGGACACGGCTTCGATGTCGATGACGGGACTGAGCAGCCGCATGCGCGCGTCCACGTCGGCCGTCGTCAACCGGCCTCGCCTGGCGGTATTGTCGTAGTTGCGACGGATCGTGCCGATGCCGCGCTCAAGCGCGTCCGGCGCCGTTTCCACGATCGACACCGGAATTCCGGCATTGAGAAAATTCATCGAAATACCGCCGCCCATGGTGCCGGCGCCGATGACGCCCACCTTCCTGACCGGCAGTACCGGCGTATCGTCCGGCACGTCGGCGATTTTCCAGACCTTGCGCTCGGCAAAGAACACGTAGCGCTGGGCGCGCGATTGTTCGGTCGGAATGAGATCGAGGAACGCCTGCCGCTCGAGCTTCATGCCGTCTTCGAACGGCAGGTCCAGAGCGGCCTGCACCGCGCGCAGCGCCGACTGCCAGGCCTCGAAGCCGCGGAATTTCTTGCCGTAGTCGCGGCGCACCTTGTCGAAAATCTCCGGACGGCCGCGCGCCGCTTCGAGCTTGTCGTTGAGATCGCGGATCTTGCGCAACGGCATCCGGCTGTCGATCACCTGCCGCGCGAAGCCGAGCGCGCCTTCACGCAACCGGCCTTCCTCGACCAGCGCGTCGATCACGCCCCATTGCAGCGCCTCCTGCGCGGAGAACGGCGTGCCGGAGAGGATGATGTCGAGCGCCTTCTCGACGCCGGTCAGGCGCGGCAGGCGCTGGGTGCCGCCGCCGCCGGGAATAAGTCCGAGCTTGATCTCGGGCAGCCCGAACTTGGCCGAGGGCACCGCGACCCGGTAATGGCACATCAGCGCCGCTTCGAAGCCGCCGCCCAGCGCGGTGCCGTGCACGGCGGCAATGATCGGCTTCGGCGCGCCTTCGAGCGCCCGCTGGATTTCCGGCAAGGTTGCGCCCTTCGCTGGCTTGCCGAATTCGGCGATGTCGGCGCCGGCAATGAAGGTGCGGCCGGCGCAGATCACCACGATGGCCTTCACCGCGGGGTCGGCCGCCGCCTGTTGGGCGCCGCTGCACAGCCCGTTGCGCACGTCCGCGGACAGCGCGTTGACCGGCGGCGAATCGATGGTCAGCACGGCGATATCGCCTTCTCGGGTCAGATCGGTCACGGAATTGACGGCGGTCATCGTCTATCCTCCTCGCTTGCCGGCCTGCCGGGCCCTGAATAAGCTGGCGTGCAAGATAGATAAAGTGCAAGTGGAGGAAACGGCCTTGTCGCTATTCGACCTGACCGGCAAGGTCGCAATCGTCACCGGCTCGTCGCGCGGTATCGGCCGCGCCATCGTCGAGCGCATGGCCGAACAGGGCGCGCGCCTCGTCGTCTCCTCCCGCCATATCGAACCTTGCCAGGAGGTCGCGGCGGCGATCAACGCCAAGTGCGGCGACGGCCGCGCCATTGCGGTCGCCGCCAACATCTCGGCGAAGGATGAGCTCAAGCATCTGGTCGACGAGACGATGCGCGTCTTCGGCAAAATCGACGTGCTCGTGTGCAACGCCGGGTCCAATCCTCACTACGGGCCGATGGCCACGATCACCGACGAGCAGTTCCGCAAGATCCTCGACAACAACGTGCTCGCCA
>JASHPU010000144.1 GCA_030037885.1 Xanthobacteraceae bacterium | reverse complement strand
CCCGCAGCGACCAGGATCACGTCGAAACGGATGGTGCACTGAGCGTCCTGCGGCCGATGCGCGAGCCACATTTCGGCGGCCGCGACGATGCGCCGTCTGGTGCGCTCGGTCACCGCCTCGGCCGCGTCGTCAAGGCGTTCGCGCGCCTTGACTTCGACGAACACCAGATCGCGGCGCCGGCGCGCCACGATGTCGATTTCGCCGAACGGCGTTTTCCAGCGCCGCGCCACGATGCGATAGGCTTTGGCGATCAGCAACAGCGCGGCGCGGCTCTCCGCCGAGATGCCGAGCCGGAACGCCGCCAGGCGCTCGGCGCGGGGCGCCGGCTTGAGCCGCGCCGGAGGTTTAGCGCGGCGCCGCATCGGGTGCCTCGGTTCCGTCGCGGCCCGCTTCGTTTTCGAGCGCGAGCGCGCGCTGATAAATTTGCCGGCGCGGCAAGCCGGTGGCGGCGGCGACCTCGGCCACGGCCGCTTTCAGCGAAATCCGCGACAGCGCGTTGCGCAACAGCGCGTCTGTTTCCTCGGCACTCGGCCGTTCTGCCACTGTCGGCGGGCCGACGACGAGGACGATTTCGCCGCGCGGCTCCTCCGCGGCGTAGCTTTCGGCAAGCGTTGTTAGATCGCCGCGGCGGACCTCTTCGTGCAATTTGGTCAGTTCGCGGCACAACGCCGCCGCGCGTTTTTGGCCGAGGCCGGCCGCCAGATCGGCCAGTGTCGCGGCAAGGCGCGGGCCGGTCTCGAACAACACGAGCGTCGCCGGGATACGGGCAAGTTCGGCAATGCGCGCGCGGCGCGCTGCTTGTTTGGGCGGCAAAAAGCCGGCGAAGAAAAATTGATCGGTCGGCAATCCCGCGACTGGCAGCGCCGTCAGCACGGCCGAAGGGCCGGGGACGGCCGTAACGCCGTAACCGGCATCCTGCGCGGCGCGCACCAGCTTGTAGCCGGGGTCGGACACGAGCGGCGTTCCGGCGTCCGAGACGAGCGCGATCGCCGCGCCGTCGCCGATCCGGCGCAGCAATTTGGGGCGCGCGTCGGCCGCATTGTGGTCGTGGTATGGCGTCAGCGGCGTGCGGATGCCGTAGCGGTCAAGGAGCTTGCGGGTGACGCGCGTATCCTCGCAGGCGATCAGATCGGCGCCCGCCAACGCCGCGAGTGCCCGCAGCGTGATGTCGCCCAGGTTCCCGATCGGCGTTGCGACAATGTGCAGGCCGGATTTTAGCCGCGCGACGACGACATTCTGACCGCCGATCCGGTAGGACCGCTCGGCGCGATCCTCGGATGCGGGCGGGGCGATGTACGGCCGGCTCATGGCCGCTCAATCTAGCTGCTTTGCCGGCGCCGCGTCAGCGCCTCGCCGAAACCCATTATCCTTTCCATTTGGTTAATGATTCGCCCCCAATAAGACGAATTTGCTATAGCCTATGCGATTGCGCAGGCAGAGGTGGGGAGAACCGTTTTGTCCGCGGAATTGCAGGTTCGGGCGGCCGCGGCCGTGCTGTCGCGGCGGCGTTCGCTTGCCGGCCTGCTGGCCAGTACGGCCGCGTTGCTGGCCGGCTGCTCGAGCAATTCCAGTGTTTTTTCCAATTCCCACTTCTTTTCCTCCAGCCCGCCGCCTGCCGCAGCCCCACCTCCGGGCGCCGGCACGACCATCGGCACTGGCCAAGTCAAGGTTGCCCTCATCCTGCCGCTGTCGGCCGGCGGCAATGCCGGACTCGCCGGACAGGCTATGCGCAACGCCGCCGAAATGGCGCTTGCCGAATTCAACGCGCCCAATGTCCAACTGCTCGTCAAGGACGATGCCGGCAATCCCGATGCGGCGCGGGGCGGCGCCCAGCAGGCGCTCGACGAAGGAGCGGCGATCGTGCTCGGTCCGCTGTTCGCGCAGTCGGTCAGCCTCGTCGGCCAGATCACGCGGGTCCGCAATGTGCCGGTGATCGCATTCTCGACCGACGCCAACGTCGCGTCGCCCGGCGTTTATCTGTTGAGCTTTTTGCCCGAATCCGACGTGCAGCGCATCGTGCAGTACGCGACTTCGACCGGCAAACACTCGTACGCGGCCTTGGTGCCGGAAAATCCCTACGGCACCGTGGTGGAAGCCGCGTTCCGCCAGGACGTCGCCCGCCGCGGCGGCCAGATCGTCGCGCTCGAACACTATCCGCACGACCGCGCCGGCATGGCCAATCCGGTGCGCGTTGTGGCGCAATCGGCGGCGCGCGCCGAGGCGCTGTTCATTCCCGATGGCGGCGATGCCGTGCCGGATGTGGTGCAGACGCTGGTTGCCGATGGCGTCAATACCAAGCGGATTCAGCTGCTCGGCACCGGGCTATGGGACGATCCGCGCATCTTCTCGACCCCGGCGCTCGACGGCGCCTGGTACGCGGCGCCGGATGCCGCCGGCTATCGCAACTTTTCGAGCCGCTATCGCAATCGCTACCACCAGGATCCGGTGCGGACCGCAACGCTCGCCTACGATGCGGTCGCGCTGGTCGCCGCGCTGGTGAAGACGCAAGCTGATCCGGCGCAGCGGTTCTCGCCGCAGACGCTGACCAATCCGTCCGGTTTCACCGGCATCGATGGCTTGTTTCGCTTTCGCCCCGACGGCACCAATGAGCGCGGGCTCGCGGTTCTACGCGTCGTGCCGGCGGGTCCGCAGACCATTTCGCCGGCGCCGCACAGTTTCGGAGCGTCGGGAATTTAGCCGTCCGGCCGCTCACGCGGCGAGATCGGCCACCACGGCATCCAAGACCGGGAAGCCTGGCAGCGTCACGCGCAGCCGCCCTTCCGCCGTGGTCTCGATCAGCCCGTGCTCGCGTAACGCGGCGATGCGTTGTTGATCGAGCACGCGGCCGGCAAGCTCGGCATAGCGGCGAAGATCAATGCCTTCGGCGAGCCGCAGCCCCATCAGCAAAAACTCGTCGCACCTCTCCTCGCGCGTCAGCACCTCGTCGGCGACGAGGCCGTCGCCGCGCGCCTCGACCCGCATGAGCCAGCTCTCCGGGCGCTTTTCGGTTGCGGTGGCGTGACGCGCGCCGTCGATGTCGAGACGGCCATGAGCGCCCGGTCCAATGCCGGCATATTCGTGGGCGCGCCAGTAGATCAGGTTGTGCCGGCATTCGCCGCCGAGCCGCGCATGATTGGAGATTTCATAGGCCGGTAGGCGGTGCGCGGCGCAAATCTCCTGTGTGGTGTCGTAAAGCGCGCGCGCAGCGTCCTCGTCGGGCGTTCTGAGCTTGCCGGAGGCGTGGAGCGCGGCGAACGGCGTATCGGGTTCAATGGTGAGCTGATAGAGCGAAATATGCTCGCCGGCTTCGGTGAGCGCCTGGGTGAGCTCGCTCGCCCATTGCTGTGGCGTCTGGCCCGGCCGCGCGTAGATGAGGTCGAACGAATAGCGCTCGAAAGCGGCGCGTGCCACGCCGACCGCGTCGAGCGCCTCGCGCGCCGAGTGCAGCCGTCCGAGCTCGGCCAGCGCCTGATCGTCGAGCGCCTGCACGCCGAGCGACACGCGATTGACGCCGGCCGCACGATAGCCGCGAAAGCGCGTGGCTTCGACGCTGGTCGGATTGGCTTCGAGCGTGACTTCGGCGTCAGGTGCGATGCGCCAGTGCCGCGCGATGGCGTCGAGCACGGCCGCGATGGTTTTGGGCTGCATCAGCGACGGCGTGCCGCCGCCGAAAAAAATCGACGACACGCTGCGTCCCGGTGCGCGCGCGGCGGTCGCGGCAATCTCGGCCGCGAAGGCGCGCGCGAACCGAGCCTCATCGACGCCGGCGTGGCGGACGTGGCTGTTGAAGTCGCAATACGGGCACTTCGACAGGCAGAACGGCCAATGAATATACACGCCGAATTCGCCGTCAGCGCCGCTCAAGGCAGGCCTCCGCGAGTTTGAGAAAGGCGCGGGCGCGGTGCGACAGACCTGTACCGCGCGGCGGCAGGCCGTGCTTTTCGACGCTGTGCATTTCGCCGAACGTGCGCGCGTAGCCGTCGGGCAGGAACATCGGATCGTAGCCGAATCCTTTGTCGCCGCGCGGCGGCCAGACCAGCGTGCCGTCGATGCGGGCCTCGAAGTCTTCGAGGTGGCCGTCCGGCCAGGCCACGCATAGCGCCGAGACGAACTGCGCGCGGCGCTGCTCCGGCGCGACGGCGCCGCGCTCGGAGAGCTTTTGTTCGATCGACTGCATGGCGCGGGCGAAATTTCTGTCCGGCCCGGCCCAGCGCGCGGAATGGATCCCTGGAGCGCCGCCGAGCGCGTCGACCGCAAGCCCGGAATCGTCCGCAAAGCCCGGCAGGCCGCTGGCTTTGGCTGCCGCTTCGGCCTTGATGCGCGCATTGTCGCGAAACGTCATGCCGGTTTCTTCCGGTTCAGGAAGGCCCAATTCGCCCGCTGAGATGGCGTCGATCCCGTACGGCGCAAGCAGTTCGCGCATCTCGGCGAGCTTGCCGGGATTATGCGTCGCGATGACCAGGCGGCAAACGTCAGAGGACGGCGGACAGATCTTCCGATGGGTTCTCGGCGGCTCGGGGTTGTTCATCTGTTGTCCGTCGCCCGTCCGCGCCTGATCCTACCCGCAGGCCATCTTCTGCAGATCGATCAGCTTGGTCACGCCCTTGCGGG
This sequence comes from Xanthobacteraceae bacterium, assembly GCA_030037885.1. Classification (GTDB taxonomy): domain Bacteria; phylum Pseudomonadota; class Alphaproteobacteria; order Rhizobiales; family Xanthobacteraceae; genus BOG-931. The sequence continues at coordinate 29,132 of JASHPU010000144.1, read as the reverse complement.
CCAGCGCCAGCAGCGTCGTCAGCTGTTCTTCCGAGAACGGGATCTTCTCGGCGGTGGCCTGGACTTCGACGATGTTGCCCGATCCGGTGAGGACGAAATTGGCGTCGGTTTCGGCTTGCGAATCCTCGGCGTAATCGAGATCGAGCACGGCGACGCCGCCGCAGACGCCGCAGGAGATGGCGGCGATGTGATCGCGCAACACGTCCATTTCGATCATCTGCCGCGTCTTCATCCAGGCGAGGCAGTCGTAGAGCGCGATCCAGGCGCCGGTAATCGAGGCAGTGCGGGTGCCGCCATCGGCCTGGATGACGTCGCAATCGATCGTGATCTGGCGCTCGCCGAGCGCCTTCAGATCGACCACCGCGCGCAGGCTGCGGCCGATCAGCCGCTGGATTTCCACGGTGCGGCCGGTCTGCTTGCCGGCGGAGGCTTCGCGGCGCGTCCGCTCCAGCGTCGCGCGCGGCAGCATGCCGTATTCGGCGGTGATCCAGCCGCGCGCCTGGCCCTTGAGCCACGGCGGCAGACGGTCCTCGAGCGTCGCGGTGACCAGCACGTGGGTATCGCCGAATTTCACGAAGCACGAGCCTTCGGCGAATTTCACCACCCCGCGCTCGAGCGACACGGGGCGTAACTCGTCGGGCTGACGGCGGCTTGGCCGCATGCGGGGTCTCCTTGGCGCCATTGCTCGGCCCGCCTGGCGGGCAAACCGGGCGCACGCTTTTAGGCGTTTGGACGGGGTCGCCACAAGAGCGCGCCGCAGCACTTCGCGGCATTGTTCACCGCAGCGGCGTTGCCAGGAGTGACGGCGGTTCGCTAGGGTTTTGCGGCAAGCTCAGGGAGAAACACATGGCGGCGGAAATGGCGATACCGGAAGCGACCCAAGAACTGGCGAGGTTTGCCGCGGCGCTGCGCTACGACGACATCCCGCAGCGGGTGCGCGATCATTGCAAAAATCTGCTGCTGGACGCGCTTGCCTGTGCGGTCGCCGGGCGGCTCGGCGAGGAGACCGGACAGGTCGCGGCGCTTGCCGGAGCGCTGGCGCAATCGTGCGAGGCAAGCGTGATCGGCGGCGAGCCGCTGTCGCTGGTCGGCGCCACGCTCCTCAACGCCTATCTGGTCACCGCCGTCACCATGTGCGACGTGCATCGCGCCACGCTCACCCATGTCACGCCCGAAGTGATTCCGCCGGCGCTGGCCGTTGCGGAGCGCGACGGCTTGTCCGGCCGTGCGTTGCTTGCCGCTATTGCGGCCGGTTGTGAGGTGACGACGCGGGTCGGGCTCGGACTTGATTATCCGAAATTTCGCGCGCGGGGCTGGCATGGGCCGGGTGTCATCGGCCCGTTCGGTGCGGCGGCCGCGGTCGGCTCGCTGCTTGGGTTCGATGCCGACACCATGGCGTGCGCCTTCGGGTTAGCCGGCAGCCAAGCCGCCGGCACGTTTGCCGCCTGGGGCACGCCGACGGTGAAATTCCATCAGTGCCGCGGCGCGTTGTCGGGCCTCTTGGCGGCGCTGTTGGCGCAGCAGCACTTCGTCGCCACGCAGGAGTTTCTCACCGCCCAGGATGGCGGGCTGTATAATGCCTACACGGAAGGCGGCAAGCCGGACGCGGCAATCGCCGAGCTCGGCCAACGCTGGGAGCTCGAGCAAATCGCGCTGCGGCTGTGGCCGTCGGCATCGCTGATCCAGGGCATGGTGACGGCGCTGTTCGATCTCATCGGCCGCCAGCCGGTCGATTTCGCCACGGTGCGCAAGGTCCGCATCGCGCTCTCCGAGGGCGCATTTCGGCTGCATGGCGGGTTCGGCACCTACAAAGCCAAGTTCGAAGCGCTGCTCTCGGCGCACTACACCGCCGCCGTGATCCTGCACGACAAGGCGCTGACCTTGGCGCAGTTCGCGCCGGATCGTTACGACGACGAAACGCTGCGGCGCTTCGCGGCCGAGCGCGTCGAAGTCCACCCCGACGCGTCGCTCAGCGGCGCGCAGGCTGAAGTGGAAGTGGAAACCGCCGAAGGCGCGAGGTTTTCAGCGCGCTGCCAGCATCCGCTCGGCTCGTACGAGAATCCGCTGTCGCGCGCGCAGATCGAAAAGAAATTTGCCACTTATGCGAAACGGGTCTTGCCCCCTTCCGGTATTACGGCGGTCATCGATTCCATCGCTCATCTGGAGCATTTAACGTCCGTGCGCGGCCTCATGGCGCGGTTGCGCAGCGTGCCAAAAGCGATCGCGGCGGAATGAGCTACAAGCCTGCCGGCTCTGCGCGGTCCAGCTCGCGCCGCATGTGATACTTGCGATCGTCCTCGCCGGTGGTGCGAAAGCCGAGCCGATCGTAGAGCCGCTTGGCGGGATTGATCTTCACCACCTCAAGCGTCATCGGCTGGCCCGCCTCATTGGCCGCCGCGATAAGACGATGCATGACCTCGGTGCCGATGCCCCGATGCTGGAAACTGCCAGCCACGAAAAGCTGAGCAAGAAACAGCGTGCTGTCTCGTTGGCTACTTTGCAGCCAGCCGATGTCGGCGCCATCGAGCCTGATGATGCGAACATCGGCAAGGTCCCACTGTCGTCGAAAGCTGGCAGCTTGCGCCTGAAGGTCCAGCTTCAGCTCGCGGATGATGGTTTCCATCTCGACGAAATAAAGCCGCGCGCAATAGTCGAAATCCTCGGGGACGGCCGGACGAAAGCTGATCATCATCGTCATCCCAGTTTATTAAGTCGGCCCTTTGGCTTTGATGCGCACGTTAACCGAGCTGGGAACCGACTTGAAAGCCGGCACCGAAATGGACAAGTTTCATGTCAGCATGGGGAGTTAGCGTTGGCCAGTCACGACCTGCCGCTTGCCGCGAACCAGCTTGGCCTTGCGCAGCTCAACGAGCGCTCGCGCGAGATTTTCCGCCGCATCGTCGAGAGCTACCTGGCGACCGGCGAACCGGTCGGCTCGCGCAATCTGTCGCGGCTGTTGCCGATGACATTGTCGCCGGCCTCGGTGCGCAACGTCATGTCCGATCTCGAGCAGCTCGGATTGATTTACGCGCCGCACATTTCGGCCGGCCGGCTGCCGACCGAACTGGGATTGCGGTTCTTCGTCGATGCGCTGATGCAGATCGGCGATCTTACCGAGCGGGAACGCAAGGCGATCGAGGCGCAGGTGGCCGCCTCCGGCCAAGCCAAATCGGTCGAGGCGGTGCTGACCGAAGCGTCGGGCCTGCTGTCGGGCTTAAGCCGCGCGGCCGGGGTGGTGCTGACCGCCAAGGCCAATCCGCGGCTCAAGCACATCGAATTCGTGCAGCTCGAGCCGGAGCGCGGGCTCGTGATCCTGGTCGGCGAAGACGGCCAGGTGGAGAACCGGGTGCTCAGGATTCCGCTCGGCCTGCCAAGCTCGGCATTGATCGAAGCCGCCAATTTCGTCAATGCGCGCATTCGCGGCCGTACCCTCGACGAGGTCAAGGCCGAAATCGAGGCGAAGCTCAAGGAAGGCGAAGCCGAACTCGATCAATTGACCCAAAAGATCGTAGCAGCGGGCTTGGCGAGCTGGTCCGGCGGCGAGACTGAGGAACGCAAGCTCATCGTGCGCGGGCAGGCGCATCTGCTCGACGATCTCAAGGTGCTCGCCGATCTCGAGCGCATCCGGCTGTTGTTCGACGATCTCGAAACCCGCCGCGAAGTGATCGATCTGCTCGGCCGCGCCCAGCAGGCGGAGGGGGTCCGCGTGTTCATCGGTTCGGAGAATAAATTGTTCTCGCTGTCCGGCTCCTCGACCATCGTGGCGCCCTACCACGACGGGTCGGGGCATATTGTCGGCGTGCTCGGCGTGATCGGCCCGACCCGGCTCAACTACGCCCGCATCGTCCCGATGGTGGATTACACCGCCAAGGTGGTCAGCAAGCTGCTCGGGGGCTGATCCGACCCGGACCATCCCCCTCCCGCGCTTGATTTTTGGCCGGAGTGCCCTGATATGCGGGGCAAATTGTGGGGACAATCATGACCAAGAAGACCGCTTACGCCGAGGAGGAAGCGGCCCGTTCCGCCGAAACCGCCGGGCCCGGGCCGGAGCCGGCACCGCCGCCGGTGGATGCCGCGCCAGCGGACGTGCAAGCCGCGCCGGAGCCCGATCAAGCGGCGTTGGCGGCGGATCTGAGAGACAAGCTGTTGCGCACGCTTGCCGAGATGGAGAACTTGCGCAAGCGCACTGCCCGCGAGGTCGGCGATGCCGAACTCCGCGGCATTGCGGCCTTTGCCCGTGACATGATCGGCGTCGCCGACAATATGCGGCGCGCGCTCGATGCGGTGACGCCTGAGGTCCGCGAGAGCGCACAGGGCGCCATGAAGGCGCTCATCGAAGGCGTCGAGCTGACCGAGCGCGAGCTGTTGAAGGCTCTGGAAAAAAACCGGGTGCGGCAGTTCAATCCACTGCGCGAAAAATTCGATCCGAATCTGCACCAGGCGATTTTCGAAGTGCCGGATGCCTCGGTTCCGGCCGGCAGCGTCGTGCAGGTGGTGCAGCCCGGCTACATGCTGGGCGACCGCGTCTTGCGCCCCGCAATGGTCGGCGTATCAAAGGGTGGGCCGAGGGCGGCGCCCGCATCGGATGCCAATAACGACAACGCCAAGGCATCGGCGCCGGAATCCTAAAACACCGCCGCGGCGGCTGGGGTCGCATCTCACCTCAGCTCGATACTGGCGCGCATGCTGCGCAGCCGCGCCAGCTCGCTGTCCCAAATGGCCGCGCGGGCGATGCCGACCATTTGCAGGACGCTGCTGTTGCCGAAGCGGAGCCATTGCACCACCATCAGGTCGACTCCGGTGGCGGCGTCCTTGGCGTGCGCGACGGTTTCGAACCCGTCCTGATGATCGAGCCGCACCGGCTCAGCCATCGTGATCTGGACATCTTTGATGCCGCCGATTGCCGCAAAGGCGGCGCGCGCGAAGTTCGACTGTCCGTCCCTGTCGGTCGGCCCGCCCGGCGCGGCGAGGATCGTGCATCGCGCATCGTAGACATATTCGGGCAGATCAGGCGTCGCCACCATGTGCGGATAGTCGGGCCGGTCGATCAGCAACATCGCCCGGCCGGGTATGACGTTGGCCAGGCGGAAACCGGCCATATCGCCGACGGTGAACGGCAGCATCGTCAGCAGCTCCGAGTCGGGCACCCTTACGCGCAACGCCAGGCTATTGAGGGCGGCACGCACCACGGCGTTTGAAAACGCCTTGCTTTGCTCGGGCACCTGCACACTCACCATGGCAGTCAGATTGTGCGCGTCGGCGAGCAGCAGCCATTTGCGATACGGCGTCTTGTCGGGCGCGACCTGCGTGCCGACGATCAGGATGGCATCGCCGATGGCAAGCTGCAGCGATTCACGCTTTTCCACCGTAATACCCCGCTTCTTGAGCGCGTCGGCGGTCAGCGTCTTTTCCACGTCGCCGTAGGCGCCGGCGGGCAGCGCGGTCATCAGGATGGCGGCCTTTTTGTCGGCGTCCACAAATCCGGGAAACGTCTTTGCCGCGACCATGCCGGGCGGCGGCACCAGCCCGATGTGCGAGCCGGTGGGAAACACCGGCTCGGCGGCCAGAGCCGGAAAGGCGAGCAGCGCCATGACAAAGTACGTTGCCAGCGTCGTTGCGGCGGCGATGAAGGAAGCCTTTGTCGTGGTCATGTTGCGTTTTCGATCATGCTTGAAGGGCAGACATTCTGAGGTTCCGGACGCGTCACCCGCCGCAGTGTCAAATTGAACCGCCCGCCTTCGGCGAGCAGCGTCGACGTGCCCGGCAGAATGCGGTCAACGCCGTGAAATGCAAGCCGCGCGCCCGCACCCAAAACCATTGCGTCGCCGGAATGCAGGCGGAACGAGCGGGTCGGGTCGCCGCGTCTGCGACCACCGATACGGAACAGGCATGAATCACCCAGCGAGAGTGAAACGACAGGAGCGTCAAAATCGTGCTCGTCGCGGTCCTGATGCAAGCCCATTTTCGCCGCCGGACCGTAGAAGTTGATCAAGCACGCTTCCGGCAGGTGCGGATAGAAGCCAAGCTCTTGCCATGCTCCCAGCAGTATCGCGGGAATGGGCGGCCACTGCCGCCCGGTCTGCGGATGCTTCGGCGCATAGCGATAGCCGTCGACATCCGAGACCCAGCCCAGCGGTCCGCAATTGGACATACGCACCGTGAACGGCTGCCCGGATACCGGCATGCGCGGCGTGAACAACGGCGCCGCCGCAAGCGCGTCCCGCAACGCGACGAGAAGCTCAGCCTGCCGGCCGCGGTCCAAATAGCCGGGATAGAGACGAAGTCCACTCGCTGCATCGCCGGCCGCGGGCGACGTTGCGGCCGGGTTCTGCTGAATGTTGGGCTTCATCGGATCACCACTGCGCGACACCGTCGCGGCATGTCTGTGCGCTCCATGCACGACGGGATTGTGGCGCAAGCCTCGGCGGACAAAACCCCGGCAGACGAGCTTTACGCCAAATGAAGGGCCGGCGCCGCCTTTTTCGTCACGCTCGAAATGGCCTATCCGGCCATCGCTGGCTCGCCGTCGACGCTGCGGCCCTGGATCGACGCCACCCATTTCGTGTTCGGGCGGGATTTTCTCAACACCTGGACGGGCGCGCGCTCGGTGTTCGATGGCGGGCTTGCGTCGCAGTGCGACGCGCCAGCCCATAATGCCGCGTTGCGCCAACCGGGCGTAATCAGGCCGCGCGCGTGACTTTCTCCGGCACCAGCCGCACGCTGTCGAGCGCCTCGCGGATGCCGGCCTCGCCGGCCTCGTGATATTCGGCGTCTTCATTGACGTTCCATACGTCGTAGAGTCTCTCGCCAGCGATGATATTCCGCGCGGCGAGCATGCCCGTCATCATCGCGTGGTCCTGGTTGTTGTAGCGGTGCATGCCGTTGCGGCCGATCACGTGCAGGTTCGGATAAGCGGTCTCGAGGTCGAGGCGAATGGCGGCGACGTTGTCGCGATAGCCTTCATCGTAAACCGGATAGGCCTTGGCCTGGCGTACCACGCAGGCATCGACCAGGTCTTCGGCGCCGATGAGCCCGATCTGCGCCGCCTCGCTTTTGGCCAATGCAATCAGATCGTCGTCCGATGCGGCCCACAGGCCGTCGCCTTCGAAGCAAAAATATTCGAGGCCGAGGCAGCTCATGCCCTCGGGCACCATCTCGGGCGACCAGGAACGGAAATTCTGCACCCGTCCGACCTTCACGCGCGGGTCGTGAATGTAGATCCAGTTGTCCGGAAACAGCTCGACCCTGCGCACCATCAGTGCCACGGTCAGGAAGTCCCGGTAACGCAGAGCGCGCGCGTGCAGGAGCGAGATCGGCGCGGGCTTCAATCGGCTGACCAATTCGCGCAACGGCGCCGAGCTGACGACGTGCCGCGCCGTGTAGGTTTCGCGTTCGCCGCCTGCGGCGGCAACCTCGATGCGCCAAAGATTGCGCGCGGCGTCGAATTCGAGCGCGAGGAGTTCGTGGCCCAGCAGGATGCGCCCGCCCTGCGCCGCGATCTTCCGCGCGGCCGCCTCCCACATCATGCCCGGGCCTTTACGGGGATACTGAAAGCTCTCGATCAAAGTCTTGACCGGCTCGCCGTTTGCTTTGGTGTTGCCGGCAAGGCGCAGCGACCGTCGCAGTCCGTTGAGCACGGCGGTGGTAAGGTCGAGGCCCTTTATGCGCTGCGCCGCCCAGTCCGCCGAAATCTCGTCGCAGGACATGCCCCAGACTTTCTCGGTATAGGTTTTGAAGAAGATCTGGAACAGCCGCTCGCCGAACTGGTTGCGCACCCACTCATGCAGGGTGCGCGCCGGCGCGATTGGGAAAAGCTTGGCGTAGGCGTAGGAGGCCATGCAGGCGGCGCTGGTGAAGACGCCGAGTTTTTGCAGCGCCTCGAAGGCCTTCAGCGGGTAGGAAAAGAATTTGCCATCGTAGTAGATCCGCGACAGCCGCGGCCGCGCGATAAAATCGTCGGGCAAAATTTCGCGCCACAGCGCGACGACTTCCTTTGATTTCGAGAAGAAGCGGTGGCCGCCGATATCGAAATGGAACCCGTTGTAGCGAACAGTGCGGCTGATGCCGCCGACATAGACCGGGTCGCGCTCGATGACGAGGACGGAGGCCCCTTGCTTGCTCAGGCAATAGGCTGCCGTCAACCCGGCGGGCCCGGCGCCGATCACGAATACGTCGACGTCGGTCACGACGCCGCTCCGAACGGACACCTGGCATGACGCAGGAGCGGCGCAGGCGCGGCCGCGACGGCATCGCTACGCGTGGGCATCACGTCCCCCTGGCGCCGTGTCGCGCGAACTCTTCCGACCGTTTGCCGGTGCCGGTCGCCTGCGTGATGCGTGGCAGGATTTTCTTAACCGGGGGCTAGCGTGGCGGCTGCCGCTGCCAGGCTCCGTGCGACACCGTTAAGAGAGCCTCAATGGCACATGCCGCCGGCCGGTAGCCGCGTCGTTCGCGGCGATATCGCTGTCCGGCTGGCGGCGGCCGGTACGCGCCCTCGGTTCAGTCGCAGGCGCGATCCGCATCGCCTCTTTGGCGCACGGAGTGGCGGTCCATCGGCATTTCTGTCTTGCAGGCCGTTGCTGCCCTCCTATATGAGCCAAGGGAAATCGCTCGGGACGCGCCGAGCGGTGCTAGGCTATGCGGGGGTCGGACTGAGGGCGCCTTTGGGCCTGCCCGACCTGCCGAGAAAGAGAGGATTACAACCATGGCCAAGGTCATCGGTATTGATCTCGGGACCACGAATTCGTGCGTCGCCGTCATGGAAGGCAAGACGCCGAAGGTCATCGAGAATGCGGAGGGGATGCGGACGACACCGTCGATCGTTGCTTTTACGGACGAGGGCGAGCGGCTGGTCGGCCAGCCGGCGAAGCGCCAGGCGGTCACCAATCCGGAGCGTACGATTTTTGCCGTCAAGCGCCTGATCGGCCGGCGCTACGACGATCCGATGGTCGAGAAGGACAAGAAGCTCGTCCCCTACAGGATTTCGCGCGCCAGTAACGGCGACGCCTGGGTCGAGGTCGAGGGCAAGACCTATTCGCCGTCGCAGATTTCCGCGTTCGTGTTGCAGAAGATGAAGGAGACCGCGGAAGCCTATCTGGGCGCCAAGGTCGAGCAGGCCGTCATCACCGTTCCGGCCTATTTCAATGACGCCCAACGTCAGGCCACCAAGGATGCCGGCAAGATCGCCGGGCTTGAAGTTCTGCGCATCATCAACGAGCCGACCGCGGCCGCTCTGGCCTATGGGCTCGACAAGCAGAAGACCGGCACCATCGCGGTCTACGACCTCGGCGGCGGCACGTTCGACATTTCGATCCTGGAGATCGGCGACGGCGTGTTCGAGGTGAAGTCGACCAATGGCGACACCTTCCTGGGCGGCGAAGATTTCGACATGCGGCTGGTCAACTACCTGGCCGACGAGTTCCAGAAAGAGCAGGGCATCGACCTGCGCCGCGACAAGCTGGCGCTGCAGCGGCTGAAGGAATCCGCCGAAAAGGCCAAGATCGAGCTGTCGTCGACGACGCAGACCGAAATCAATCTGCCGTTCATCACGGCCGATGCGTCGGGCCCGAAGCATTTGACCATGAAGCTCACCCGCGCCAAGTTCGAGGCGCTGGTCGAGGATCTCATTCGCAAGACCATCGATCCGTGCCGGCAGGCGCTCAAGGACGCCGGCGTGTCCGCGGCCGAAATCAATGAGGTCGTGCTGGTCGGCGGCATGACGCGCATGCCGAAGGTGCAGGAGACCGTCAAGCAGCTGTTCGGCAAGGAGCCGCACAAGGGCGTCAATCCCGACGAGGTGGTTGCGGTCGGTGCCGCGATCCAGGCCGGCGTGCTGCAAGGCGACGTCAAGGACGTGCTGTTGCTCGACGTGACGCCGCTGTCGCTCGGCATCGAGACACTCGGCGGCGTGTTCACCCGCCTGATCGATCGCAACACCACGATTCCGACCAAGAAGAGTCAGGTGTTCTCCACCGCCGAGGACGGCCAGACCGCGGTGACGATCCGCGTGTTCCAGGGCGAGCGCGAGATGGCGGCCGACAACAAGCTGCTCGGCCAGTTCGATCTCATCGGCATTCCGCCGGCGCCGCGCGGCGTGCCGCAGATCGAAGTCACGTTCGACATCGATGCCAACGGCATCGTCAACGTCTCGGCCAAGGACAAGGGCACCGGCAAGGAGCAGCAGATCCGCATCCAGGCGTCCGGCGGCCTCTCCGAAGCGGACATCGAGAAGATGGTTCGCGACGCCGAAGCCCACGCCGAGGAAGACAAGAAGCGCAAGGCGGAAGTCGAGGCGAAAAATCACGCCGAAGCTCTGGTGCACTCCACCGAGAAGGCGCTGGCGGAGCATGGCTCGAAGGTTGGCGAAGCCGATCGCCGGGCCATCGAGAACGCCATGGCTGACTTGAAGGAAGCTCTCAAGGGCAGCGATGCGTCGGCGATCAGCGCCAAGACCAACGCGCTGCAGCAGGCCTCCCTGAAGCTCGGCGAGGCCATGTACAAGCAGGCTGCCGAGCAGCCGGCCGGCGGCGGCTCCGATCCCGGTGCCGATGGCAAGAAGGACGACGTCGTCGACGCCGAGTTCACCGAAGTCGACGACGACAAGAAGAACAAGAAGTCGGCTTAAAGCGCACTCGCTCCTGATGTGCAGGTCTTGCACACGGTTTGCCTCCCCCCAAGCGGGGGAGGTCGACCGCGGGGCGGTTCGGGAGGGAGGAGTGAATCTGGCGATTTCAGACAATTTGCCGCTATGCCGTCTCCTGATCCGCATTGGGGGCGGCGAGATACTTTGCTTGCGCCAAATGGCTTCCCACATGTCCATCGACTAGGGGAACGGCAATGGCCAAGCGCTGCTATTACGAGAGCCTCGCAGTCGAGCGCACCGCGAGCGAGACCGAAATCAAGGCGGCTTTCCGCAAGCAGGCGATGGCGTGCCATCCGGATCGCCATCCGGCGGATAAGGACGCCGAGCACCGGTTCAAGGAGATCAACGAGGCCTACGAGGTCCTCAAAGATCCGGACAAGCGCGCCGCCTACGACCGCTTCGGCCACGCTGCCTTCGAACACGGCATGGGCGGTACCGCGGCAGGCTTCGGCGCGGATTTCGCCACCACGTTCTCCGATATTTTCGACGATCTGTTCGGCATGGGCGGCCGCCGCGGCCGCAGCTCAGGTCGCGAACGCGGCGCCGACCTGCGCTACAACATGGAGATTTCGCTGCAGGAGGCTTACGGCGGCAAGGGCGCACAGATCCGCATCCCGACATCGGTTACCTGCGAGGCGTGCTCCGGCTCGGGCGCCAAGCCGGGGACCAAGCCCAAAACCTGTCCGACATGCGCCGGCCAGGGCAAGGTTCGCCACGCCCAGGGCTTCTTCACCCTGGAACGCACCTGCCCGAACTGCCAGGGCCGCGGTCAGGTCATCGACAGCCCGTGCGGCTCGTGCGCCGGCTCCGGCCGGGTCACCCGCGAGCGCACCCTGTCGGTGAATATTCCGCCCGGCGTCGAGGACGGCACACGGATTCGGCTTGCCGGCGAAGGCGAGGCGGGCGTCCGCGGCGGCCCTGCCGGCGATCTCTACATTTTCCTCTCCATCGGGACGCACCCGTTCTTTCAGCGCGAAGGCGCCGATCTGCATTGCCGCGTGCCGATCACCATGGTGACCGCCGCCATGGGCGGCGAGTTCGAGGTTCCGACCATCGACGGCGGCAAGACGCGCGTCAAAGTGCCGGAAGGCACGCAATCCGGCCAGCGCTTCCGGCTTGCCGGCAAGGGCATGCCGGTGCTGCGCGCCCGCCAGAGCGGCGACATGTACGTGCAGATCGTGGTCGAAACACCGCAGAGTCTCACCAAAAAGCAGCGTGAATTGTTGATGGAATTCGAGCGGCTGTCGTCCACGGTGACGCAGCCGGAATCCTCCGGCTTCTTCGGCAAGGTGAAGGAATTTCTCGGCGGCCGCGCGGGTTCAGCCTGACGTCCGGCCGGCTGGCCTTTAGGCTTCGAATGTTCTAAATGACACTATTCCGTCGTGTGGGATGCGATGCCTCTGCCCGCCCTGCAAAATTTTGAGCGCAAGATCGAGCGGCAAATTCGCCTTCTTGAGGCCAGAAAGTATCTCATCGAGCGCAAGATCGATCGGCAAATCCGGCTGTTCGAGCAAAAGCGCGACGATATCGGCAAGAAAATCGAAGACCAGATCCGGCAGTTCGAGCGCAACAAGGGCATTCGGCTCGATGACGAAGTGCGCTTCATTCGCTCCTGGATCGAGCGGCCGCTGACCATCGGCGCGGTCACCCCTTCGGGAAAAATTCTCGCCCGCGCGATGGCGCGCTATGTCGATCCGGAGAGTGAAGGGCCGGTCGTCGAATTGGGACCGGGCACCGGCCCGGTGACCGAGGCGCTGGTCGAAGCGGGAGTGGCGCCCTCGCGGCTGGTGCTGGTCGAATTCAATTCGGCTTTTTGCCGGATCCTGCGCGCACGTTATCCCGATGCCACGCTCGTGCAAGGCGACGCCTACAGCCTGCGTCGGCTCTTCGCCAGCCTGCTGCTGCAACCGGCGGCGGCAGTGGTCTCCGGCCTGCCGCTGGTCACCAAGCCGATCCGCGAGCGCGTCCGTTTGATACGCGACGCCTTCGATCTGATGCTGCCGGGCGGGCCGTTCGTGCAGTTCACGTACTCGATGGCGGCGCCGCTGCCGAAGCAGCTCGGCGGCTTTTCGGTGGAAGCCTCGAAACGCATCTGGATGAATCTGCCGCCGGCGCGGGTGTGGGTGTATCGGCAATCAGAAGACAGAAATCAGAAGTCGGAAGTCAGAAATCGGCCGACGTGACTAAACGTACACATCGCGGAATTGTGGATGCCCTTCCGAGCTCTGATTTCTGACCTCTGAAAACATGCTCGCTCCAAAAATCCTCGTCATTGCCGGCTCGCTGCGCGTCGGCTCGCACAATGGACGGCTCGCCGCGCTCGCCGCCAAGGAGCTGGCGCTGGCCGAGGCCGACGTCACCCGCATCTCGCTCGCCGACTATCCGCTGCCGTTGTTCGACGTCGAGATGACCGCCGAGATCGGTCCGCCGCAATACGCCGTGCAGCTGCAGCGCATGCTGGAGGCGCACCACGGCGTCTTCATGACCAGCCCGGAATACAGCGCCTCGGTGACGCCGCTCGTCAAAAACACCATCGACTGGCTGTCGCGTGCCCGCGGCCGCGGCGAGCCGACATACGCGGCCTTCAAGAACAGGGTATTTGCCGTCGGCGCGGCATCGAACGGTCCGGGCGGCGGCGCGCGGGCACTGTTGGCGCTGCGCCAAATTCTCGAGCTCGGCTGCGGCGCGCTGGTCATCCCCGAGCAGATTGCGGTTCCGCACGCCGCAGACGCATTCGATGACATGGATAATCTCAAGGACGCAAGCGCCGCTGCCGCCTTGAAGGCCATGGCGCGCCGCCTGGTCGAGCTGGCGCGGGCCATGATGTGAGGAGATGACGTGAGGAGATTGGCGCCATGCAACCAGAGTCGCGCGACCGTCTGATCGTCGCGCTCGATCTGCCCTCAGTCGAAGCCGCGCGGGCCATGGTGGCGCGGCTCGGCGACGCGGTGTCGTTCTACAAAATCGGCTATCAGCTCGCTTATGCGGGTGGATTGGCCGACGTGCCTCGCCTGGTCGATACCGGCAAGCAGGTGTTTCTCGATCTCAAGCTGCACGACATCGGCAGCACTGTGGCCGAAGGCGTGCGCAGCGTGGCGCGGCTCGGCGCGACGTTTCTTACCGTGCACGCCTATCCGCAAGCCATGAAAGCCGCAGTCGATGCGCGCGAGCGCGGCCTGCAAATTCTGGCCGTCACCGTGCTCACATCCTACGACGACGCCGACCTTGCCGCGGCAGGCTACCACGGCAGCGTTGCCGAACTGGTCGCGCAACGCGCTGTGCAGGCGCGTGACATCGGCGTCGACGGCCTCGTCTGTTCGGGCGCCGAAGCGGGGAAAGTACGCGCCATCATCGGCGGCAAGCTCAAGCTGGTGACGCCGGGCATTCGGCCGGCCGGCACCGATGCGGGCGACCAGAAGCGCATCATGACCCCGGCCGCCGCAATTGCCGCCGGCGCCGACTATCTCGTCGTCGGCCGGCCCATCCTTGCGGCGCCTGATCCGAGGGCGGCGGCGCACGCTATCGTCGAGGAAATTGCACGAACCAAAAACTGAAAAGGGAGAGCGCAAATGGCCAAAGGTTACTGGATCGCCCGTGTCGACGTGCACAACGAACAGGGTTTCAAGCCGTATGCCGAAGCCAACGGGCCGATCTTCGAGAAGTTCGGCGGGCGCTACGTGGTGCGCGGCGGCCAATATGAGGGTATGGAAGGCACGGCCCGTTCGCGCAACGTCGTGATCGAATTTCGCGATTACGCGACGGCACTCGCGTGCTATCGCTCGCCCGAATATCAGGAGAATATCAAACGGCGATTGCCGCATGGCACGGTCGACCTGATCGTCATCGAAGGCTACGACGGTGTGCAGCCCTGATCATTGAGCGGGCCTACCGGGAGAAAACCAATGCCGAAAGGCCGTTGGATTCCGTACATCGATGTGACGGTGCGGAAGGCCACAAAGGCGGCGAAGACGCCGCACGATGGCACGGCCGAATTCGACCTCGTCATCGTCGAAGGCTAGGACGGACGAAGTTCTGACTTTCGCTTTTGCTGGCGGGTCGACGCCGGGCCGGCGCTTCGCTATACCGGCAGCGAGCGGAGCACGTCCAATGCCGGCGGCACAGCCACAAATGCGAGTCGTCGTCGCCGGCGCCGGCGGGCGCATGGGCCGCACGCTCGTTCATGCCATCGCGGCCAGCAAGGGGCTGACGCTGGTCGGCGCGATCGAAGCGGCCGGCTCGGCGGTGATCGGCCGCGATGCCGGCGAGCTCGCCGGCCTGGGTGCGAACGGCGTCAAGGTGGTCAGCGACGCGGCGCCGCTGCTCAAAGGCGCCGACGGCTTGATCGAGTTCACCATCCCGGCCGCGACGCTTGCCTTCGCCGAGCTGACCGCCGCCGCCGGGCTCGTCCACGTCATTGGCACCACCGGGCATTCGGCCGAGGAGGAGAAGGTGATCGCCGCGGCGGCGCGCCGTGCCCGCATCGTCAAATCCGGCAATATGAGTCTCGGCGTCAATCTGCTCGCCGCGCTCGTCAAACGCGTCGCCAAGACGCTCGACGAGGCCTACGACATCGAAATTCTCGAAATGCACCACGCCAAGAAGATCGACGCGCCGTCCGGCACCGCGTTGATGCTCGGCGGCGCTGCGGCGGCGGGCCGCGGCATTGATCTCGCGCAGCATTCGGTGCGCGGCCGCGACGGCATGACCGGCGCGCGCCGTCCGGGCGACATCGGCTTTGCCTCGCTGCGCGGCGGCACCATGGTCGGCGACCATACGGTGACGTTCGCGGGTCCGGCGGAGCGCCTCGAGCTCACCCATCGCGCCGAGGACCGCATGATTTTCGCCCGCGGGGCGCTGCACGCCGCGCTCTGGGCGCGCGACCAGAAGCCGGGGCTTTATTCGATGGCGGATGTGCTGGGCCTCACGGACATTTAAGCTCGATCTGTGAGGGTTTGATTGCAATGCATCTACAGCAAACCAAACGCGCCAGTGCAGCGTCCGGGGGGCCTCAGTACTATTTCCACGATCTTTCAGACTCGGTCAAAACGTACTTGCGGAGCAAGGGCGCAGTCCCGGTCGCGCTCGTTACGCCTTACGGCGCAACAAAGTCACATTTCTTCGCGGTTGGGAAGGATCATAAGTTAGACGAAAAAGGAAAGGCGGTGCCGGGTAGCGTTGGTCATGACCGTATCCAACAGGGACAAGGGGAGGCCAGTATTGGCGAGCAAATCCGGCATTGGTATTCCCTGCCCGCAGGGCAATTCGAGCGCATTGACGTTGAAGTCGACACGATTGATGACGCTTTCTATATGAGACCGATTGTTTGCAAATACGCGGGCTCCAAGCGGACAAAGACGCTGCATAAAGTAGAGCGTCCCCTAACATTCACGCTCGACTATATAAGTCCGTTTTGGCGGCGACATTTGGAAAAGATTGGACGCGCGAAGCCGGACGTTCTTGAATGGTCGGTTCGCGAAATATGCAGAATTGCAAAGGATCATCGTCCGGAAACGAAAATTCCGCATATCCTGGAGCCCCGATTTGCTCCGCGCGTCAGGGCCTCTCAATCATCTCGGCGTGTTCCTGGGTCCTTACGTGGGCAAGGGATACGACTGCGCTTCGATTATCGAGTTTCTCGCATATCCACCCTACGGCGTGCCGGTCGAGATCAAGAAGAATAGTCACAATTTCCAGTATCAAGAGAAGAAATACGGCAAAAACGAACTCAGTCGAGCGGTTATTCTCTGTGCAAATCATGATCATGAAGCTGTACGCCAGAACATCGATGTGATTGAACTTGAGGCGTTCTATAATATGGCCGTGATGAACTCACGCTGGCATTATGAACTTCTACCGGAACGTCGTAGCAATTCAGCATCCGATCTCGGCAGAGCGTCAAACTGCGAAGCGACACTATGGCGTGCATCCGTATTTTACCAGGCGCCCCTTTAATGTCGTGCGTGATTATATACTGCACTATTCGCGGCCTGGAGATCGGGTGATCGATCCGTTTGGGGGATCGGGGGTCACTGCAATAGAGGCGTTCCTGGAAAATCGGATTGGGGTTCATAACGATCTCAATCCACTGGCAAACTTCATCGCGAGCGGTATCGCGGACCTGGCCAAAGGAAACCTTTCCGATTATCGAGATGCACTGGCAGCCATGGAGTCGGCGTGCTCAGGGATTTTGTCCGAGATAGAGAAGTCGGGTGATGACGAGTTGGATCGCTACCAAAAGCAGTTTCGACTGCCGAAGAATGCCGTACTCCCGGCGAATTCAGACGTAACGTTGTTGTATGATCTATTTGAGCCGAAGCAATTAGCCGGACTTGCTGTGATCCGAGAACACGTTGCGAGAATACCAAATAAGTATGCGCGCAATGCAATGTTGCTGGCATTCTCCGCAACGCTGGCGAAGCTAAATCGCACCTTTCTTTCGGCAGAAGGTCGATTGGCGTCGCGTGGGGGATCCAGCATATTCAGCATTTACAGGTACAAAGTGGCAAAAAAGCCCGTGCGATTGCCGCTATGGCCCACATTCCGAGAGCGGGCAATGAATGTGCTGGCGGCGAAAGCTGAAGTCGATCAGAGTATTGAGCACAAACGACAATCGTCGGCTGGTTGGCATGGAGAATTTCATGCCTATGATAGGGACGTGTTGGAGCTTCCCCGGCTGCTCGGGCGCACAGCTGATTATATCTTCACCGACCCACCATACGGAGGCCACATCGCCTATCTCGACTTGTCTACGATGTGGAACGCATGGCTCGGCATTTTGCCAACTCCTTCCAGAGCCAAACACGAAATAATCGTTGGCGGCGATCGAAGACATGCCGATCAGGCCTACACAGAGCGCCTCGGATCGAGTATTCGTGCGTGCCTCGATCTATTAAAGCCGGATCGCTGGCTATCCGTTGTTTTTCAGCATTGGAACACTTCGTATTTTCAAACCATTTTGACCTCAGCCGCGGACTCGGGCGCAGATTTGCGTGCCGCGTTGCCTCAGGTCGGCGATCCAATTTGGTCAATGCACAAGAAAAAAGGCAGTGCATCGGTCTTAGCAGGGGAGCTCATTCTGTCATTTTTCAATACAGGAAGAGCTGTTAAGTATGAACTCGGCAAAAAATTTGATCTTGAGAGCGAGCTCTATCAACTCCTGCATGAAATGCACGAACCGCTTTATGGTGAGGCTTTGTTCAATAGAATTGTATTGCGTGCTTGGCATAAGGGCGCAATCAATTCATTGGACATTTCAAAGGACGATTTTGCTCAAATGCTCCTCGATATGGGCTGGCAGTACGAGCAGCGTAGCCATTTTTGGGTGACGGCCCATAGAGCACGCCGCTTAATCTGATTGCGAACTGACTACCTGGAATTAAGACAGCACTTAACCACCTTGCAACAGCGACGCGCCGGTCATTTCCTTCGGCTTCGGCAATTCCATCAGTTCGAGCAAAGTCGGTGCGATGTCGGCGAGGCGGCCTTCGGCGTCGAACGCGCGGTTGCGCGCGCCCACCAGCATGACCGGCACCGGGTTCGTGGTATGGGCGGTGTGCGGTCCGCCGGTTTGCGGATCGCGCATCATTTCGCAATTGCCGTGGTCGGCGGTGACCAAGAGCGCACCGCCGGATTTCTGGATGGCGTCGGCGATGCGGCCCAAGCCGGAATCGACCGTCTCCACGGCCTTGATCGCCGCGGGCAGGCTGCCGGTGTGGCCGACCATGTCGGGATTGGCGTAGTTGAGCACGATCAAGTCGTATTTGCCGGAATTGATCGCGGTCACCGCCTTGTCGGTCAGTTCGGGCGCCGACATTTCGGGCTGCAGATCGTAGGTCGCGACCTTGGGCGACGGCACCAGGATGCGATCCTCCCCGGCAAACGGCTCTTCGCGCCCGCCGCTGAGGAAATACGTGACGTGGGCGTATTTTTCGGTCTCGGCCATGCGTAGTTGCTTGCGGCCGGCATCCGCCGCCACCTCGCCGAGGATGTGCTCGAGCCGCTGCGGCGGAAAGATCGCCCGCATCATTTTGTCGAGTTCGTCGGAATATTCGGTCATGCCGAGTGCCGCGGCGAAGCGGACGATCCGTTGCCGGGCAAAACCGGAAAATTTCGCATCGAGCAGCGCCGAGAGAATTTCGCGCACGCGGTCGGCGCGGAAGTTGAAGCACAGCACGCCGTCGCCGTCCTTCATGCCGCGGTAATCGCCGACCAGTGCCGGCACGACGAACTCGTCGAATTTTTTGTTGGCGTAGGCGTCGGCGATGATTGCGGGCGCGTCGGCAAAGCGCGGCGCGTCGGCATCGACGATCGCCTTGTAGACCTTTTCGACGCGGTCCCAGCGCTTGTCGCGGTCCATCGCGTAGTAGCGGCCGCTCACCGTCGCGATCGAAACCGATTTCGGCAGCGCCGCGATCAGGCACTTGATGTCGTCACCCGCTGATTGCGGCGGCGTATCGCGGCCGTCGGTGAAGGCGTGCACCAGCGCCGGCACGTTGGCCGCGGCGAGGATTTTCGAAAGGGCCACGGCGTGATTCTGATGCGAATGCACGCCGCCGGGCGATACCAGGCCGAGCAGATGGCAGGTGCCGCCGCTCTGCTTCAGCTTGGCAATGAAATCGACAAGCGCTGGTGCGCGGTCGATCTCGCCCTTGGCAATCGCCGCATCGATGCGCGGCAAATCCTGCACCACGACGCGGCCGGCGCCGATGTTCAAATGTCCGACCTCGGAAT
Organism: Xanthobacteraceae bacterium; assembly: GCA_030037885.1. Lineage (GTDB taxonomy): Bacteria > Pseudomonadota > Alphaproteobacteria > Rhizobiales > Xanthobacteraceae > BOG-931. Next base: position 9,760 of record JASHPU010000144.1, on the reverse strand, counting down.
TGCCCATCTGGCCGTCGGGGAGGCCAACGTCTTTGCCGGAGGTATGCAGAAAACCGTGCGGACCCGCCTGCCAGAGCCGATCGAAGCTCGGCGTTTTCGCCTGCCGGATGGCATTGTCGGCGCGTTCCTCGCGCCAGCCCCAACCATCCAGAATGACCAGCATCACGGGCCGGCGCTGCTGCATGTCCACATCCTTCGCCTAAGACAACGCGCAGGCGGTATTGCGGATCGGAGCGCGAGCGTCAATGCGGGCAGCATTGGGTGTCCGGGGTCAACGCCTCATCGGCGCTAATATAGGGAGCTGCGTTTCCTGGGCGCAGCGCAGCACGAAGTGGTGCGCTGCAGACCAGGGATCGTCACAAATTCCGAGTTTCAAACGATCCCGGAACAGCGGTGCACCGCCATAGCGCGTCGAAGACGCGCGTAAACGCGCTTATGGCGCTGCACCGCATCCGGGAAACGGCCGCTCGTAAGGTCAAGCCACGGGAAGGGGGAGAGCTATGCCGCGGCCGCGACCTGGCCGGCTTCCCAGCCGAGCATGGCGTGTTTGCGGGTGATCCCCCAATGGTAGCCGGTGAGGTCGCCGCTCTTGCCGACGACACGGTGGCACGGCACCACGAAGGAGATCGGGTTCTTGCCGACCGCGGTTCCGACGGCGCGCGCCGCATTGGGCGTAGAACAGATCTTTTGGGCGATGCCCGAATACGTCCTCAGGTGGCCCATTGGAATCTGCAACAGTGCGTCCCAAACCCGGACTTCCCAATCCGTGCCGATCAGCACGATGCGCAGCGGCTGCGCTTGCTGCCATTGCGACGGATCGAAAATCCGTTTGGCGAGCGCCGCAGTCCGGGCGCTGTTCTCCACGTATGTCGCCTTCGGCCAGCGGCTCTTCATGTCGTTGAGCGTCGCCATTTCTTCACCGGGATCCGCAAAGGCGAGGCCGGCCAGGCCACGGTCGGTCGCCATGACCAGCGCGCTGCCGAACGGCGAGGGATGGAAGCCGAAATGGATGACCAAGCCCTCGCCGCCGGATTTCCATTCGCCGGGCGACATTGCCTCGTGGGTCACGAACAGGTCGTGGAGCCGGCCGGGGCCGGACAGGCCGACCTCATAGCTGGCGTCCAGCACGCTTGCCGAATCGCGCAACAGCTTGCGCGCGCCGTCGAGCGTGAGCGCCTGCAAGAACGCCTTCGGCGTCAGTCCGGCCCAGCGGCGAAACAGGTGGTGCAATTCGGTCGGCGTGACGCTGGCGGCCTCGGCAATGGCCTCGATTTCCGGCTGGTCGCGCCAATGGCCGCGAATGTGGCCGATGGCGCGCCGCACCACTTCGTAATCGGCGGCGGCCGCGGCGAGCGGCATTGGGTGGTCAGGGCGATCGGGTGAGAGCATGGCTGCCTCCATCATCGTTGCTCCCGATCTAGGCTGCGAGGCAGGTGCAAACCACCCGATTTCTGGATGGACGAATGGCGAAATGGCGAATAGCGAATGATTTGGCCCTATTCGCCAGTCACCATTCGCTATTCGCCCATTATAGCACGGTCCGCGTCGGTCCGCGTTTTGCCTCGCCCAGGGCATTCGACAGCGCCTGCGCAAAGCTCGCTTTCTCCTCCGGGCCGAGCGCGCTGCCGATCGTCAGCCGCCGTCCGCGCGAGACCAGAAACAGCCGCTCGATGCCGAACTCCTGATGCACGATACGCTCGAGACGCACCCAGACCGGGTTGAGCGTCCACTCGCGCACGCCGCCGCGCGGGTTGACCTTGCGCACGGTCAGCTCCGAGACGGTCACCGTCACCTCCTCATAGGCGCGCGCCGCGCGAAAGTTGGCGCGGAACGCCAAGTAGACCAGCAGCACGTCGAGGCCGAAGAAGCCGAACACCGGCCACGCCCCCATCAGAACGAACGCCATGCCGGAGACGAAACTCAGACCGCCGAGGCAGAGCATGAGGATCAGAAAGCCGCGCGGCGTCAGTGAGCGATGCGGCGTGATCACCGCCGAGAAGATCCTTGGGTCGGGAAAAGCGTTGTCGTCGCTCATTGCGCTCAGTATACGGGAACCATGCCGCGTAAGACCATCCGGAAGGCCACCAAGCAGAGGCTGCAAGCCGCCCGCAAGGGAAGGGCCGCGCGCGTCAAGGGCGCCGGAGCGAGGATCAAGGCCGACACCGAGGCAGCCCACGGCGCCCTGCCGCAGTGGACCAAAGCCGAGATCGAGGAAGCGTTCCGCCGCTTCGCGGCGGCCAATCCCGATCCGCGCGGCGAACTGGAGCACGTCGATCCGTACACGCTCCTCGTTGCGGTCGTGCTATCCGCCCAGGCGACGGACGCCGGGGTCAATAAAGCCACTCCGGCCTTGTTCAAGCTCGCCGATACGCCGCAAAAGATGGTCAAGCTCGGCGAAGCACGCGTACGCGAGCTGATCAAGACCATCGGGCTCTTTCGGACCAAGGCCAAGAATCTGATCGCACTGTCGCGGCAGCTGATCGCGCAGCATGGCGGCAACGTGCCGCCCGACCGCGCCGCGCTCGAAGCGTTGCCGGGCGTCGGCCGCAAGACCGCCAACGTGGTGCTCAACGTCGCGTTCGGCGAGCCGACGATCGCGGTCGACACGCATATCTTCCGCGTCGGCAACCGCACCGGGCTCGCGGTCGGCAAAACGCCGTACGACGTCGAAATGAAGCTCATGGAGGTCGTGCCGGAGCGCTACCGGCTGCACGCCCATCACTGGCTCATCCTGCACGGCCGCTACGTTTGCGTCGCGCGGCGGCCGCTATGCGAAAAATGCGTGATTGCCGACCTGTGCAAATGGCCGGGCAAAACGGTCAACGTGCCGGCGCCGCAACTGCACCAACGCGCCGCCGTGGCGCGATGAGCCGGCCGCGCATGTCACGAGAAAACTTTTGCTATGCGCTTGGCTGCGCCAATTTGCCGAATTCGGCGACGACCCGTTCGTAAACCGGACGTTTGAACGGCACGACCAGCGCCGGAATGTTTTCCAGCGGCTCCCAACGCCAAGCCGAGAACTCCGCCTGATGGGTGCCGCCTGGCTGCGCGATGTTGATTTCGCTTTCTGCGCCGGAGAAGCGCACTGCAAACCATTTCTGCGTCTGGCCGCGATAGCGGCCGTTCCAGGCTTGGCCGATAAGGTCGGCCGGAATGTCATAGCTGAGCCATTCGGCAATTTCGCCGAGCCGTTCGACCGAGCGGATGTTTGTTTCCTCGTACAGCTCGCGGAGCGCGGCCGGCCACGGCTCTTCACCGGCGTCGATGCCGCCTTGCGGCAGCTGCCAGGCATGCGTCACGTCGACATGCTCCGGCCCGTCGATACGGCGGCCGATGAAGGCCAAGCTGTCGCGGTTGAAGACCACGATGCCGGTGCAGGGGCGGTAGGCAGGCATCAGGTATCAATAACCAATTATGAGTAACCAGACAAGACGGGCGTCATCGGATTACCGATGACCGACGACTGAGTCCTGCTTCCTCGCCACTGCCGTGATCGGCACCAAAATCACGCCGCGGCTTGCGGCAGTCTTGGCCCATTTGGCGACGTGCTCGATCGATGCCGGCAGCGCGGAAGCGATGCCGACCGCAACGTGATGCTGGCGTGCCGCGGTTTCCAGGCGGCCGAGTGCGCGATCGATTTCGTCCGGCGTCGGCACCGAATCGATGATCACCTCGGCCTTGGCGAATGGCAGATTGCTGGCGCCGGCAATCCGTCCGGCGACGCTCCGCGGATTGGCGCCGTCGTCGACGAAAATCAAGCCGCGATCGGCGATCTCACGCAGGATCGGCGCAAACGACTGCTCGGAAGCGGTGAAGCGCGCGCCCATCATACCGATGACCCCGACGTAACCTTGGAACCGGCTCATCACCCAATGCAGCCGATCGAGATTCTGTTGCGGGGTGAGCGACGTCAGCAGGGTCTGCGGGCCGGGATCGTTGTCCGGATAGCTGAATGGTTCCATCGGCACTTGCAGCAGAATTTCGTGGCCCCCGGCCCGTGCCCGCGCCACCAGCGCGGCGTCGCTGCCATATGGCATGAAGGCGAACGTGACCGGCCCAGGCAGCTGCGCGATGGCGTCGGACGTGGTCTTGGCGCTCACGCCCAAGCCGCCGACGATCAGCGCGACACGTGGCGCGTCGGACTTGCCGGCAAGCGCTTTCACCGGTTGGGCGAAAGCGTCGGCCGGCCGCACGCCATCGGCGGCGATTTTCGGCACCGGGCCCTGCGCCGTCATCTCCACGAATTTCGCGTAGGCCGGGGCGATGATGGTTGGCATCGCCGGGCTGCCCCCGGCGGCGGGAGCGGGGATGGTCACCTCCTGGCGCGTCCCGGTCATACCGTTGATGATATTGACCGTTGTCGTTCCGTTGGGTGGCTCTGGCGTTTTGACCTGTTCCGCCTTCTGGGCCGGCTTAGGCGCTAAGCTTTGAGCCGGGCCGTCGTACCGCCCGGGACCTCCAGAAACCTCGCCGGGTCGCGGGGCACCCGGCGTGGCAGACGCGACCGCAGGCAAGTGGGTCGGCGCCACAGCCATCGGCTCGCCGCCCAGCGGATCGTCGCCGATCGCCGCCCACAGAACGAAAGTGCCGAGGAAAAGCGCCAGCGCGCCGGCAATGACATAGGGCACCGGAATGCGGATCGCGGGCCGGCGCCGGCTCCGCCGCTGGCCGAGCGGCGCGCTCAAGTCATCCGTGGTCATCGGCGACCGCCTCGCCAATCGCGCCCTCGCGCGCCCTCGCGAATCATGCCGCCAAGTCTAGCACGGCACCAAGGCGGCTTGCTTTCCGGGTTCGGGATCGCTCGCGGCCCGAACGCTGCGCCGGCCGATTGGAGAGGCCGAAAAAAATCGGGGCGGCTCTCCGCCGCCCCGATTGCCTGAATTCGCCGAATCGCTGCTGCCGTTAGTTCGGTACCGCGGTCTGGGCTTTTGGCGGGAACGCTGCGTTGCTGGTGGCGCCGCGCAGGAGATCAACCGCCTCCTTGAGCGCCTTATCGTTCTTCTCGTCGGGCGGCACGTAGGATTGCGAGCCGGACTTTTCGTCGCCCTCGGCCTTCAGATGGCCGGGCAGCGACGCCTCGCCCTTCGAATCGGTCCGCGCCTTTAGCTCGTCCGGTACGTCCTGCAGCACCTGGATATCGGGCACGATGCCCTTGGCCTGGATCGAGCGGCCCGACGGCGTGTAGTAGCGCGCGGTGGTCAGCCGCAGCGCGCCGTTGCCGGCGCCGAGCGGTATGATCGTCTGCACCGAGCCTTTGCCGAATGAGCGCGTGCCGACCAGCGTGGCACGCTTGTGGTCCTGCAGTGCGCCGGCGACGATTTCAGACGCCGAGGCCGAGCCGCCGTTGATGAGAACAATCAGCGGCTTGCCACCCGTAAGATCGCCTCCCGGACGGGCGTTGAAGCGTTGGGTCTCGTCGGAACTGCGTCCGCGCGTCGAGACGATCTCGCCCTTGTTGAGGAAGGCGTTCGAAACCGAGATCGCCTGATCGAGCAGCCCGCCCGGATTGTTGCGCAGGTCGAGGATGTAGCCCTTGACCTTGTCGGCGCCGAGCTGATTCTTCAGGTCGGAGATCGCTTCCTTCAAGCCGTCCGTGGTCTGCTCGTTGAATTGCGTGATGCGGATGTAGCCGACGTCGTTGTCCTCGGGATGCGACCGCACCGATTTGACCCGGATGATGTCGCGGGTGATGTTCACGACAACCGGTTTGTCGACGCCCTTGCGCATGATGGTGAGCTTGATCTTGGTGTTGACCGGCCCACGCATCTTGTCGACCGCCTGGTTCAAGGTCATGCCCTGTACCGCTTCGTCGTCCAACATGGTGATGATGTCGTTCGCCAGGACGCCGGCCTTGGCGGCGGGCGTGTCGTCGATCGGCGCCACGACCTTGATCAGCCCGTCCTCCATCGTGACCTCGATGCCGAGACCGCCGAACTCGCCGCGGGTCTGCACCTGCATGTCGCGGAAGCTTTTCGGATCCATGTAGCTCGAATGCGGATCGAGCCCGGCAAGCATGCCGTTGATCGCCGCCTCGACGAGCTTGCTGTCGTCGGGCTTGTCGACGTAGTCGGCGCGCACGCGCTCGAACACGTCGCCGAACAGGTTGAGCTGCCGGTAGGTGTCGGAAGCCGCCGCCTTGGCACTCGAGCCGATCAGCAGGATGCGGGGCTGTGTCGCCACCAGTGTTACGGCGGCTCCGGCCAGGGCACCCAGGAGAATCAGAGTCGTCTTGCGCATCATCCGCGAACCTTTTCGCTTTCGTTCGTCGCCCACCAGGGGCTGGGGTCAATGGGAGCGCCGTCCTTGCGGAACTCCACATAGAGTACAGGTTGCTTCGATCCGGTGGCTACGGCGGCAGATACCTGCGCTGGGCCGCCCATCACCGCCACGGGCTCTCCGGTCAGCACGAACTGTCCGAGATCGACGGATATCCGCTCCATCCCCGCTAACAATACATGATAGCCGCCGCCGGCATTAAGGATCAAGAGTTGGCCATAGCTGCGAAACGGCCCGGCGTAAACTACCCAACCGTCGCATGGAGCGGTGATTTGCGCGCCCCGGCGGGTCGCGATCGAAAGTCCTTTCTGGGTTCCACCGGCGCCATCGGGCGCGCCGAAACCGCGAATCGGCACGCCATTGACCGGCAGATGCAATTGGCCGCGCGTCGCTGCAAACGCCACGGCGGGCGCCAAGCGGCCGGGATCGCCGAGCGCGGCAAGCTGCGGCCGTGTGGCGTCCTGCTCGATCGAGTGCGCGGCAGCACGCGCCGCGCGCGTCGCCGGATCGAGGTTCTGCTCCAGCCTGGCGATGAGGTCCTTCAGGTTATCGACCCGGCGCGCCAGGTCGACGGTGCGCTGTTGCTCGCCCGCCAGCGCCTGTTCGGCGGTCGCCTCACTCTTCTGCCGCGCGTCGATCAACATGTTCAGCCGCAACTGCTCTTGCGCAAGGTGGTCGAGATCGCCGGCGAGCACGCTGCGTTCGGCAACGATGTCTTGCCGCACGCGTGCCAGATCGGCCAGGTCGCCGGCCAGAGCTTCGGCTTCGGCCCGCATGTCGGGCACGACGGCGCCGAGCGTGATCGCCGTCCGCAACGCCTGCAGCGCATCCTCCGGCCGCACCAGCAGCGCCGGCGGCGGCCGGCGGCCGACGCGTTGCAGCGCCGCCAAAATTTCGATGATCACGGCGCGCCGCTCGTCCAATGATTTTTGAAACACGCTTTCGCGCTCGTCGAGCGCGTGCAGCTTGGCCTCGGCTGCTTCGATCTTTGCCTCTACGGTGCGGACCTGCGCGGCGGATACGATGAGCTCTTGGTTGAGCGCCCGGCGGTCTTGGCCGAGCGCCTCGATCTGCAGCCGCAACTTGGCCTGGCTGTCTGCCGACTGTCGTTGCTGGGCGCGAACGGCGTCAAGTTCATGATCGTGCTGCTTGAGCGCGTCGGCCGCGGGTGCTGCTGCCGGTGCCGGCGCCGGCACTTCGGCCGCGGGCGCTTGGGCGTGAGCGCCCGCAGGAACGCCGAACGGCAGCGCCAATACCAAGGCCGAGCCGACAACGAGGCTCGGGTCGGTGGCGCGCGACCGGCGGAGAATCATGCTGTGCACGGTAGATGTAACCCTCGCAAACGCAAGGAGCCCACAGATGGGTCCGGAATAAGACGCCCTGTGGTCGCTCGCGTCACATTGCAGTGAGGTGACATTACGGATTTGTTAGGGCTCTGCCGTCACGCCCGGTGATATGGGTGCCCGGCCAAAATAGTGCCGGCGCGATAAAGCTGCTCGAGCAGCATGACGCGCGCGAGTTGATGCGGCCAGGTGGCGGTGCCGAAGGCGAGCTTGCGGTTGGCGCGTTGGCGCAAGTTGTCCGCCAAGCCGTCCGCGCCGCCGATCACGAAGCAGACGGCCGGGCGGTCTTCCGCCCGCCACTCGCGGAGCAGTCCCGCCAGCGCCGCACTATCGAGGTTATCGCCGCGCTCATCGAGGACCACGAGCGTGGCCCTTTCGGGAATGACGTTGCCGATGGCGATCGCTTCTTCGGTGCGCCGGCGTTCCGCGTCCTGTGCCCGGCTTTCGCGGATCTCGAGAATTTCGATCTCGCGCAAACCAAGCGTTCGCCCGACGGCTGCGGCGCGCTTGCGATAGGTCTCCGCAAGCTCGCGCTCGGGTCCCTGCTTCAAGCGGCCGACCGCGATGACAAGGATGCGCATGGCGTCATTCCGAGACACGGGCGCAGCCCGCGGAGCCGTAGGCTCGGTCCCGGGACGACGGGATCAACTGGCGCGCCGCGCCGCGGGGCCGCTCATCCACATCCGTTCGAGATTGTAGAAGGCGCGAACTTCCGGCCGAAACACGTGAACGATCACATCGCCGGCGTCGATCAGCACCCAATCGCAATGCGGCACGCCTTCGACGCGAGTCGCAATGCCCACTTTGTCCAAATCTTCGACAACCCTGTCGGCCACGGAGCCGACATGGCGCTGCGATCGGCCCGACGATACGACCATGTAGTCGCCGATCGAAGATTTGTTTCGCAGATCGATGGTGAGGATGTCCTCGGCCTTCATGTCATCGAGGCGCGCGAGAACCAGCTTGAGGATCTCCTCGGCGTCAGGACGCATTCTGGAGACCGTTTCGGGCACGCGAGGATCGGCCCGAGAGATGGCAGGTGTGGACAGGGATCGTTATCCTTTCGCTCCTGTTCCGGCCTTTCGGCGAATCCGAGGCCCGGGCACTAAGATAGGCACGGCCGGTTAACGGTTTCAACCGTTCTGCAACGTCCTTTTCGCGCGTAACGCGGTGGATGAGAGCGGCGATTTGAGCCCGTGCAGGTAAATCCAGGCCGGCGGCTTTCGTTCCGGCAGCGCCTTGGCGGCGGTTTCGGGAAGCCGGACGCGTGCGAAGGCGTGGCCGGCGGCGGCGCTGGCGGCGTACAGACTTGGTCCGAGCCGATCGACGACGACGATCGGCACCAACGCCGCGATGTCGCGCCAGCGCTGCCAGCGGTGAAAGCTGCGCAAATTGTCGGCGCCCATGATCCAGACAAAACGCACGCCGGCGCAGCGGCGCGCCAGATACGAAATGGTTTGAAACGTGTAGTGGCTGCCGAGCCGCGCCTCGAAGTCGGTCACGTCGATGCGTGGATGATGCGCTAACACCCGCGCCGCGGCCATTCGCTCGCCTAGCGGCGCCAAACCTCTTGTGTTCTTGAGCGGGTTGCCGGGGGTGACAAGCCACCAGACACGATCGAGGCCGAGCCGTCGCATTGCCAACAGGCAGGCGGCGCGATGGGCGGCATGCGGCGGATCGAATGTGCCGCCGAACAACCCGATGCGCATGCCGCGCATATAGGGCGGCAATGCAACGGGCGTTATGGTGCCGCGGCGCCGCTTTGCTCCGGCTGTGGGAGACGGAGAGAACGCGGCAGCCGCTGGCCCGGCTCGAAACTCGTACGGGGTGCCGGTGAGCAGCGATTCCTCCCCACGCATCGGGCGCCCATTTGCATGCCCCTGGCGGGGCCCGATGCTCATTATGGCTGTTTATGGCCGCGTTTGTCCGCTGCCACGGATGCGATAGTTGAAAGTGGTGAGTTGCTCGACGCCGACCGGGCCGCGGGCGTGCAGGCGCCCGGTGGCGATGCCGATCTCGGCGCCGAAGCCGAACTCGCCGCCATCGGCAAACTGCGTCGAGGCATTGTGCAGAACGATTGCCGAATCGACTTCGCGCAAAAACTTCGCGGCCGCTTTGTTGTCTTCGGTGACGATCGCGTC
>JASHPU010000143.1 GCA_030037885.1 Xanthobacteraceae bacterium | reverse complement strand
CGTCGTAGCGGATGCTGGCGCGCTTGGCGGCGTTGCCGGCAGCAAGATGCCTGAACGCGCGCACATGGTCCTCCAGATCGGCGTAAGCCTTGCCGAGCGCGAAATCGAGCCGCATGCGGTCGGTTGTCGACAATCCTTCGGTCTTTGCCGCCAGCGCCGCCATGGCGGCAAGATGCGCATCGCCGGGCTTGAAGGTTTTCGTGTCGGCAAGGTTGACGTAAGCGGCGGTGCTGTTCGGATCGAGCCGCAGCGCTTCGCGATAGGCGCTTTGCGCCTCCTGCAATTGACCAAGCTCTTTGAGCACGTTGCCCACGTTGTTGTAGACGTCGGCGAGATCGGGCTTGAGCGACAGCGCGCGACGGTAGTGCGCCAACGCGGCATGAAGATCGCCGCGTTCATGCAGCGCGTCGCCGCGATTGTAGAGCGCCTCGGCATGATCCGGCTGCAGCGCCAGCGCGCGGTCGTAGCTCGCCAGCGCCTCGTCGAAGCGCTTGAGTTCATGCAGCGTGTTGCCGCGATTGTTGAGCGCATCGGCATCATCCGGCCGCGCCGCCAGGGCGCGGTCGTAGCTCGCCAGCGCCTCGTCGAGCCGCTTCATTTGCCGCAGCGCATTGCCGCGGTTGTAGAGCGCCCCGGCATAATCCGGCCGCAGCGCCAGGGCGCGGTCGTAGCTCGCCAGCGCCTCGCCGAAGCGCTTGAGTTCATGCAGCGCAATGCCGCGGTTGCAGAGCGCCTCGGCATGATCGGGCTGCAGCGCCAGCGCGCGGTCGTAACTCGCCAGCGCCTCGCCGAACCGCTGCAGTTGCCTTAGCGCATTGCCGCGGTTGTAGAGCACCGCCCCGGCATAATCCGGCCGCAGCGCCAGGGCACGGTCGTAGCTCGCCAGCGCCTCGTCGAAGCGCTTGAGTTCATGCAGCGTCGCACCGCGGTTGCAAAGCGCCTCGGCATGATCGGGCCGCAGCGCAAGAGCGCGGTCGTAACTCGCCAGCGCCTCGTCGAATCGTCGTTGCTGGGTGCTAATCACTGCGAGAAGGTGAAGGGCATCAAAATAATCGGCCTTAACACTGAGAATCGCACGCGCCAGATCATCGGCCTCATCTAACCGTCCGCGCTGATAGGCCGCAACCGCCCGCTTCATCACCTCGGGCAATGCTGTGACACGGGTCATCCGTAAGGCTCTCCCTGGCGCCAAACTGATATGGCTTCCGCGTGATTGGCTCGGATCGTATTGCGTCGCGGTCCGCCGTTGATCGCAACGGCAAGTCTTTCCGAACAAATCAAGGTGTCAAGAGCGTGCGGGGACGCTGTTGGGTTGTGCGTCCCGGGATATGATATTATGTAATCCGATATGGGTTCAGGAAGGTCGCAGCAAGGGAGAACTGCATGCGCGCGTATCGAGACTGGTCGCCAATTGTTGCCTTGATGTTTGCAGTCGCATTCGCGCCTTCGGCACATGCCGCCGGCGTGACGGCCACCAAAAACGTCGAATCCGACCGCGTCCAACTTCATCTACTGGGAGCCGAGCCGTTCGTCAGCAAGGAGGACGCGGCGGCCAAGAATATCACGGAGGGAATCGAGAAAGTGCGCGGTGCGGATCCGGTCATGCCGGACGCAGCCTCGCACCCCAATCATCGCCTCGCCGTACAGCTGTTCAACAGGAAGACCAGCCAGGTGGTGACCGGTGCCACGGTGGCCATAAAGTTCGGCCCCAGCGACGACGAGGGACGTCCCACCGGTGCGCTGGTCGAAGTTCCGGTTGTCGTCACGCAGGCGGTCGGAAAAGGGCCTTCATCCACCACCTACGGCAACAATGTTACGATGCCCGCGGGCCACTACCGGGTCTTGGTCACGATCAACAACGGCGTGCCAGTCCACTTCAATGTCACGGCATCGGATGCCCCATCGATGCCGATGGAACACATGAACAAAATGTAGCGCCACGCGCAGTGCCGCAGAGTCCGTTCTGAGGCAAACTCGTGTCAAGCTCCATCACCGCCCCGACGGAGTCGCAAGACGCGCTGCATCGTGGGCTCGCCGCGCACCAGGCCGGTCAGCTCGCCGAGGCTGTTCGGCTTTATGAGTCCGTGCTGAGCGCCGCGCCGGCACAATTCGACGCGCTTCATCTGTTGGGAGTAGTGGCGGCACAGCAAGGCCGGCATGAGGAGGCGTGCCGGCTCATCGGCCGCGCGCTTGCCATCGACGCGGGCTCGGCAACAGCGCTTTGCAACTACGCCCTGGCATTGAACGCCTTGGGTCGGTTCGATGAAGCTCTGGCGAGCTGCAATAAGGCGCTCGCGCTGCATCCCGGCAACGGCTATGCACACAACTGCCGCGCCGCCACGTTGCAAGCCGTCGGCCGCTACGAGGAGGCGTTAGCGGCGGCCGACTTGGCGCTGTTGCATCAGCCGGACGAGCTTGAGGCACTCAATCGCCGCGGCAATGCGCTGCACAGCTTGGGCCGCCACGAAGAGGCGCTCGTCAGCTATGACCGGGCGCTCGCGTGCCGCCCCGACTCCGTTGAGTCGCTGAACAACCGCGCGACCGCGCTCCACTCGCTCAATCGGTTCGAGGAGGCGATTGCGAGCTGCGACCGCGCGCTTGCTGTGCGGCCAGACTACCTGGAGGCGCTGCACAATCGCGGCAATGCCTTGCGCGACCTCGGCCGGCACCAGGAGGCGCTGGCAAGCTATGCCCGCGCGCTGGCGTTTCGGCCGAATTACGCCGAGGCGCATTGCGGGCAAAGCCTCGTCCATCTGGCCCTGGGCGATTTCGCGCGCGGCTTTTCCGAATACGAGTGGCGCTGGAGGGTGAGCACGCCAATCATGACGCCGCGGCATTTTTCGCAACCGCTCTGGAAGGGCGACGCCGACCTTGCCGGCAAGGCCATTCTGCTCCATGCCGAGCAAGGTCTCGGCGACACGATTCAGTTCTGCCGCTATGTGCCGATGGTGGCGGCGCGGGGCGCGCGCGTCGTCCTTGAAGTGCAGCCGCCGCTCAAGCCATTGCTCCGGTCCGGCATTGGGCAGGTCTTCGCCCGGGGCGAACGGCTCCCCGATTTCGACCTGCACTGTCCGCTGCTGAGCCTGCCGCTCGCGTTCGACACACGGCTCGAGACGGTGCCGGCATCGATTCCCTATATCGCGGCACCGCCGGAGCGCGCGGCGGCATGGGCGCCGCGGCTTGGCGGCTTGACACGACCGCGGGTTGGTATCGCGTGGGCCGGCTACGCCAGGCACGACAACGATCGTAACCGGTCGATCGGTCTTGAGCCCCTGCTGGCGCTTGCCGCGTCAGGCATCAACTTGATCAGCCTGCAGAAGGAAGTGAGCGCGCAAGACCGCGAGTTGCTCGACGCCCATGGTGAGATCCTGAATCTCGGCGAGGCGTTTACCGATTTTGCCGACACCGCTGCCGCCATTGCTGAACTCGACCTCGTCATCTCGGTCGACACGGCGACCGCCCATTTGGCCGGGGCGATGGGCAAGCCGGTCTTTATCCTGCTGCCTTGCGCGCCTGATTGGCGCTGGCTGCTCGACCGCACCGATAGCCCCTGGTATCCGACCGCCCGGTTGTTTCGCCAAAAGCGCCCCGGCGCCTGGGACAGCGTCATCGCCGAGGTGCGCGTGGCGCTCGGCGAAAAGTTCCCGGTAGCGGCGACGCATCTGAGCGCGGCCGAGGCCGCTTTCAGCGACGCGCTGGCGCTCTGGAAGGCAGGGCAATTCGAAGCGACGCTTGAGAGTGCCGAGCGGGCACTGGCGCTGCGGCCCGACTTTGTCGAGGCCCTGCATTGCCGCGCGCTCGCGCTCCGCGCCGTAAACCGCCTGGAGGAAGCGCTGGCGAGTTTCGATCGAGCGCTGGCGCTGCAGCCGGACTACTACGAGGCGCTCAACAACCGCGCCGTCGTGCTTCGCGCTTTGCACCGCGACGACGAGGCGCTGTCGAGTTACGAGCGGGTGCTGGCGCTGCGACCGGACAACGCCGAGGCGGCCTATAACCGGGGCAATCTGCTCCGCCATTTGGGACGCCGCGAGGAGGCGCTTGCGAGTTATGATCGGGCGCTGGCATCGC
>JASHPU010000142.1 GCA_030037885.1 Xanthobacteraceae bacterium | reverse complement strand
CGCTTCCCACATGTCGAGCGACACCGCGTTGTGCCGTTCCGGATTGTTGAAAATCACGGTGCCGACGCCGCCATCTTTGCGCGCCAGCATCTTGTCGGTTTGCGGCATTTGGAGTTCCTCTTGGACTTCGTCATGCGCGGGCTTGACCCGCGCATCCATGCTGCCTTGCCGCCGCATGGATTGCCGGGTCAAGCCCGGCAATGACGATTAAACCGCTTTCGCCTCGTGCAGCTTCTTGATGTCGCGCGCCGAAAAGCCGAATTCCTTGAGCACCGCGTCGGTGTGCTCGCCGAGCTCCGGCGGTCGCGCCGCCAGACGCGACGGCGTGCGCGACAGGGTGACGCCCTGGCCGACCAGGCGCATTTTCGATTTGTCTTTCTTGGTCACAGCCTGGGCGATGCCGAGATGCTGCACCTGCGGATCGGCAAAGACCTCGTCGACCCGGTAGATCGGCCCGCACGGCACGCCGGCTCTGTTCAAAATCTCGACCCATTCGGCGCTGCCGCGGTCGGCGAGGTAGCGATCGATCGCGGCATTGAGGGCATCGCGATGCTTCGAGCGCGTCGGGCCGTCGGCGTAGTCCGGATTGTCCAACAAATCCTTGGCGCCGAGCGCCTGGCAAAACCGTTTCCAGATCGTTTGTCCGGCCGAGGCGATGTTGATGTGGCCGTCCTTGGTCTTGAACACGCCGGTCGGAATGCTGGTCGGGTGGTTATTGCCGGCCTGCCCCGGCACTTCGCCTTGAACCAGGTAGCGCGCCGCCTGGAAGTCGAGCATGAAAATCTGCGCCTGCAACAGCGAGCTCGCGACCTGCTGGCCCTTTTTCGATTTTTCGCGCTCCAACAGCGCGACCAGAATTCCGGTCGCCGTCAACAGCCCGGCGCAGAGATCGGCGACCGGAATGCCGACGCGCACCGGGCCCTGGCCGGGGAGGCCGGTTATCGACATCAGCCCGCCCATGCCTTGCGCGATCTGGTCGAAGCCGGGCCGGTTGGCGTAGGGGCCGTCCTGGCCGAATCCGGAGATGCTGGCGTAGACCAGGCGCGGATTGACCTTTGCAAGCGCCGTGTAGTCGATGCCGAGGCGCTTCTTCACGTCGGGACGGAAGTTCTCCACCACCACGTCGGCCTTTTTGACCATGCGCTTGAACGCCGCCAAGCCCTCGGGGAGCTTGAGGTTGAGAGTCATGCTGCGCTTGTTGCGGTGCAGGTTCTGAAAGTCGCCGCCTTCGCGCGGGCCGCCCATCGGCTCCTCGACACCGGGCGGCGTCTCGATCTTGATGACGTTGGCGCCCCAATCGGCGAGCTGGCGCACGCAAGTCGGGCCGGAGCGCACCCGCGTGAGATCGAGCACGGTGAAACGCGCTAGGGCTTTTGACGCGCGGGGAAAGGCCATTTTTGGGGCGCCTCCGACGCCATGTCGAACGGGGACGAAACTTTGCCGATCCTGCCGCCGTTGTCTACCGGCTTGCCGCCGCGGCGGATGCTCGTTCCGGCCGGTGCGGTCCGCTATTATGCGCATGGCCATCTTTCCGGCACTTTCAGGAGGCGATCATGAACGAAGAGGCCCTTAACGCCAGCGTACGCAAATTTCTCAAAAAGGTGGGCGTCACCTCGCAGCGCGAGATCGAGCAGGCGGTGCGGGCAGCCGTGAGCGGCGGCAAGCTGAAGGGCAACGAGACGCTGCCCGCACGGGTGATGCTGAAGATCGAAGGCATCGGCCTCGCGGTCGAAATCGAAGGCGCCGTCGAATTGGAATAGCAAAGCGTTTATCGACCGCTTCGCGAATGATTTGGGACCTACGATGATCCACGCACGTCGTCACTTGGGCTCATGCCTTCTGATCACGCTCCTCTTCATCGGGCTCGCCGCCGCGGGCAACGCGCAGGAGCATCACGGCAGGCCGGGCGGCGCCGGCGCCGAACGGCGCCCCGAGCAGAGCCAACAGGGCGGCGCGGGCCGGCCGAATCAAAGCGGACCCGGCGTGCTGTCGCTGCTGCCCGCCGATTCCGTTACCCAGCACAGCATCGCCACGCCGGCCGGCAAGCTCGACTATACGGCCACCGCCGGCACGTTCTCATTGTTCGACCAATCCGGTGAGCGCTCCGCCGCAGTGTTCTACACCGCCTACGTGGCGAAATCGGAAAATCCGGCCAGCCGGCCGGTGACGTTCGTGTTCAATGGCGGGCCGGGCGCCGCCTCGGCGTTTCTCAATCTCGGCCTGGTCGGCCCGCGCGTCGCCGCGTTCGGGCTCAATGGGCGCGACGGCTCCAGCGTTCATCTCATCGATAATCCGGACACTTGGCTTGCCTTCACCGATCTCGTGCTCATCGATCCGGTCGGCACCGGCTGGAGCCGGGCGGCCAAGCGCGATGGCAGCGAGGCGTTCTGGGGCGTCGAGGCCGACGCCGAAGCCATGGCCAAGGTGATTGCGCTTTACGTCGCCAACAACAGCCGCGTCAGCTCGCCGAAATTCATTTTGGGCGAGAGCTACGGCGGCTTTCGCGCCGCCAAAGTGGCGCGTGCGCTGCCGGAGCAGCAGGGTATTTCGGTCAGCGGTATCCTGATGCTGTCGCCGATGCTGGAGGGCGCGTTTCAGTTCGGCGGCGATCGTTTCGCGCTCGGCGCCGCGCTGCAGCTGCCATCGCTGGCGGCGGCCGAGCTCGAGCGCAAAGGCACGTTCAGCCAACAGGCGCTGGCCGACGCCGAGCATTTTGCCTTGACTGATTATCTCACCACGCTGGCCGGGCCGCCGCTGCAGGGCGATGCGGCGCAAAAATTTTACGCCCGCGTTGCGGCGATCACCGGCTTGCCGCAGGAGGTGGTGGCGCGGCAACGCGGCTTCATCGACGACGCTTACGTCAAAGACCTGCGGCGCGGTGAGCAGAAGATCGTCAGCCACTATGACGCGACATTCGCCAGCGACGATCCGAATCCCGAAAGCGCGGCGGCGTATGGTGCCGACCCGATCCTCGACGTACTCGTTCGTTCCTACGGCAGCGCGTTCGTCGCCTATGCCCGCGACGAGCTCGGCTTCAAGACCGAGATGACCTATAACCTGCTCGCCTCCGACATTGCGAGCAAATGGAAATGGGGTTCGAGCCGCCGGCAGCCGAGCGTCAGTCAAGATTTACGCGACCTCTTGGCGTTGACGCCGTCGTTCCGGCTCATGATCGCCAACGGCTATAGCGACATGGTCACGCCATTCGCGGTGTCGCGCTACGTGCTCGACCATCTGCCGGCCGCCGCCGAAGGGCGCACCGAGCTTAAGCTCTATCGCGGCGGCCACATGTTCTACCTCGACCCGGCGTCGCGCAAAGCGTTTTCCGCCGACGCGCGCACCATGTACGTTTCGCCGTGACCAGTCCGGCGCACTGATCAGCTTGCCTGCCTCGTCACGTCGCTTTGTTCGGGTCGAGCCCGTATTTCGCGCACATTTTGCTGACCAGGGCGGCGTCCTTGCCGCCGGCGATCAGTCCCAACGTGGCCGAGGTCACGTAGCCTCCCGTCAACCCCACCTCGACGATGTAAGCTTGCCGGCCGCTATAGGCGGCGTAGGGGCTCTTGGCGTCCACGGTGGCGCAGTAATTGGGCGCCGCGTCGCTCGGCATCGCCGGAAATTTCGCCCAATGGTATTTCGCCGCGGCGGCGTCGCGCAGCGACGGCGAGACGGCGGCAATGATGATCTTTTTTTCGTCAGCGCTGAGGTCGCGCTGCGGGCCGCTGCCGGCCACCGCGCTGGCGCCGTCCGGCGCCGCAGCCGGG
>JASHPU010000141.1 GCA_030037885.1 Xanthobacteraceae bacterium | reverse complement strand
GCTGCGCTGAACGGCCGATTGCGCTATCGATTGCGCGGACTGGGCGGTTTGCTTTGCCGCGGCAGACGCCGCGTCGGCGCGTTCGCCCGCGCTCTTTGCTGCGACCGAGGCCGCGTCGGCATGCTGGCCCGCGCTCTTTGCCGCAACGGCAATATCGTCGAGCCGGCGATTGAGCGCGGCAAGCGAGTCGCCGAGCGTTTTGGTTTGCGCTTCAAGTGCCGCGAGCCGCGATGTCAGCGCCGGGTCCGGCGCCGGCGCGCGCGTCTGCAGCTCGCTCTCGATCTTGTCGAGCTGCGCCGAAACCGCCGGTGCCCCCTGGCTTGCGTGCGGCGGCGCCAGGCTGTTGCGCGACGGAATGATGCCCACACCCCAGAGGATTGCAACGACGGCGGCGACGATCACGCCGCCCGCCATGGCCGCGATTGCGTGTGACGCCGCAGTCAAGCGGGCAAAATTCCAGCGCGCCGATTTTGCTGCGGTTGCCGTTGCGCCGCCGCCCGGCGCACGCGCCTGTTCGGTCTCGACCTCCTGTGCGGTCAGGTCGATGGTCGGCGGCCGCCGGCGCGATGGGCTATCGGAACCGCTCATGCTGTCTCCAGGCGCGGCCGCCGGCGCGCGGCGCGCTTCGAGCCGCCACGCATAGTACGGGCCAACGATGGCCGCAATCGCGCCGGCTCGCTCAACGACAATGCGATCAGTTCGCCTGCCCGCAAATCAGCGCGATCAGCGCCGCTTCGTTTGGTCGCGGCGCGACGCGTATCGTCGCCGCGCCGGCGCGGCGCAGCGGTGCGGCTATTTGCTCCGACAGGCAGAATTGCACTGGCGCAAGCGCGCGCGACAGCAGGCCTGTCGCGCGCGCGCCGTTCACATAGGCTTCGGCGCTGCGGCGCGAGAAGTGCAGTACGCCGTCGAGGCCGCCCGCCAAGGCATCGGTTGCGTCTTGCGGCAGCGTCGTTGCGACGACGGCGCGATAGACGTTTGCCGTCTGCACCACAAAGCCTCGAGCGCGTAAATCGCCGGCAAGGTCGCCGGCGCGATCTTCGCCGGCGAGATAGAGCAGGCAGGCTCCTGGTTTCAGCCGGTCGCCAACGCGGCGCGCCAGATCGGCGATGGCGCCGTCGGCCGAAACAACATCGGCAAAGCCGGCGGCGCGCATCGCCGCGGCGCTGCGGTCGCCGACGGCGAATACCGGGACATCGAGCAGCGCGCGCTTGCGTTCATGCATCGCGATTGCCGCGGCCGCATTGGCGCTGGTGACCAGGATCGCGGCCCAATGCCGGCCGTCGATCGGTGCGTCCGCGAGCACCTCGATGCGAACGAGTGGCGCCATGACGATGCTGTGGCCGCGCCCGCGCAGCGCGGCGGCGGTGCGCTCGGCGTCGGGCTCGGGCCGCGTGACGAGGAGGCGCACCGTTCAGCCTTGCGCAAAAAAGTCGGGGCCGGCGCGATCTTTCAGTTCGCGGCCGGCGTCGGCGCCGATCGCGGCGGCGGCCGCACAGCGGCCCTCGCGCGTCGCTTCATGGGCTTCGCTGCCGTCGGGCCGGACGATCATGCCGCGAAACCGCAGCGTGCCGTCGCTCACCCGGGCATGCCCGGCGATCGGCGTGCGGCAGGAGCCGTCGAGCACGGCCAGGAAGGCGCGCTCGGCGGCGAGCGCCATGGCGGTATCGGCGTCATTGATCCTCGTGACGAGGGCGCGCGTCGCTTCGTCGTCGGCGCGGGTCTCGATGCCGATCGCGCCCTGGCCGACCGCGGGCAAGAACGCGTCGATCGCCAGGATCATGGTGGCGGCGCCAAGCAGGCCGAGCCGCTTTAAGCCCGCGACCGCGAGCAGCGTCGCATCGGCGTCGCCGGCGTCGAGCTTGCGCAAGCGCGTCTCGACGTTGCCGCGCAGCGTCGCGATTTTCAGATCCGGCCGCAAATGTTTGACCAGCGCCTGCCGGCGCAGCGACGCGGTGCCGACCACGGCGCCCTGCGGCAGGTCGCGCAAGGCTTTGGCCTTGCGGCTGATGAAGGCGTCGCGCGGGTCTTCGCGCGGCAGAAAGGCGTCGAGCAGCAGTCCGTCCGGCAGCACGGTCGGCATGTCCTTCGACGAATGCACCGCGAGATCAATGCTGCCGGCGAGCAGCGCCTCCTCGATCTCCTTGGTGAAGAGCCCTTTGCCGCCGGCGGTGGCGAGCGGCCGGTCCTGGACGGCATCGCCCGTGGTGCGGATGGTTTTGATCTCGATCCGCTCGGCGGCGATGCCGCACGCTGCGGCGAGGCGGCTCTGCACCTCGCGCGCCTGCGCCAACGCGAGCGGCGAGCCGCGCGTGCCGATGCGGAGAAGAGGGACTTTTGACGGTTGCGTCATATGAAATTCAGATGCTACGCCGCATGGGTCGTCATTCCGGGACGCGGGCTTCCGCCTGCGGGCCCGGAATCCATAACCCCGGCACTGGTGATTATGGATTCCGGGCTCGCCGCTGCGCGGCGCCCCGGAATGACGCGCTATAATAATACACCCATGGTCATTCTCGGCATCGAAACGACCTGCGACGAGACCGCTGCGGCCCTGGTGGAACGGGCCGAGGACGGCAGCGGCCGCATCCTGTCCAATGTCGTGCTGTCGCAGGTCAGCGAGCATGCCGCGTTCGGCGGCGTGGTGCCGGAAATCGCCGCGCGCGCCCATGTCGAGGCGCTTGACCGCATCATCGGCAAAGCCATGGCGGAAGCCGACCGTTCCTTCGCGACGCTCGACGGGGTTGCTGCCGCCGCCGGGCCGGGCCTGATCGGCGGGCTCATCGTCGGGCTGACCACCGCGAAGGCCATCGCGCTCACGCAGGGCAAACCTCTCATCGCCGTCAATCATCTCGAAGCGCATGCGCTCACCGCGCGGCTGACCGACGGCATTGCGTTTCCGTATTGCCTGTTCCTCGCCTCCGGCGGCCACACCCAGATTTTGGGCGTGCGCGGCGTTGGCGACTATCTGCGGCTCGGCAGCACGGTCGACGACGCCATCGGCGAGGCGTTCGACAAGACCGCGAAGCTGCTCGGCCTCGGCTATCCGGGCGGCCCGCTGGTCGAGAAGGAGGCGCCGAACGGCGACGGCAAGCGCTTTGCGCTGCCGCGGCCGATGAGCGGGCGCCGCGACGCCGATTTTTCGCTGTCCGGACTGAAAACCGCGCTGCGGCTTGAAGCCGAAAAGATCGCACCGCTGAGCAATCAGGACGTCGCCGACCTGTGCGCCTCGTTCCAGCAGGCCGTGGTCGACGTGGTGATGGACCGGCTTCGCCTCGGCATGCGCATGTTTCGCGATCAAGTCGGCACGCCGACCGCGCTGGTCTGCGCCGGCGGCGTCGCCGCCAATCAGGCGATCCGCAAAGTCTTGCATCGCGTCGCCTTCGAGGTCGGCATCTCGCTCGTCGCGCCGCCGCCGGCTTTGTGCACCGACAACGGCGCCATGATCGCCTGGGCCGGCGCCGAGCGTTTGGCGCTGGGTCTCACCGACACGCTCGATTTCGCGCCGCGGCCGCGCTGGCCGCTCGATCAGGTGGCGAAGCCGGCGGCGGCGCCGCAGCAGACGGAATCGTAATTCGGTTCGCAGCTACACCAATTCCAGCCGGAGCTGCCGACCGACAAGGTGTGCTGCTCGTTGCAGAGTCTCAATAGTCACATTCCCTTTGGCCTGAAGAATGCGATCGACTTGTGCGCGGCTGGTGTTCATGAGCTCGGCAAGTCGCGTCTTGCTGATGCGCTTTCGCTTCATCTCCTGGCTGAGTTGCCACGCCACAACGCGGGTAATGGCTTCGGCTTTGGCAGTTTCGCGGATTCCCTCTTCGTCGAGGAAGTGTTCGAGCGTCGATCCCCAATGCGGGTTCTTTTGCCGCTTACTCACTGCATCATCTCCTTCGTTCGCCGCTGCGCGAGCGCGATCTCTGAGGGCGGAGTTTTCTGAGTCTTCTTGATGAAGCCATGCACCACGCCAATGCGGCCTTGTGCCACAAAGAATACAAGCCGCGCGATCCGGTTGCTGGTGAGTCTGCTGCGCAATTCCCACATCCCTGAGCCTAGCGGTCGGCACAATGGCATACCAATAGGCCACCCCACCTGCACCGTAGCTAAATCAGTGCCGATGATGCGTCGATCTTCCGCCGGCAGGCTGCGCAGCCACTCCCTTACGGGCTCGGCGCCAGCGACGGTGCTGTAGAAGACAACCGGTATCTCTGCCAGGCGATCCCGGGCCATTTTTGACCGTCTAGCTACGTATCATATATAGTACAGCAGAACGAAAATGCAAAACGGGATGACGTTTTCTCTCACTCAATGGAGAAGCTGCCGGTTATTGCTCGAAGCGGTCGATGAACCAGCGTAACAGCCGCGTCCAGACCTCGTCCTTGCCGACGGTGTCCTCGATGCCGTGCTCGAGGTTCGGATTGTCATTGACCTCCATGACAATGAGGCCGTGGTCGGTCTGCTTGAGGTCGACGCCGTAAAAGCCCTCGCCGATCGGGCGGGCGGCGCGCACCGCGGTCTCGATCACCTCGCGCGGCGCCTGGTCGATCTCGAAGGCGCGGAAGCCGCCTTCGCGCGGTGAGCCGTCGGCGCGGTATTTGACCACCTGCCAATGGCCGCGCGCCATGCGGTACTGGCAGATGAACAGCGGCTCGCCGGCGAGCACGCCGACCCGCCAGTCGAACTCGGTCGGCAGGAATTTCTGCGCGAGCAACAGGTCGGTTTCCTCGAACAGCTCGTCGCAGATGCGCTTGAACTCGGCCGCCGATTCGATCTTGTGCACGCCGCGCGAGAACGAGCCGTCGGGAATTTTCACCACCAGCGGCAGGCCGAGCTCGTCGATCGCCTTGGCGAGGTCGGTGTCCTCGGCGAGGATCACGGTCGGCGGCGTCGGCACCTGGTTCTGCTGCAGGAGCTCCATCAGGAACACTTTGTTGGTGCAGCGGATCATCGAGATCGGATCGTCGATGACCGGCATGCCTTCCTGCCAGGCGCGGCGCGCGAACCGGTAGGTGTGATTGTCGATCGAGGTGGTCTCGCGGATGAACAGGCCGTCGAACTCGGCAAGCTCGGCAAGCTGGCGCTTGGTGATCGGCTCGACGTCGACCGAGAGCTTGTCGGCGATGCGGGCGAAATGCTTGATCGATGCCGCCGATGACGGCGCCATCTTCTCGTTCGGATCGTACAACACTGCGAGGTCGTATTTGGCGACCGAGCGCGCCTTGGGATCGCGCCATTCGCGCTTGGTGTGGTTGTGCAGCGATTCGCGGAAAAACTCGGCCTCGCCGTTGGCGAGCCGGGTGATATTGCGCGGCCGGATGCGGTCGATGGTCAGCCACTCGCCCTGGTCGACGATGATTTCGAGCGCCGGGCAGCGGAACCAGTCGAACAACAGGCGGCCGAATGATTCGAAGCGCTGGTCGCGGGCGATGCCGAAGCAGACCAAAAGCTTCAGTTCCCCGTCGGGCTGGAAATCGGCGCGCCGGGCGCAACGGTTCAGCTCGTCCTCGAGGTCGGGCAGCGCGTGCTCGTAGAGCTTTTGCTCGCGCAGCTCCAGCATGGTTTCCACGGTCGGCACCACGCGATGGCCGCGCGCTTCGGCAAGCAGCGAGGCGTAATAGCCCTTCGACTGATAGGCGTAGGAGCGGGCGAGATTGACGAGCTTGGGCCGCCCCATGTCGAACAGGCGCGGCCGCGCCAAGTATTCGCTGGTGGTGATGACCTTGTGCGGCGTCTCGGCGTTGGGCAGGTCGCGCGGCTGATCGACCAGGATGACCCAGCCGGTCATGGGCTGGTCCCTTTCGAATGATTGGAGCCGAAATGTATTGGGCCGATCATGCGTTCGAAGTGGGGCACGGCACCGCTGTCATAACCCCCGGCGTGACGATTGGCGACTGCGACGGTTGCGCTGTCCACCATCAAAACCGATTCGCGGGGGCGAGTCAGGCGGCGAGTCAGGCAGGATGTGGGGAACTCCAAGCGGCTTCTCGAAGCGTAGCGCGTCGGCCCGATCGTCATAGTAGGCGTGGTGCCGTCCGAACAGGCGATATCCCGACTTCTCGTAACGCGCAATGGCCCGTTTGTTGCGAACGTGGACTTCGAGCCGCATCGCCCGGCGGCCGCGCCGTTTCGCGGCGGTCTCGGCCGCGGCCAACAGGCGCGGGCCGAGCCCGCGTCCGCCGACGTGCGGCGCGACCGCAATGGAATAGAGTCTCGCGTGCTCCGAGCGCGGCGGGTACAGCACGAGCGCATAGCCCGCGAGGCCGCCGCTTTCTTCGGCGACGATCAGCGACGCAAGCGGCGACCCGATGAAGCGGCGGAAGCTGCGACGCGTGACGATGTCGGTCTTGAACACGGCCAGTTCCAGCGTGACCAGCGCCGCAA
Source organism: Xanthobacteraceae bacterium (assembly GCA_030037885.1). GTDB lineage: Bacteria > Pseudomonadota > Alphaproteobacteria > Rhizobiales > Xanthobacteraceae > BOG-931. The sequence continues at coordinate 4,721 of JASHPU010000141.1, read as the reverse complement.
GGTCGCTCATGCGGGCGCGCCGGAGCGTCACCGCAATCGGCCGCGCTGTACGTCGCCGCTTCACGGCGCCCGCGCCTGATCGATCTGCGCGATCAGCGTCTCCAGCCGCTCCAGCCGGTCGGCTTCGCCGGGCGGCTTGTCCCAGCGCAGCCGGTTGATGCGCGGAAACCGCATCGCCACGCCGGATTTGTGCCGGGTCGAGCGCTGCAAGCCTTCGAACGCGACTTCCAGGACCAGCCCACGGTCCGGCTCATGCACCACCTCGCGCACCGGCCCGAACCGCTCGATGGTGTTGCGGCGGACGTAGCGATCGATCTGCACCAGCTCCTCGTCGGTGAAGCCGAAATAGGCCTTGCCGACCGGCACCAGCTCGTCGCCGCTCTCGCCCTTGGTCCACACGCTGAACGTATAGTCCGAATAATACGATGAGCGCTTGCCGTGGCCGCGCTGGGCGTACATCAGCACCGTATCGATGATGAACGGATCGCGCTTCCACTTCCACCAGGGGCCCTTCGGCCGGCCCGGCAGATAGGCCGCCTCGCGCCGCTTGAGCATGACGCCCTCGACCGCCGCCGCATCGGGACCGGCTCCCGCTGCCGCCGGATTCTGCCGCGCGGCGATGAGGTCGTCCCAGGTCGAGAATGCAACCAGCGGCGACAGGTCGACGCGCTCGTCGTCAAGCCGCGCGACGAAATCCTGAAGCCGCGTGCGGCGCGCCGCGAACGGCAGCCCCCGCAAATCCTCGTCGCCGTCGGCGAGCAGATCGTAGGCGCGCAGGTGGGCGGGAAAGTCCGCGGTCAATTTCGGCGTCACGGTTTTGCGGTTGAGCCTCTGCTGCAGCACGTTGAACGACTGCACCAAACCGCCGCGCTTGATCAACAGCTCGCCGTCGATGGCGCCCGGCAGATGCAGCGCCGCGATGAGATCGGGGAAGCTTTTGGAAATGTCCTCGCCGGTGCGCGAATAAAGCCGCCTTGCCCCCACTCCACCCTCCCCCGCTCGCGGGGGAGGGTTCATTGATTTACGCTCCCCTGCAGGCGGGGGAGGGTTCATCGATTTTCCCTCCCCGGCTTGCGGGGGAGGCAAGGGAGGGGGTTGATCAGGAGCGTGCGGCGAGGGCGCCGCGACCGCTTGGACGCGAATGCCGTCCCATTTCCATTCCGCCAGAAAATCCGCCGGATCGAGCGCGGCAAGATCGGGCTCGTCGAGCGCCTGCGCCAGCATCGGCGGCCGGAATGGCGCCGGATCGCCGCCGGCCGGTTTTTCGGCGCGGCCCTCGAGCCAGGCGAACAGCTCGATGTAAGGCGGCGCCCGGCCCGGCCACATCAGCTCGATCTCCTGCGCCTCCTTGCCGCCGAGCGCCGCCACTGCGGTTTTGGCGAGCCGCGCCGAAACGCCGACCCGCAAGCCGCCGGTGACGAGCTTGATCAGCGCCCAGCGCCCGGTCTCGTCGAGCGCATCGAGCCAGTGCGCCAGTTGGCGCGGCAATTGCGCCTTGCCGAGCGTGGTCAGCGTTTCGACGACGGTTGATAGTTTTAGTTCGCCATCGGCTCGCTGTTCCCCTCCCCCTTGCGGGGAGGGGGTTGGGGTGGGGGTGGTGAGGTCCGCGAAAACTGGAGAGGCGCGCTCTGCTCCCGTCGACGCTTGCGCCTCACCTCCCGCCCCCCCACCCCAACCCTCCCCCGCAAGGGGGGAGGGAGTTCGCCGCGCAAGCGGCGAGGGCCACAGCAGCGCGACGGTTTCGGAGAGGTCGCCGACGTAATCGTAGGACAACCCGAACAGCACCGGGTCGGTGCACTCGGCGATCAGGTTGCGGATCAAGCCCGGCTTGGCGTGCGCAAAGCTGAGCGCGCCGGTCAGCGCCGCGAGCGCCCAGCCGCGCTCGGGATCTGCGGTCGAGCGGAAATACTCCGTCATCAGCCGCAGCTTGGCATTGCGCGCCGGCTCGTAGGCGAGGCGATCCAACAGTTCGGCGAAGCGCTTCATGATTCTTCGCCGCCGTCGTCGTCTTCCGCTTGCCGCTGCCGGGAGGACGACGCTTGCGTCTCGCCGTCCAAACCTTCGTCCTCGTCGCCATAGCCGACGATATCGAGCGGCCGCGCCTTGAGCCCGCGCGTGCCGCACCAATAGACCAGCGCGTCCTCCTGGCCGTGCGTTACCCAGATGTCGCTGGCGCCGGTCGCCGCGACCGTGGCGGTGAGGCCGTCCCAATCGGCATGATCGGAGATAACGAGCGGCAGCATCACGCCCTGCTGCCGCGCCCGCGCGCGCACCCGCATCCAGCCTGACGCGAAGGCGGTGACCGGATCGGGGAAGCGCCGCGTCCAGATGTCGGCGAGCGCCGACGGCGGACATAGCGTGATGGTGCCGGCGAGCTCGGTCTTGCCGGCGCCGCGCACCGGGCGCAACTCGCCGAGCGCAATGCCGCGGCTTTGGTAATAGTGCGTGATGCTCGCCATCGCACCGTGCAGATAAATCGGCGCCGCGTAGCCGGCCCGGCGGATGAGCGCGATGACGCGTTGCGCCTTGCCCAGCGAATAGGCGCCGACGAGGTGCGCGCGCTCGGGAAACAGCGCGACCGAGTGCAGCAACTTGCCGATTTCCCCGCGCGGATCGCCATGACGAAACACCGGCAGCGCGAACGTCGCCTCGGTGATGAACACGTCGCAGGGGACGAGCTCGAACGGCGCGCAAGTCGGGTCGCAAGTTGGATCGGCCACATTTTTGTAGTCGCCGGAGGCGACGATGCGGAGCCCGCCGGCTTCGACCGCGATCTGCGCCGAGCCGAGCACATGGCCGGCGGGATGGAACGTCACTGTGGCGCCGTCGAGCGTCAGCCTTTCGCCATAGCGCACCGCCTGCGTGGTGCCGGCGAAGGTGTCGCCGTAGCGCAGCCGCATCAGGTCGAGCGTCGCCGCGGTCGCCAGCACGGCGCCGTGGCCGGCGCGGGCGTGGTCCGCATGCGCATGCGTGATCAGCGCCCGCTGCACCGGCCGGGTCGGATCGATATGAAAGTCGCCGTGCTTGCAGCACAAGCCCGCCGGCGTCAGCACCAGGATGTCTTCAGGACGCATGGGGCATACATAAACTCTGAGCGTCATTCCGGAAGCCGAGCCGGCGGCTATCCGCAATCCATACTCCCGGTCTTTGCAATACCGCGCTGGCGGTGATTATGGATTCCGGGTTCGCGGGCTTCGCCCGCGCCCCGGAATGACGTGCGATGAAAGATACCGGCCCGCTGTTTGTCTCGTCCGGCGATCTCATCGCCGACCGCCGCTACAAATGGGCGCTCGACCATGCGGCGCGCGGCGATTTCGCCGGCGCTGCCGACATTCTGGCGCAGACCGTGGAGTTGGTGCCGGACTTCGCCACCGCCTGGTTCGCGCTCGGCGCTATTTATGACCGGCTCGGCGCGCGCGACGCCGCCATAGCGGCGTTCGACAACGCGCGGCGGCTCGATCCCGACGATTATCACGGCGCGCGGCTGCAGCTCGCCCGGCTCGGCGCCGGCGAGCCGGCGCCGGCGCTGACCATGGCCTACGTGCGGCGGCTGTTCGATCAATATGCCGCGCGTTACGACGGCGCGCTGCTCGAGCATCTGGCCTATCGCGCGCCGGCGCTCTTACGCGAGGCAGTCGAGCACGTCATGAACGCGGCGCACCAGCCGCTGCGTTTTGGCGCGCTGCTCGATCTCGGCTGCGGCACCGGCCTTGCGGGCGCGGCGTTCCGGCCGCTTGTCGACCGGCTGGTCGGTGTCGATCTGTCGCCGGCGATGATCGCGCAGGCGTCCGCCAAAGGGATTTACGATCGGCTCGAAACCGCCGACGTCGCGGATGCGCTCGATCAGGAGGTCGCGCGCGGCGCGACCTATCAGCTTGTCGTCGCCGCCGATGTCTTTGTTTATTTGAACGACCTTGCGCCGATCGCCACGCGGGTTGCGGGCGTGCTGGCGCCGGACGGCATCTTCGCATTCACGGTCGAAACGCACGCAAGCGACGGCGTAAAACTGCTGCCGACGCTGCGCTATGCGCACGGCGAGGCTTATGTGCGCGGGGTGTTGGAGGATGCGTCGCTCACATTGGCGCGGCTCGAACAAAAATCCGTGCGCAGCGAAAAAGGCGTGCCGGTCGATAGTCTCGTTGTCGTGGCGCAACCCTCGACCGCGCCGCGGGCGTCCGCTGGAGCATTTCCCGATCGGACTGCATCAGCGAGGTCATTCCGGGGCGCCGCGAAGCGGCGAACCCGGAATCCATAAGCCCGGCGTCTGTGGTTATGGATTCCGGACTTGCCGCTTCGCGGCAATCCGGAAAGACAAGGGGAATTACTTCGCGTTCGCCGGCTGTGGCGTCGGGGCGGCCGATTGCCAGGCCGCGGCGGTCGCCACATTGATGGCGTCGTCGGGCTGCGGCTCGGGCTTGAAGTTCTGCACGGCGAGGCGCGCGGCAGCGAGCGATGGTGCATCGAGATGGCCGGCGACGTCGTCGCGCTTGGACGCTGCGTCGTGGTCGCCCTGCTTGGCGGCGAGCGCAAACCATTTGTAGGACGCGGCGTAGTTCTGAGAGACGCCGATGCCGCGCGCATAGAGAATGCCGAGATTGTACTGGCTGTCGCGCAGGCCGCGCTCGGCGGCTTTGCCGAACCATTCGGCGGCGTCCTTGTAATCCGGCACGCCCTCGATGCCTTCGGCGTAGAGCACCGCGAGGTTGTGCATGGCCTTGCCG
>JASHPU010000140.1 GCA_030037885.1 Xanthobacteraceae bacterium | reverse complement strand
TCATCCCGTGGGAAGACGTGTTGCTGCATCGCGACCTGGAGAAGCTGAAGGTCTTTTTCCCGCAATCGGGGTTTTTGGCCGGCTATCAGTTTCAGGGCTGCACGCGGCTCGCCGTGAAGCTCGATTTCCTGGTCGGGGTCATCGCCAAGGCGTTGCGCGCCGCCGGCTCCGACGAGTTCCGCGGCAATCAGGCCATGCTCGGCGAGATCGTCGCCTGGCGCCACCTGTTCTGGGCGCTGACCGACGCCATGGCGATGAATCCCACCGCCTGGGTCAACGGCGCCGTGTTGCCCAACCTGCAGTCGGGCGCGAGCTACCGCGTGTTCGCCGGCGACGCCTATGGGCGCATCAAGGAGATCGTGGAAAAAATCGTCGCCTCGTCGCTGATCTACCTGCCGTCGTCCGCCAAGGATTTCAAAAACCCGGCGATCGACCGCTACTTGGCGCGCTACGTGCGCGGCTCCCACGGCATCGATTACCGCGAGCGCATCAAGGTGATGAAGCTTCTGTGGGATGCCATCGGCAGCGAGTTCGGCGGCCGGCACGAACTCTACGAGCGCAATTACGCCGGCAATCACGAGGACATCCGCATCCAGGCGCTGTGGCACGCCCGTGCGTCCGGCACGATGGATGCGATGGCGGCGCTCGCCGAGCAATGCATGTCCGAATACGACGCCGACGGCTGGACCGATCCGGCTTGGCTCAATCCGGACGATGTGGCCTATCCGGGCCTGCCGCAAGAGGCGCGGGCGGCGGAGTGAAGATGTCGGTGTTGCCCGCGAGCGTCCGATCCGTCATCCTGAGGTGGCCGCGAAGCGGCCCTCGAAGGATGCGGCCGAAGCGCTCGGGCCGTCGCCCTTCGAGGCTCGGTGCTGAGCTTGTCATCGGGCCGGCCGAAGGCCGGACCCGTTGGCGCCGAGCACCTCAGGGTGACGGAAAAACAATATGAGCTGGATCGACCAACGGCCGGACGACGCGATGGACGGCGCCTTCATGGCGGTGGCGCCGGAGCCGCTGGTTTGCGTCGAGCCGCCGGCGTTCCGCGAAGCCATGGCGCGGCTCGGCGCCGCCGTCCACGTCGTCACCACCGCCGGGCCGGCGGGCAAGACCGGCTTCACCGCGACCGCAGTCTGCTCGGTATCCGATCAACCGGCGATGCTTTTGGTCTGTCTCAACCGGCGGGCCAACTCGGCGCCGCTGTTGGCACAGAACAGCGTGTTTTGCGTCAACACGCTTGGCGCCGGTGAATCGAACCTGGCCGATATTTTTGCCGGGCGCAGCGGCGTGCATCTCGAAGAGCGGTTCGCCATCGGCGAATGGATCACGTTGAAGACCGGCTCGCCGGTTCTGGCCTCGGCGGTGGTCGCCTTCGATTGCCGCACCATCGAGATCAAGGCGGTGGCCTCGCACAACGTGATTTTCGGCGCGGTGGAGGCGGTGCGGCTCGGCCCGAGCGGCCCGGCTTTGGTCTACCACGACCGCGCCTATAAGCCGGTGTGATGCATCGGCCGGTCGCGCCATGAGCAACGCGCTGCCGCTATTTCACCTCTACGGCGATCCGCCCGACGATCAGGCGTTCGATTTCATTCACATCGAGACCATCGCGTCGCGCTCCTCGATTCACGACTGGACCATCCGCGCCCACCGTCACCGCAATCTTTTTCAGATTCTGCTGATCGAGCGCGGCGGCGGCACCATGACGTTCGATGCCGCGGCGCTGCCATTCGCGGCGCCGGCCGCCATTCTGGTGCCGGCGACCATTGCGCATGGCTTTCACTTCGAGCCGAACGTCACCGACGGCTGGGTATTGAGTTTTACGGAGGACGCCGCCGCCGGCCTTGCCGACCGCGGCGACGCGGCGCTGGCGCGACTACGTGCGCTTGCGGCGCAGCCGGTGGTGCCGGTCGCCGACGCCGCGGAGTTGGCGCGCCTGTCAAAGCTTTGCGCCGAACTCAATGAGGAGCACAGTTTCGCCCGCGAGGGCTACCGGCTGGCGCTGCGCGGGTTTTTGATCCTCGTGGCCGTCGGCGTGGCCCGGCTTGCCGCAAGCCGCGCGCGCTCGGGCGCGGTGACGCTGCACCCGGCCGATGCCACGGTCGCGCAATTGCGCACCCTGGTGGACGAGTTTTTCCGCAAGGAGCGGTTGCTCGGCTTCTATGCCGAAAAGCTCGGCATGACCGTCGACCGGCTCAACGATCACGTCAAGCGTTCGACCGGCGTCACCGCGGGGCATCTTGTCCGCCAGCGCGTGCTGACCGAGGCCAAGCGCCAGCTCGTCTTCACCACGCAGCCGATCCAGGAAATCGCCGAAGAACTGGCCTTCGCCGACCCGTCGCATTTCGCCCGGTTTTTCCGCAAAGCCACCGGCACGACGCCGCACGAGTTTCGCGATCAACGCGGTGGCTGATGTACCGCGTCCGGCGGCGCGATCCATCCTCAGTTTTGCAGATAACCAGGCCAGAAATCGTCAAACCTCTGCGCCGGGAGATTAGGGGCGAACCCGGGAAATCCTGTACGTGGACTTGCGCGCCGACGCCATCGCGTTCGTACCGCCGACGGGCGAATCGATGGGCTCGCGCAGTCAATTCAGCAAGAACTCGAGCACCGTGTCGGCATAGATCTGCGGCTGCTCCAGGTTGGAGATGTGCGCGGCTTCGAGCACGGCGATCTGGGCGCCCGGGACATGCGATTGGATGAATTCGCCCGCTTCGAGCGTCGTTGCCGGGTCGTGGCGGCCGGCGATCACCAGCGTCGGCGCGGTGATCTTCGACAACAGCGGCCGATGATCCATGTCGCGGATCGCTTCGCCGCAGCCGACGTAGCCTTCGACTTTGGTCGCCAAAAACATCTCGCGCATCTTCGCCATGGCCGCCGCCGCGTGCTGGCGAAAGCCTTTGGTGAACCAGCGTTCCATGTTGGCGTCGACGATGGCCGTCAAGCCCTTCTCGCGAACCAGTTTGATGCGGGCGTCCCATTGCGATTTATCGGGGAAATACGCCGCGGTGTTGGAGAGAATGAGCTTGTCGATGCGGTTGTCCGCATTGGCGCCGAGCCACATGCCGACCATGCCGCCCATGGAGAGGCCGCACCAGTTGACCTTGGCGATGCCGAGGCCGTCAAGCACGGCAAGGACGTCGCGGCCGAGGCGCTCCATCGTGTACGGGCCGTTCGGCACGCCGGAGCGGCCGTGGCCGCGCCGGTCGTAGCGCACCAGGCGAAAATGGCGCGTGAACGGGCCGGCCTGGTCGTCCCACATATGCAGATTGGTGCCGAGCGAGTTCGACATCATCAGCACCGGCGCGCGCTCCGGCCCTTCCACCTCGATGTGAATCGTGCAGCCGTCGTCGGTCTTGATTTCCGGCATCGCCGTTCTCCTCCCTTTGCTTGTTATTGCGCAGGCTAGTGTCTCTGTTCAGAGCTCCGCAAGGGGCGTATCGGTTCTGCGGAACAGGGCTTTCCAGGCAGCGTGCGAGGCGGTAAGCGGTGCCGAACCCGCGATTTTTTTAAGGAGTGCGCGATGGCGATGACGATGACCGGCGAATATGAACTGCCCGTTCCCCCGCAAACGGTCTGGGAAAAGCTCAATGATGCCGCCACGCTGAAGGCCTGCATTCCGGGCTGCGAGCAACTCGACAAGACTTCGGACACCGAATTTGCCGCCGTGGCGACGACCAAGATCGGTCCGGTCAAGGCCAAGTTCAAAGGCAAGGTGACGTTGTCGGATCTCGATCCGCCCAACGGCTACAAAATCTCAGGTCAAGGCGACGGCGGCGTTGCCGGCTTTGCCAGGGGCGGGGCAACCGTCAAGCTCACCGCAAAGAACGGCGGAACGCTGCTCGGCTACACGGTCGAGGCGCAGATCGGCGGCAAGTTGGCGCAGCTCGGCCAGCGGCTGATCAATGGGGCGGCAAAAAAGATCGCCGACGACTTTTTCAAGAATTTCGCCGCCGCAGTCAGTGCCAAGGATGCGTAGCAGCGACCCCGTGCGCGACGCGCGCACGGGTTTACTTGCAGGGCTTTGGTCCCGGAGCGGTGGCCCTATGGGCAGCGGTGACGGATGCCGTCTAAGCCCATATACGTGCCGGTCGCCGGGTCGAAGGAGCGGAACCGCTCCTCACAGGCCGCGATGGCGCTACCAGCCATTGGTTCCGGTTCTGCACCAGTCTCGGAATTGTAGTACCGATCCCGGTCCGCAAAGCCATAGGTATCGCCCATCCTGCGCTCGCGGTTTTGCGACAAGCGCTGGGTGGTGTTCCGCTCACGTGCCATCGATCCCGAGGCGCCGCTCGAACGGGCGCCGTTGGTCGCGCCCGGCATCGGATACGGTGTATCAGAGCAGGCCGTTTGAAAACGTATGCAGCCGTTCGATTGCTGCGTCTGTGCGAACGAGGGATTGACTGCCAACGCGGCACCAAGCGTCAAAGCCGAAATGGCTAAGGCCGTTTGTGACTTCATCGATGTTCCTCCACATTTGTTCCAGGCCTCCCGATGGCGCTTTGCGCCACATCGGGGAAGCACTGCGTCGGCGGCTTGTTCCTTGTCGCTGCGCAACCCTGGTGCGCAGCATGCTGAGGGCTGCATCATGGGAACACGCCGGCCTTGTGCGGCGCCGCGGCGCACGCGGAACTGACTTGACCGGCGGCCCGGCCGCGGTTCAGAGTATTGGCCGTCCGGCGGCGGAGAACCGGCAAAATCGCCGCGATTTCGTCTTTGGATAAATCGGCCGGGCCGGCCGATGCCCAAATCACGACGTTTGAGCCACTTTTTTGAGTTCGAGGAGGATTCCAATGGCAGCCGTATCCCTGACGGTGAACGGCAAACCCGTCACCGCCGATGTCGATTCGCGCACGCTGTTGGTGCAATTGCTGCGCGAACAGCTACGCCTGACCGGCACCCATGTCGGCTGCGACACCTCGCAGTGCGGCGCCTGCGTCGTGCACGTCAACGGCAGGGCGGTGAAATCGTGCACGATCTTGGCGCTGCAGCTCGAAGGCGCCAACGTGCTCACCATCGAGGGTTTGGCGCCGGCCGACGGTCCGCTGCATCCGATGCAGGAAGCGTTCCGCGAAAACCACGGCCTGCAATGCGGCTATTGCACGCCCGGCATGATCATGACCGCGGTCGATATGGTGCGGCGCAAGGGCCACGATCTCGACGACCACACCATCCGCGAAGAACTTGAAGGCAATATCTGCCGCTGCACCGGCTACCACAACATCGTCAAGGCCATCGCCGCCGGGGCCCGCGCCATGCGCCACGGCGCGACCGCGGCGGCCGCCGAATAGGAGAGGGCCTGCATTCGCTGTTCCGACTCGTCTCGATGTGACGGCGCGCGGAAAGGAACCGGGAGGAAACTGCCATGAGCGCGATCGGTATCGGCGCCGCGGTGCGTCGAAAGGAAGATCAACGCTTCATCACCGGCCGGGGCCATTACACCGACGACATCAACCGGCCGGGCCAAGCCGCAATCTATTTCATCCGTTCGCCGCACGCCCACGCCCGGATCAAGACCATCAATAAATCAGCGGCGGCCGGCATGCCGGGCGTCGCCGGAATCTTCACCGGCACCGAGTTCGCGCAGGACAAGCTCGGCAATTTGATCTGCGGCTGGACCGTGCTGTCGAAGGACGGCTCGCCGATGAAGATGGCGCCGCACGCGGCGCTCGCCGCCGGCAAAGCCAATCACGTCGGCGACGCGGTCGCGGTTGTCATCGCCGATACGTTGGCGCAGGCCAAGGATGCCGCCGAGAAGGTCAAGGTCGAGTACGAGGTGTTGGCCGCAGTGGTCGATCCGGCCAAAGCCGCCGCCAACGGCGCGCCGCTCATTCACGAGGTGGCGCCGAACAACACCATCTACAACTGGCATCTCGGCGATCCGGCGGCGACCGACGCCGCCTTTCGCAACGCCAGCCACGTCACCGCGCTCGAATTCGTCAACAACCGTCTCGTTCCGAACGCGATGGAGCCACGCGCCGCGCTGGCCGAGTACGACGCGGCCAGCGGCAGCCTCACTTTGTGGAACGCGAGCCAGAACCCGCATGTCGCGCGGCTTGTGATCTCGGCTTTCGTCGGCATGGCGCCCGAGAACAAATTGCGCGTCGTGGCGCCGGACGTCGGCGGCGGTTTCGGCTCGAAGATTTTCATCTATCCGGAGGAGGTCGTCTGCCTCTGGGCGGCGCGCAAGCTCAATCGCCCGGTCAAGTGGACGGCCGAGCGCTCCGAAAGCTTCATCACCGACGCGCACGGCCGCGATCACGTCACCAAGGCGCAGATGGCGTTCGACGGCGAGGGTAAGATCGTCGGGCTGAAGGTCCACACCATCGCCAATCTCGGCGCCTATATGTCGACCTTCTCGTCGGCGGTGCCGACGTTCCTCTACGCGACCTTGCTGTCGGGGCAGTACGAGATTCCGCATATCTATTGCGAGGTCGACGCCGTCTACACCAACACGGTGCCGGTCGATGCCTATCGCGGCGCCGGCCGCCCCGAAGCGGCCTACGTGGTCGAACGCCTGGTCGAAGTTTCCGCGCGCGAGCTGGGTATCGATCCGGCCGTGCTGCGGGAGAAGAACTTCGTCAAGAAATTCCCGTATCAAACCTCCGTCGCCTCGTTATACGACGCCGGCGACTTCAACGCCTCGCTGCAGAAGGCGCTGCAAATCCACGACTACAAGGGGTTTGCCAAGCGCCGGCGCGAGTCCGAGCGCAATGGCAAACTGCGCGGCATCGGCTTTGCGAGCTATATCGAAGCCTGCGGCGTGGCGCCCTCGTCGCTGGTCGGCCAGCTCGGCGCCGGCGTCGGCTTATGGGAATCCGCCGAGGTGCGGGTCAATCCGACCGGTTCGGTCGAAGTGTTGACCGGCTGCCATGCGCACGGCCAGGGGCACGAAACCACGTTCGCGCAGCTTGTCGCCGACCGGCTCGGCATCGCCATCGACCAGGTCAACGTCCTGCATGGCGACACCGACATTGTGCAATTCGGCATGGGCACCTACGGCTCGCGCTCCGGCGCGGTCGGCATGTCGGCCATCGTCAAAGCGTTGGACAAAGTCGAGGCCAAGGCCAAAAAGATCGCCGCGCATCTGCTCGAAGCCGCCGAAGCCGACATCGTTTTCAAGGACGGCAAGTTCACCGTTGCCGGCACCGACAAATCGGCGGCGTGGGGCGAGGTCGCGCTCGGCGCCTATGTCGCCCACAAATTCCCGACCAGCGAGATCGAACCCGGGCTGAAAGAGAGCTCGTTCTACGATCCGACCAATTTCACCTTCCCGGCCGGCTGCCATATCTGCGAAGTCGAAGTCGATCCCGATACCGGCGAAGCGGCGGTGGTCGGCTGGACCGCGGTCGACGACTTCGGCACCGTGGTCAATCCGATGATCGTCGAAGGCCAGGTCCATGGCGGCGTCGCGCAAGGCGTCGGCCAGGCGTTGCTCGAGCACACCGTGTACGACGACAAGGGCCAGCTCATCACCGGCTCGTACATGGATTACGCCATGCCGCGGGCTGACAATTTGCCGGACTTCAAGGTCGACATGACGGTGACCAGATGTCCGTCGAATCCGCTTGGCATCAAGGGCTGCGGCGAGGCCGGCGCCATCGCCGCGCCGGCGGCGGTGATGAACGCCGTCACCGATGCGCTCGGCACCGAGGCCATCGATATGCCGGCGACGCCCGCCAGCGTGTGGGCGGCGCTGCAACGGACCAACAAGCTGCCGCGCGCGGCTTAAGACGAGATAACGGAGGACCGCGATGTACGCCTTTACCTTTCACCGTCCGCAGACGCTGCGCCAGGCGGTGGGCCTGCTCGCCAAGAACGAGGAGGCCAAGCTGTTGGCCGGCGGCCACACGCTCCTGCCGACGATGAAGCTGCGGCTCGCCGGGCCGCCGCAGCTCGTCGATCTGTCGCTGGTCGATGGCCTCTCCGGCATCGAGCTGAGGGGCCGCTCGCTCAGCATCGGCGCGATGACGCGCCATAACGATGTCAACACCTCGCCGGTGGTGCATGAGGCGATCCCGGCGCTGGCCAAGCTCGCCGGCCTGATCGGCGATCCCGCGGTGCGCCACATGGGCACGATCGGCGGCTCGATCGCCAACAACGATCCGAACGCCGACTATCCGGCCGCCTGCCTGGGCCTCGGCGCCACCATCATCACCAACAAGCGCCGCATCAAGGCCGACGATTTCTTCACCGGCATGTTCTCGACCGCGCTCGAGCCTGCGGAAATCATCACCAAGGTGAGCTTCCCGATCCCGAAGAAAGCGGCCTATCAGAAATTCAAGAATCAGGCGTCGCGGTTCGCGCTGGTCGGCGTGTTCGTGTCGAAACGTGGCAGCGACATCCGCCTCGCCGTCACCGGCGCCGGCGCCAACGGCGTGTTCCGGGTGCCGTCGTTCGAAGAGGCGCTGAAGACGCGGTTCTCGCCGAAATCGCTGGAAGGCATGAGCATTCCGGCCGACGGCATGAACAGCGACATTCACGGCAGCGCCGAATACCGCGCGCATCTGGTCGGCGTGCTCGCCCGGCGCGCGGTCGCGGAGGCGATCGGCAAGTAGGCCGTTGCTGTCACGCCGTTTCAATAGCGCCTGCCGAAACAGCGTCTGCGGAGCTTGCTCTTTCCGGAGCAAGCGGACGCGCGTACGGTTCAATGTCCGAAAACGCGGGACCCGCTATGGGCAAGGACCGCTTGGCGGCGTTCAGCGATGGCGTGATCGCCATCCTGATCACCATCATGGTGCTCGAGCTGCGGATACCGCATGGCGCCGATTGGCGCGCGCTTGCCGCCGTAGCGCCGAGTTTTTTCACATACGTGATGAGCTTCATTTATCTGGCGATCTACTGGAACAACCATCACCATCTTCTGCATACCGTCTCGCGTGTCGATGGACTCATTCTGTGGGCCAATTCGCACCTGTTGTTCTGGCTGTCGCTGGTGCCCGCGGCGACAGCCTGGCTGGGCCAAAATTTGCCGGCACCGGTACCGGTCGCCGCGTACGGCGTGGCGCTTTTCATGCCGGCCATCGCCTATTACCTGCTGCAACAGGCCATCCTGCATCGGCACGGTCGCCATTCCGTGCTTGCCGAAGCACTCGGCCGCGATCTCAAGGGCAAGCTCTCGCCGGTGCTTTATGCTGCGGCGATTGGGCTCGCATTCGTTTATCCCTGGCTATCGGTCGCGATTTACGTTGTGGTGGCACTGATGTGGCTGGTGCCTGATCGACGGATTGAAAACAGGGTCGGCGAGGGTTGACCGGTTTTCAGCAGATGATGCTGCCGCCACAAGAGAAAGCTATGAATCCACGTCGCCGCCGCGTTCTCCTGGTATGGCTTATGCTGTCGATCTGTCCCGCCGGCGCGACAGCACGGGCGCAAACTTATCCGACCCATCCGGTGCGGCTGATCTCCGATTCCGCGCCGGGCAGCTCCATCGACGTCGCCATGCGCATCATTGCCGAGCGCCTGAGCAAGGTCTGGGGCGTGCAGGCGGTGGTGGTCAATCAGCCCGGCGCCGGCGGCGCCATTGCGGCACACGCGGCTGCCACCGCTACGCCCGACGGCTACACGTTGTTCATGCCGGCGCTGTCGGCTTTCGTGGCGCTGCCCGGCAAGGCCGACAATCTGCCGATCGAAGTGCCGCGCGATTTTACGCCGATCGGCTATCTCAACGGTGCGCCGCTGTTCATCACCGCAGCGCCGTGGGTCGGCGTCAAGACGTTGCCGGAATTGATCGCGCTGGCGAAGAAGGAACCCGGCAAGCTCGCTTACGGCGCCAACGGCGTGGGGCGGCTCACCCATCTCGGCGGCGAGCTTTTGCAAAGCCGCGCCGGCATCAAGCTTCTGATGGTGCCCTATTCGGGCGGCACCACGGCGGTGCTCAACGACATGATGGGCGGCCGCATCGCGCTCGCGCTCGATTCCTATCCGGGGATCGCCGGCGCGGTCGCCGCCGGCAACGCCCGCCCGCTCGCAGTGGCATCGCGCCAGCGCCTTGCCAATTTCCCGGACGTGCCGACCGTTGCCGAAACGCTGCCGGGCTTTGCCGCAGTGGGTTGGCAGGTGCTGGTCGCGCCGGCCGGAACGCCGGACGCCATCGTGCAAAAAGCCAATGCCGATCTGCTCAAAGTGACCGGCGCCGCGGACGTGCGCGAGCGGCTGGCGCAATTGGGCGGCGAGGGGGTGGCGATGTCGCCTCAGCAAACGCTCGCGTTCATTCAGAACGAGCAGAAGACCTGGGCGCCAGTGCTCAAGCAGATCGCCGGCACGCGATGACCGATTTCAGATGCCGCTCGTCCCCGCGAAGGCGGGGACCCAGTCCTGGATTCCCGCTTTCGCGGGAATGAGCGGAGAGATCGAGCCATAATCAGCCCTTTTCGTCGCAGGCCCAGGCGCGCACCACGCAGTTGTGGCCGCCGAATTGGTAGCAGCGGCGCATCGAGGCGTTCTCGGCCTTGCCGAGATGCGAGTTGATCGCCCAACCGTAGGAGCCGCACGGATTTTTGGCGTCGATCGCCATGGCGGCGCAGCCGCGGCGCATGGTGCCGACGATCTTGCAGGCGCTGCCGGCGCACTTTTTCAGTGCCGCCGCGCGGGCGTCGGCCGCGATGCGAAAATCGAAACCGTAGCCGTAGGCGCCGCAGGTGCCGACGGCGAACGCGCCGGCCGCCGCGGCCGCACCGGTCATCGCCGCCAACAGCGCTGCCGCCGCGATCGCACGTGCGCCGTGCGTGAGTGAACGCGTCATGAAAGCCCTCCCCCGGGAACGGGGAAGACGCTAGCGCGCAACGGTTTCCAGTCGGTGAATTTGGTCGCTCTGCACAGTTAGAGGCGTTGTTTCCCGGATGCGGTGCAGCGCGAAGCGGTGCACCGCTGTTCCGGGACCGTCACAAACGCGGAGTTCGTAACGATCCCGGGTCTGCAGCGCACCACTTCGTGCTGCGCTGCGCCCGGGAAACGCGGCTGTTAGGTTTTTTCCAATTCCGCCTTGACGGCCTTAAGCGCTTCCGGCGTGTCGATGTCGATGAGCGCCGCCGTGCCGGTCAGCGGCACCTCGGTGACAGCCTCGGCATAGCGGCCGATCAGATGGCGCGCACCGACATCGCCTTCCACCGCCATCAGGTCGGGGAAGAAGCGGCGCGACCACACCACCGGATTGCCGCGCTTGCCCGCGGTGGTCGGCACCACCGCGAGTGCGCCCTTGTCGGGATCGAACGCGGCGATCAGGCGATCGATCAGCCCGGCGTCGACCTGCGGCATGTCGCCAAGGCAGACGATGGCTCCGTCCGTTTCCGGCGGCACCGCGGCGATGCCTGCTTTCAGCGAGGTGCCGAGACCATCGGCGAAGCCCGGATTATGGACGAATCGCACTGGCAGGCCGGCGAGCGCCGCTTCGACCCGTTCGCGCTGGTGGCCGGTCACGACGATGACCGGCCGCGCCTTCGAGGCAAGCGCCGCCTCGGCGACGATACGCACCAGCGCCCGGCCGTTGATTTTTTCCAAAAGCTTGTTCGGCCCGCCCATGCGGCTCGAGCGGCCGGCGGCGAGCACCAATGCGGCGAGGGCGCGGCCGGTCTTGGCCGGCTCGTCGCGCGGCTGCGGCCGCGTCACGATTTCCATCAAGAGGCCGCCGACGCCGAACCCGGTGATGTCCTCGCGGCCGACCGGCAGGCCGGCCAGAAGCCGCATCAACACCCAATCGAAACCGTTTTCCTTGGGGCTGCGGGCACAGCCCGGCGCGCCGAGCACCGGATGGCCGGCGGCGTTGCCGATCATCAGCAGATTGCCGGGATCGACCGGCATGCCGAAATGCGCGACGCGGCCGCCGATCGATTCCACGGCGGCCGGAATCACGTCGCGGCGGTCGGCGATCGCCGAGGCGCCGAACACGATGGCAAGTTCGGCGCCGTCCTTGAGCACCGCATCGAGGGCGCGGGCGAGCGCGGCGCGCTCGTGCGGCACGCGCCGCTCGGCGACGATGGCGGCGCCCGCCGGCGCCAACCGCTCGGTCGTGATTTTCAGCGTCTTGTCGATCACCTTGGGCGACAGGCCCGGCAGGATCGTCGAGACGACGCCGACCTTGCGCACGCGATACGGTGCGACGCGCAGCAGCGGTTTTTGCACGCCGGCGAGCGCCGCGTCGCGCGCCGTTTTGTCGACCGCGAACGGGATGATCTTCACCGTCGCAATCATTTCGCCGGCGACCACAGGCTTATAGGCGGGGAGCGTGGCGAACGTGATCGCCTCGTCGATGCGGTTGAGCCGGTCGACGCTGTCCTTGTCGACCACCAGCACGCCGGCGTTCTGCGCGAACAGATTGGCGCGGCCGGTAAAGGCGCGATCGACATGGACGCCCGCACCGGCGACCGCCTTGGCGATTCCGGCGGCGGCCTCGTCTTCCGACACGTCGCCCGGCTCGAGCCGCGCTACCACGACATCCTTGATGCCGGCGGCATCGAGCGCGGCAACCTCGGCGGCGCCGATCAGCGTGCCTTTCTTGAGCACCAGCGCGCCTTGGCGGATGGTGTGGACGGCGGTCGCGCCGAGCGCTTCCTTGGGCGCCACCGCGCCGAACTTCATGACGCGGCTCTTGCGATAGCGGGCGCCGGCGCGGAGCCCGCGTCCGCTTCGCCTTCCTCGCGCAGCCGCGCGGTGATCTCCGCCATGATGGCGACGGCGATTTCGGCCGGCGACACGGCGCCGATGTCGAGCCCGATGGGCGCGTGGATGCGGGCAATGTCGGCGTCGCTCAAGCCCTGCTCCTTGAGCCGCGCGACGCGGCGCCCATGGGTCTTTTTCGAGCCGAGCGCGCCGATATAGAAGCAGTCGCGCGCCAGCGCATGGGTGAGCGCCGGGTCGTCGATCTTCGGGTCGTGGGTCAGCGCGACAAACGCCGTGTAATGGTCGATGCCGAGCGGCGGCAAGGCCTTGTCCGGCCACTCGGCGATCACCTTGACGTCGGGAAAGCGCTCGATGGAGGCGAACGCGGTGCGCGGATCGACGATGGTCACGTCGTAGCCGAGCAGTTTTCCGATCGGCGCCAGGGTCTGGCTGATATGCACCGCGCCGGTGATGACGAGCTGCGGCGCCGGCACGTAGACGGTGAGAAAGACGCGGCCATCGGGGCTGTCCGCCATGCCGCTTTTGCCGGTGCGCAGGCGCTCGGCGAGGATCGCACGCAGCGGATCCTTGGCGACGTCGGCGGCCTTGACCAGGCGCGACTTGCCGCTCGCCACATTGGTGATGACGATCGCGGCGCGCCGCGCCGCGCGCTCGGCGTTGAGGGTGCTGAGAAGATTTAATTTCATGGCTGTCTCATATCGCGAATAGCGAGTGGCGAGTGGCGAATAGCGAATAGGGAAAGTGGTCTTACCTCATTCGCCATTCGCTATTCGCTATTTCGCCATTCGCGTCCCTTCTATTCCACCTTCTCCACATACACCCGAATAGTCCCGCCGCAGGACAGGCCGACCTTCCAGGCGGTCTCGTCGGCGACGCCGAATTCCAGCATTTTCGGCTGACCGCTGTCGATGACGTCGAGCGCTTCGGTCACCACCGCGCCTTCGACGCAGCCGCCGGAGACCGAGCCCAAAAAATTGCCCTCGCCGTCGATGACGAGATTGGAGCCGACCGGACGCGGCGCCGAGCCCCAGGTCTCCACCACGGTGGCGAGCGCAA
The DNA here is from genome assembly GCA_030037885.1 of Xanthobacteraceae bacterium. Classification (GTDB taxonomy): domain Bacteria; phylum Pseudomonadota; class Alphaproteobacteria; order Rhizobiales; family Xanthobacteraceae; genus BOG-931. Next base: position 12,195 of record JASHPU010000140.1, on the reverse strand, counting down.
CGTCGCGGCCGCCCTTGCGCCAATCCTCGGCGGCTTTGAGGATATCGTCGTTGGTTGCGAGCATGTGGACCTCACTTTGTTCTACGCGAATGGCGAATGGCGAATAGGGTTTGAAATAGGCCATTCGCTATGCGCTACCGGGCAATATAATCCCTCACGCCACCTTCTGCATCCAAGCCTTGGGATCACCCGAGCGCCCGCCATCGTGCTCAAGCGCGGCGACCAGGCCGGCCATCGATTCGAGATTATGGATCGGGCGAAACTCGTCGACATGCGGCAGCATGGCGCGAATGCCGCGGGCGCGCGCCTCGAAGCCTTCGAAGCGAAGGAGCGGATTGAGCCAGATCAGGCGCCGGCAGGAGCGGTGCAGACGATCGATCTCGAAGGCGAGGGTATCGTCGGCGTCGCGCTCCAACCCGTCGGTGATCAGCATCACGACCGCGCCCTGGGTGAGGACGCGGCGCGCCCACAATTTGTTGAAGACGCGCAGTGATGAAGCGATGCGGGTGCCGCCCGACCAGTCCGGGACGCTCGCCGAGCAGGCGGCGAGCGCGTCGTCGGGGTCGCGCTCGCGCAGCGCGCGCGTGACGTTGGTTAGCCGCGTGCCGAACAGGAACGTGCTGACGCGGCGGCGCGTCTCGGTGAGCGCGTGGAGAAAATGCAGAAAGATGCGGCTGTACTGGCTCATCGAGCCGGAAATATCGAGCAGCGCCACGAGCGGCGGCGGCTTGGTTTTTGGCCCGATGAAACGCAGGTCGATGAAGTCGCCGCCGCCTTTCATGCTGGCGCGCAGCGTACGGCGGGTGTCGATCAGATGGCCGCGCGGGTGCGGCTTAAGGCGCCGCGTGCGCACCTCGGCGAGCGGCAGCACCAGGCGCTTGATCGCCGCCTTGGCGGCTTCGATCTCGGCGCTGGTCATCTGGGCAAAATCCTTGCGCTGCAGCACCTCGCGGTCGGACACCGTCATGCGCGCGTCGAGCTCGACCTCGCGCTGCCGCTTGAGCTTGTTGTCGAGCCCGGAGAACAGTGCTTCGTGCACGCGGGTCGAGCCGGGCTGCGGCGCCTGCGGCGGGGCGGGGACCTGCGGCAGCATCATCGCCAGCATCTGATCGATATAGCCGCGTCGGCGGAAGAAGATGCGAAAGGCCTGGTCGAACAGCAGCGAATGCTCGTGGCGCTTCACAAGCACGGCGTGCAGCGTCCAGTAAAAATCCTCGCGCGTGCCGACGCCGGCGACCTTCAGCGCTTCCAGCGCATCAAGCACCACGCCCGGCCCGACCGGAATGCCGGCGGCGCGCAGCGCACGGGCGAAATAGACGATGTTCTCGGCGAGGCGGCCTCGCTGTTCCTCGGTTGCCGACCGTCCCTCACTCGTCATTGCCGGGCTCGACCCGGCAATCCATGCGGCCAAGACGCAGCATGGATGCCCGGGTCAAGCCCGGGCATGACGAAGGAGTGTTGCGAGCGGCAGGTGTGGCGCATCATTATTCGGCCGCCCGCAGCTCCGCTTTCACTCCATCGAGCAGCTCCTTGACCTTGGAGCCTTCCAGCCGCGCGATGTCGTCCTGGTATTTGAGCAAGACGCCGAGCGTGTCGGAGACGGTGGCGGGATCGAGTGCGACCACGTCAAGCTCCGACAGCGCGCCGGCCCAATCCAGGGTTTCAGCCACACCGGGGGCCTTGAACAGATCCTGATTACGGAGCCGCTGCACGAAACCGACGATCTGCTCGGAGAGTTTTTTGGCGACGCCCGGCACCTTTTTGCGCACGATCGCAAGCTCGCGCTCGGCCGTGGGATAGCCGACCCAGTGGTAGAGGCAGCGGCGCTTGAGCGCATCGTGCACTTCGCGGGTGCGGTTCGAGGTGATGGCGACGATTGGCGGCTGCGCCGCCTTCACCGTGCCCAGCTCGGGGATCGTCACCTGAAAGTCGGCCAAAACTTCGAGCAGGAACGCTTCGAAGGCTTCGTCGGTGCGGTCGATCTCGTCGATCAATAGCACCGGCGCGCCGGCGGTGTCCGGCTCGAGCGCTTGTAAGAGCGGGCGCTTGATCAAAAAGCGCTCGGAGAACACGTCGTGCTCGAGCCGGCCACGGTCATGCTCGCCTTCGGCCTCGGCGACCCGGATTGCGATCATTTGCGCCGCGTAATTCCATTCGTACACGGCGGCGGCGACGTCGAGGCCCTCGTAGCATTGCAGCCGGATCAGACGGCGGCCCAAGGTCGATGACAAAACCTTGGCGATCTCGGTCTTGCCGACCCCGGCCTCGCCTTCGAGGAACAGCGGCCGGCCCATCCGCAGCGCCAGATAGAGCACGGTGCCGAGCGAGCGGTCGGCGAGATAATCGGCCTCGGCCAACAGATCGACCGTGGCGTCGATCGAGGCCGGCAGCGGGCGTGGCTTTGTCGTCTCTTTCACGGCCATTCGCGGTCGGCTGACCGCCCCTTTGAAAACGCGAAAACCTCTCCGGACGGCCGGAGAGGTCGGCCCAGCGGGCGGGGTCAGCCGCAGCTGTGGACCAGCAGCTTAATGTAGCGTCTCGGGCGGCGCATCCCAACCCTGTTTCGCGGCGCCCGGCAGTGGCATTTTGCTCGGCGTGGGGCAGGGCAGGAGGAGCCGATCATGAGCGCACTTGCAAGCACGCCTGGAAGCGCCTTTGGACCGATCGAATACGGCGATGCCAAAAATCCGGCAGTTCGGGCCGTATTCGACGACATCAAGCGCACGCGGAAAGTCGACGACGTGAACAATTTCTGGAAATATCTGGCGCACGATCCGGTGACGCTCAAGCGGACCTGGGAGAGCGTCAAGGAGGTCATGGCGCCCGGCGCGCTCGATGCGCTGACCAAGGAAATGATATATCTGGCGGTCAGCGTCACCAATGGCTGCGCCTATTGCATCGCGAGCCACGGCGCGGCGGCGCGCAAGGCCGGCATGACCGAAGAGATGTTCGGCGAAGTCATGGCTGTGGTCGGCATGGCGAACGAGACCAATCGGTTGGCCAACGGCTATCGGGTGCCGATCGACGCCGCTTTCGAGCGTTAGCGCCGCGGGCGAGTTCAGCGGCTCAAGGGTGGTTCGCGCTGTTGGCCGGCCGCTGGTCAGGCGCGCCCGGGTTTCCGCCCGCCTGCGGTGCCGCCGCAGTTTTTGGCGGGGTCCCGACGTCCTGGGCATTGGGGCCGGGACTGTTGAGGCCGTACAGCACGACGGCCAGAATGAAGGCGGCCACGACCGCGACCAACGTGATAGCGCCGCCACCGAGCCGGCCGCCGCTCAATTGCAGCGCCGGATCGGGCTGCCTGCGCTCCTGCGGCGGCAGGCTTCCCGCCAAGCGCTCCTTCGCCGAGGCCGTGGGCTCCGCCGGGCGGCCGGGTTCTCGGTAGGCGCCTTCACTGGTTTTCACTTCTTCGGCCATGACGTTTCCCGCAAACATCGATGTCTGTTGGACCAATGCCGGTTGAACAATTGGGTTCCCCCAGGCGCGGGCGCGCCGCGGAACATCGGTTCGTTAACGGGAGCTTAAGGGGCCGCCTGAGCATGGCAGTCGCGCCACTCGCGCCGCGGCTCTTAAATTTTCATTGTCCTCGCTCTCCTAGAGTGACGCCCAACGTCTTGGCGCGCAGTCTGCTTGCGGCGGTCGCTGAAGGGGATTTTGGGGCAAGGCCGATGACCCGGGGAGAACACGGCGCCGGACAATGCGGCCGGTCGCCGTCCGACGATGGCGACGGTGCGAGCGTAGCGCCTGCGGCCGCCGCCGACTTGCCGCACCGTCCTTTCCTTGACGAGGCAAGGCACGACGAGGCACAGGCGCGGCGCGCCGTGGCGTTGCTCAATTCGATCATCGAGCTTCTTCCGGTCGGCGTCACCGTGCAGACGGAGGACGGCAGCATCATCCTGGCCAACTGCGAGGCATCAGCGCTTTCCGGCGCCGCCGGGGCGGGCGGGCCAAGCGGCCCGAAAGGCGGCCGCGCTGCGATCAACACGACGGAGCGGCTGGTGCAGGCGGCGGGCGCGACGGCCGAGCGGACGCTGTTGATCTGCGAACGACCGGTACACATCCTTGGCCGGCCGCTGGTGCTGTCCACCGCGCTCGATTTCACCGCCCGCAAACAGGCCGAACGCGAACTGTCGCAGCGCGCCTATTTCGACGAACTGACCGGCTTGCCGAACGACGCACTGGCCCGCGAGCAGGTTCGGCAGTTGCTGGCGAGCGCCGGTCAATCCAGCCAATCCGGCCGTTTCGCGCTGGCGTTTCTCGACGTCGATAATTTCAAGCACGTCAACGACTACTATACGCATGCGGTCGGCGACCGGCTGTTGCTCAAGATCGCGCAGCGGATCGCGGCGCGGCTTCGCGCTTCCGACATGCTCGCGCGCATCAGCGGCGACGAGTTCCTGCTGATGCTCGATCCGATCGAGGGTAGCGAGGATCTGGCAAAGCCGATCGAGGAGATTCTGCATGAGCTGAGGGAGCCGTTTCTCATCGAGGGTTACGAGATTCTCACCTCGGCCTCGATCGGAATAAGCGTTTATCCCGATCACGGCGTGAACTACGATACGCTGCGGCGCGCCGCGGAGACCGCGATGTACCGCGTCAAGGAAGCCAGCAAGGGCGCCGCGGCTCTGTTCGAGGCCGACATGGGGCGCGCGATGGCTGCGCGCATGGCGCGCGAACAGCGGCTGCGGCTTGCGGTGCGCGACGGTCGCGTCTGCTGCGCGTTCCAGCCCAAGGTCGATATTCGCACGCAGGACGTTGTCGGCGTCGAGGCGTTGCTGCGGCTGCGCGACGAGGACGGCGTCATCCAGCCGCCGGGCGAATTCATCGGCCTCGCCGTCGAGCTCGGGCTGATCGACGATCTCACCTATCTGGCGCTTGCTGAAATCGTCAAATCGATGGATCTGCTCGACGACGCCTTCGGCGCCGAGGCTACGATCAGCATCAACGTCGCGGCCAAGCAGGCGAGCGATGCCCGATTCATGACCGGCTTCTGCGAGGAGCTGAAGGCGACCAATTGCGCCAGCCGTTTCATGGTCGAGGTGACGGAAGACGCGTTCCTGGCCAAGACCGAGTTTCAGACGCAGTTTCTGCCGATGCTGCGCGACATCGGCGCGCGGGTTTCGATCGACGATTTCGGCACCGGCTATTCGTCGCTGGCGACGCTCGCCGATATCACCGCCGACGAGATCAAGATCGACCGCTCCTTCATCACCGACATCCATCAGCGGCCGCGCAGCCAGAGCGTGCTCAAAGCGATCGAGGCGCTCAGCGAGGCACTGGGCATGACCATGCTGGCCGAAGGCGTCGAGACCTTCGAGGAAGTCGCCTATCTGCAGGCGGCGACGCGGATCAGATACGCGCAGGGCTTTTATTTCGCCAAACCGATTTTTCTCGAAGAGCTGGCGCCGGCCCGGCGCGCCATCGGCGAGGCCCGTTCCAGCGCGACCCCGCGCCATCGCCGGCCGCTGCGGGGCTGAGCAGTGTCGGCTGGCCGACCGAAGGAGCGGCCGGTCTGCCGTCGTTAACGCCGGCTTAAGACGGCTAAGCCGAAGTCTCCTCGGCGAAATTGCGGGAACCGCAGCCGATGGGCCGGCGCGGTGCAATTGCCCTTGCCGGATTAACGGAATCTCCAGTCGAAGCCGTTAATTGACAGCCTATAGGGATCGGCGGCAGGCCCGAAGGAGCTTCAGCTTGTTGACCAACGTTGCCCAACCGGCCGCAACGGCGGCGCCGAAAGTCGAGCTCATCGGGCGCATTATTTCCGTCCACGGCTCGCGTGCCGACGTCGGCATCCCGGCAATGTCGCCGCAGGGGCCGGAAGAAAAGCGTATCACCGTCGGCAAGTTTCTCGGCGTCGCGGTCGGCAAGACGCTGTTGGTCGGCCTCGTCACCGACGTATCGATGCGTGCGGAAGCCCGTGCCGGTGAGCCCGACGCCGCGGTGGCACAGCTCGACCTGATCGGCGAAATCCGCTCGAGCGACAATGGCGTTGCCTACTTTCAGCGCGGCACCATGTGCTATCCGGGCATGGGCGATCCGGTGATCTTCATCGGTTCGCGCGAGCTGCGGCTGATCTTTCAAAGCTCCGGCTCCCGCATGATCGAGATCGGCCAGTTGCAGCAGGATGGCGCCATCCCGGCGGCGGTCGACGTCGACGAAATGTTGAGCAAGCACTTTGCCGTGCTCGGCACCACCGGCGTCGGCAAGTCGAGCGCCATTGCGCTACTCTTGCAGCAGATCCTGCAGGCCCGGCCGGACCTGCGCGTGCTGCTGCTCGACGTGCACAACGAATACGGCCGCTGCTTCGGCGAGCGCGCCCAGGTGCTCAACCCCAACAACATCAAGCTGCCGTTCTGGCTGTTCAATTTCGACGAGATCGTCGACGTGTTGTTCGGCGGCCGGCCCGGTATCGACGAGGAGGTCGACTTCCTGTCGGAAGTCATCCCGCTCGCCAAATCGTCCTATGCCCAGCAGATCGGCCTCGCCAGCAGGATCGTCAAGCCGGGCGAGGGCGTCGGCATTCGTTACACGCTCGACGTGCCGGTGCCCTACCGCATCGCCGATCTCTTGTCGCTGCTCGACGCGCGCATGGGCAAACTGGAGAACCGCGCCTCGCGCATGATCTACCACAAGCTGATGATGCGGATCGAAACGGTGTGCAACGATCCGCGCTACGCCTTCATGTTCGAAAACGCCAATGTCGGCGGCGATACCATGGCGGACATTCTGGCGACGCTGTTCCGACTGCCGCCGAACGGCAAGCCGATGACCATCATGCAGCTGGCCGGATTTCCTTCCGAGGTCGTCGACGCGCTGGTGTCCGTCACTTGCCGCATGGCGTTCGATCTCGGCCTGTGGAGCGACGGCGGCGCCCCGCTTCTGGTCGTCTGCGAGGAGGCGCACCGCTACATGGCGGCCGACCACAGCGTCGGGTTCGCGCCGACGCGGCGCGCGATTTCGCGCATCGCCAAGGAGGGCCGCAAATACGGGGTCTTCCTCGGCCTGGTCTCGCAACGGCCGGCGGAGCTCGATCCGACCATCCTGTCGCAATGTTCGACGCTGTTTGCAATGCGCATGACCAACGACCGCGATCAGGAATTGCTGCGCTCCGCGGTGGCCGACACCGCCGCCAACCTGCTCGCGTTTCTACCCTCGCTCGGCACCGGCGAGGCATTTGCCTTCGGCGAGGGCGTCGCGTTGCCGACGCGGCTCAAGTTCAAGCCATTGCCGGCGCAGACGCTGCCGCGCAGCGACACGATGGGCGAGGAGGCGAGCGGCGAGCATGGTCCGCTCGACGGCCGTTCGCTTGCCGCGGTGATCGACCGCTGGCGCGGTCGCATTTCGCGTCAACGCCCAGGCGCGGCCGACGAGCCGAGATCGGCCAACGTGCCGTCGCCCGCCCTGCAGCCGGGCGCGGCGCCCCCGCTGGCCGCTGCGGCCGCGCCGGCTCTCGATCCCAATCGCTTCCGGCTGCTCAAGCGGCCGCTGGAAGAACAAGCCGGCCATGGCGGGAGCGAGCGGCCCATGCTGGAAATCCCGCGGCGGTAAATGCTCTCTTGCGGCCGGCTCACGCCGGCGGCTTTTTCGCGCGCATTGGCAGCGACCGCATGCTTGCGCTAAAGCAGGCGGCGTCTTCCCTGTGATTTTTTGCTCATGCCGCCGCCAGTCCATGACATCGTCGTCGTGCACAGTTCGGATTTGCACGTCGACCACGATTATACGGCGCGGCTGCACGGCGGCGACGGCACGGCTGGTCTTGCCTGCGTGCTCGATGCGGCGCGCGGCGCCGCCGCCGACGTGGTCATTCTCGCCGGCGACACGTTCGATCACCATCGCCTGCCGCAAGCGTTGATCGAGCGCGCTGCTGCGGTGATCGGCAGCGCCGGATTGCCGGTGGTGATCCTGCCCGGCAATCACGATCCGGCGGTCAGCGACGCCATCTATCGCCGTGCTCCGCTCGCCACGCTGAGAAATTTGCACGTCATCGGTATCACTCACGATGAAGCCGTACTGTTTGCGGACCTGTCGCTGGAAATCTGGGGCCGCGCGCATCGCGACTATGACGATATGATTCCGTTCGAGCGGGCGCGGCCGCGATCCAGCCGCTGGCAGATCGCGGTGGCGCACGGCCATTACATGCCGATGCCGGATCGCAGCGGCGGCCTGCATCCGTCATGGCTGGTTGGCGACGCCGAGATTGCCGCGACCGGCGCCGATTACGTCGCGCTCGGCCATTGGAATCGCGCCGCGCGCGTCGGCAACGGCATGGTGCCGGCTTATTATTCCGGCTCACCCGAATTTGCCGGCACGATCAACGTTGTGCGCCTGAGCGAAGCGACCGGCGTGACCGTGGCGCGCGTCCCGCTCGCCATCGCGCGGGAGCACAGTGAGGAAGGCGGATCGGCGTGAGAAAATTCCGCTCATTCCCGCGAAAGCGGGAATCCAGGACTGGGTCCCCGCCTTCGCGGAGCGGTCAAGAGCCCAAATGCAAACGGCCCCGCTCGCAAGCGAGGCCGTTCTCTTATTAGTTTGTTGTTTGCTGCGTCAGGCGCTACGGTTTTGCCGGCGCCGGCGTCGGGTTGGCCGGCATCGGATTGGGCGTCGGCGCAAAGCTTCGGCTGCCCGGGCCGGGTGCCGTCTGGGTCGCTGCCGGCGACGTGTTGCTGGCAACGTTGGTGCCGCCGTGGTTCGGCGACCTGCCGACGCCGAAAGCCAGCGCCACGATGATGCCCAGGAACACAATGCCGGCAATCCAGCCCCAGGCGGCATTGCTGCTGCGCACGTTCGGATCGTAAACCGGATCGCGCCGCAGCGGATCGTTAGGATCGCGAAAATCGCTCATGATTTACCTCCGTCGCTATTTGCCTCCGTCGCTGCAACCGACGACAACCGGAGCGCTGCGCTCGACGTTCCTGGAACCGTAGGGCATACCGCCCGCGCGCTATCCGCATGTCACATGACGCAATAAGAGTTTTCTCTATAATGTTGGCCGCATTGTCGGTTTTTCTTTTCTCGGGGGATCGTGCGCTTTGCCAAATTCGTTTTCGAAGCAATATGAAACCTGGAACAAAATGGTGGAACCATGAGAAAGACTTATCCAGCAGTGCAGCTTGAACGAATGGGCGGCGCGGTGCTGCTCGCGTTTTTTGCTGCAAGCTTGGCGATCCTCGCCAATGCTGCGGCGCAGCCCGGCGGCGGATCGTGGACGCTGAAGGCGCCGCTGCCTGCCGCGCGCGGTGAAGTTGCCGCCGTCGCGCTTGACGGCAAATTGCACGCGCTCGGTGGCTCGGTGCACGGCGTCGCCGGTCCCTACCACGACGAATACGATCCGGTGACCAATGCCTGGCGCGCGCGGGCGCCGTTGCCGGAGGGCCGCGATCATCTCGCCGTCGTGGCAACGGGCGGCAAGATTTACGCGTTCGGCGGCTTCACCGCGTCGGTGCACAAGGGCGCCGGCACCGACGCCTTCGAATACGATCCGGCGACCGATCGCTGGCGTAGCCTGCCGCCGATGCACGTGGCGCGCGGCTCGGCCGGCGCCGCCGTGGTCAACGGCAAGATTCACGTCATCGGCGGCCGTGGCCCTGACGCCGTCGTGGTGGCGGCGCATGAAGTTTTTGATCCGCAGACCGGACAATGGAGCAACGCGGCGCCGCTGCCGACCGCGCGCGACCACATGGTGGTGATCGCGGTCGACGGCAAAATCCACGTCATCGGCGGCCGCTTCAAGGGGCCGGTCCAGCGTACCGGGTTGCACGACGTGTACGATCCGGCGACCGATACTTGGAGTTCGGCTGCGCCGCTGCCGACGCCGCGCAGCGGCCTTGCCGGCGCCTATTACCACGGCCTCATCCTGGTGCTCGGCGGCGAGCTGCCGCCCGATCATACTTTTCCGGAAAACGAGGGTTACGATCCAAAAACCGGCCGCTGGACCACGCTGACGCCGATGCCGCACGGCCGCCATGGCTTTGGCGGCGCGACAATCGGCGAGGCCGCTTACTTTGTCGGCGGCTCGCTGACGCCGGGCGGCGGCGGCAATACCGACCAGCTGCTCATGTTCCGGCTGCCGTAAGCCGCACGGTGGCGAGGACGCAAGCCACAATCGTTCGTCATTCCGGGGCCGAGCGAAGCGAGGAACCCGGAATCCATAATCCCGGCGCTTGGGGTTATGGATTCCGGACTCGCCGCTGCGCGGCGCTCCGGAATGACGATCAAAGCGATCCTCCGGCGTCGTGACATTCGCGCCGAAGCCGCTATGGTGCGCGCACGCGCGCTCGTAGCTCAGCTGGATAGAGCACCAGACTTCGAATCTGGGGGTCGGGAGTTCGAATCTCTCCGAGCGCGCCAGTAAAATAAGGGACTTCTTAGATTTGAGGGTTGGGGCGCGGGGCTGAAGGTAAACTTCGAGGTAAACATCGCAGTGCGTAGTAAGAAGTCGCGTAGCAAGAAGCCGATCCGCTTTGAGATTTACAGGCTCAAAGGTTCACCAGCTGCATTCCTTGGCACCGTGTACGCGCCCGACCAGGAACGCGCGCTCATGATCGCCATCAAGGAATTGAACATCACGAACCCCGAGTACCAGAAGCGATTGCTCGTCCGGGAAAGTGCCTAGCGATCTCCACTCAAAACTACATTCCGCCACTTCCAACTGTCCTCTCTGGTGAATAAGACCCGCCGAGCAAACGCCCGACGCTACGCGCGCCGCCCGGCCGGGCGCCGTTTCACTTGCCGAATTTTGCTACCGCGATATAGTCACAGAGGGGGAGCAAAGGTGCAGTGGCCATCATCGCATTTCGCAATCCCGCGAACGGGTATGTCGAAACAGTAACCCATCCGGGACTTTGGACGCTGCTCTTCGGCTGCTTTTACTTTGGCGCCAAGGGGGTCTGGCTGCATGCCGTGATGGCGTTCGCTCTTGCCGTGATCACCGGCGGGCTCTCCTGGCTCATCTATCCCTTCTTCGCTCGGCGTATCATTGAAACCCATTATCTGCGCCACGGATGGCAGAGGGACGACACCGGCGACATCCTTGTGGAGCAGCGGTCAGCCGCGCGCGAGGCGAAGATCGATCGGAGCTTTTCTATTGTAGAAATCACACTCATGGTCGGCTTTGCTTTATTTGCGGCGTTCTTCCTAGCGTCTGGCGGCGCGCAACTCGTGCTCAAGGCACTGCAAGCGCCACATTAAGCGTTTGGGCTAGATGCGTGCGAGCTTCTCAATTTTTGATCTTTTACCACCGTAGACTGCTGCCGTCGAACTTCGGCTGCAAAGAGGCTTGCGACATATCAACATGGGAAGAAAAATGGAGCCTAAAATGCAGTTCAAAGACAATTATCTAACAAAGTACTTCTGGCTCAAAATGACTGCGGTGTATCTCTTGGGATGTCTAATGTCCGGTTCATTGGCAGCAGAAGGTCCTTGGAAACGTGTTGTCAGCATTGATCAGCTCAGCGACAAAAAAATTGTCTTAGAACAAAATCGTGCACTTAACACCTTTCAACAATTTGGTCGGACAGTAACGGCCACACTCGTCATGCAATGCGAGCCGCCACTTTATGATTACCCAATGGCGGCGATCGTGTTCTCCGCAACAATAGGAGTCGAACACGCGTATTTCAGATACAGGTTCGATGATGATAGCGTGGTCGAACCGGCCGGAGGACAAATACTAGCGCACGGTTCGGCGATCGAATTTGCTAGCCACATGTACGTCCCTGAAAGGATCGACAGACTCACAAAGGCTTCAAAATTTCGCATCGAGCTCGACCTTCCATGGGCTGGTAACACGTTGTTGAAATTTAATACTTCGGGCGCGGGTGCGGCTCTTGCCAATCTGCCATGCGCGCGGATCGACGGCACGTCGCCGCGGTGACTACTCCTTGTCAGATCAGCGCGTCGATCTCTTCGCCGCTGAGCGCGCCGTGTTTGATGAGCGCGACCGCCACCCGGGCGATGGCGGCGCGATGCCTCAGTACCAAGGTGCGCGCCGCCTCGCGGAGCCGCGGCTCCCAGGCGGGCCAACTCCAGCCCGCGTCGAGGGCCCACTCGGCCTGCCGCTGCCGGTCTTGGCGGTCGCGCGCGTCCGCGCGATCGAGCAGGAGCTTCTCCGCCTCGCCTCCCGCCATCGACTGGACGACCAGCGCCGTGGTTAGCCAGCCGCGGGCGCAGCCGCGCGCGCTGCGCCGCCACCGCGCGAAT
>JASHPU010000139.1 GCA_030037885.1 Xanthobacteraceae bacterium | reverse complement strand
CGTGCTCGGCCTGTTGCAAAAATTCGATCCGCCCGGCGTGTTTGCCCGCGACTTGGCCGAGTGCGTGGCGATTCAGATCAGGGAGCGCAATCGCTTCGATCCGGCCATGCAGGCGCTCGTCGCTCATCTCGATCTCGTCGCCCGGCGTGATTTTGCGGCGCTGAAGAAAATCTGCGGCGTCGGCGAGGAGGATCTCGCCGATATGATCGCCGAGCTGCGCAAGCTCAATCCCAAGCCGGGGCTCGCGTTCGGCACCGCGCCGGTACAGCCGATCGTGCCGGACGTGTTCGTGCGGCCGGCGCCCAACGGGGCGTGGCTCGTCGAGCTCAATTCCGACACGCTGCCGAAGGTGCTCGTCAATCAGAGCTATTACGCCGAGGTGTCGGCCACGGTGCGCCGCGAGGCGGAAAAATCCTATCTCGCCGAATGCCTGCAGAACGCCACCTGGCTGGTGCGCGCGCTCGACCAGCGCGCCCGCACCATTCTGAAGGTGTCGAACGAGATCGTGCGCCAGCAGGATGCGTTCTTCGCCCGCGGCGTCGAGCACTTGCGTCCGCTCAATCTCAAAACGGTGGCCGAAGCGATCGGCATGCACGAATCGACGGTGTCGCGCGTCACTGCCAACAAATACATGGCGACGAGCCGTGGTATTTTCGAGCTGAAATATTTCTTCACCTCGGCCATTGCCGCCGCGCATGGCGGCGAAGCGCATGCGGCCGAAGCGGTGCGCCACCGCATCAAGCAGTTGATCGACGCCGAGAGCGCCGATGCGGTGTTGTCCGACGACACCATCGTCGAGCGGCTGCGCGAGGCCGGCGTCGACATCGCGCGGCGCACCGTCGCCAAGTACCGCGAAGCCATGCGCATTCCGTCGTCGGTGCAGCGCCGGCGCGAGAAGCAGGTCGCGGTGTCGTCCTGAACCGCGAGCGGCGGCGTGCCGGCGCGTCTGCGGGGCTATTGCGGCTTCGGCTCGGCGCAACGTCGATGTGGCGCCGCGTTGATTCCGTACCGGGCGATGCTTAGGTGGAATCTTGCGGGACAATGTGCCGTCATCGCCAGGCAATGGCGCGGCCGCGCGGAGGCAAGCATGTCGTTTCGCATTTCCGGGAAAAATCTCGACGTCGGCGACGCGTTGCGCGAGCGCGTCAAGGCGCGCGTCGCCGAGGCCATGGGCAAGTATTTTGACGGCGGTTATTCAGGCCACGTCACGTTGCAACGCGAAGGTTTCGGTTTTCGCACCGAATGCGCCATACATCTGGATTCGAAGATCACCCTGCACGCCGAAGGCATCGCCGCCGACGCTTACGCCAGCGCCGATCAGGCGGCGCTGCGCATCGAGAAGCGGCTGCGGCGCTATCACCGCCGGCTCAAGTACCACCGCCCGGAGCGGCTCGATGGCAGCGACGCGCTTGACGCGCCGAGCTACGTGATCGCCGCGCCGGAAGGCGAGGCCGAGGCGCCGGTCGAGGGATTTGCACCGGTGATCATCGCCGAATCGACCACCGCGTTGCGCCAGCTGTCGGTGCGCGACGCAGTGACGGAACTCGACATGACGGGCGCTCCGGTCCTGGTGTTCCGTCATGCTGTCAATGGCGGCATCAACGTGGTTTACCGCCGTCCGGACGGGCATTTGGGCTGGATCGACGCGGGCTCTGCAAGGTCCGATCAAGGCCATTGACGGGCCGGTGGGCCGTCCTTATGTTCCCGCGGCTTTTGGAGCATGATCGCCGAACGCGGACCGCCACATCCGAACAAGATCATGCGGTGCAGCAAGCAATTCCACCGGTCATCGCCCTATCAATGCAATAAGGCTCAAGCCGCAGGCTGCGGCCTCGCGCTTTCAGGTTCCCGCAATGCCGCTCACCGATCTCGTTGCGCCGAACGCGATTCTTCCGGCGCTCAAGGTCAATAACAAGAAGCAGGTCCTGCACGAGCTTGCGGCGCGCGCGGCGGCTTTGGCCGGCCAAAACGAGCGCGCCATCTTCGAAATTCTGATGCAGCGGGAAAAGCTCGGTTCCACCGCCGTCGGCAACGGCATCGCCATCCCGCACGGCAAGATGGAGAATCTGCCGCGGCTGTTCGGTCTGTTCGCGCGACTCGATCGGCCGATCGATTTCGAGGCGCTCGATGGCCAGCCGGTCGATTTGATTTTTCTCTTGTTGGCGCCCGCGGGTGCCGGCGCCGATCATCTCAAGGCGCTGGCGCGCGTCGCACGGCTGTTACGCGACCCGGCAGTGGCCCACAAGCTGCGCGCCTCGCATGATGCGGAAGCGTTGTACGCGGTCCTGACGATGCCGTCTGCGTCGGCGGCGTAGGTATCAGGGATCAGGGATCAGGGATCAGGAATCAGGTGGCTGCTGATTCCTGATCCCTGTTGCCTGATTCCTGGTCAGTGCACGCTGACCATTTCCAACTCCTGACTCCAGGCGTTGGCTTCCGCGGCTTCGCGGCTGTCGGTCAGCATGATCGGCGTGCCATCGGCTGCGTGCAGTGCAAAGAGCTTCATACCCGGCGCGATGTGCGGCGCCTGCGGAAACAATGCCGGAACGTCCTCGGAACGGATCGTTTTCACGTACGCGATGGTTCCGTCGCCCAACTGGGCGAGCGCTTCCGGTGAAATTGCAGCTTCAGTACGGTTCAGTGCGTTTGTCATGGCCCTCGACTCCTGATCTGATAACTGCGTCGAGTCCTCGCGGGTTTCATTATTCGTATTCATTGATTGCAATCGATTTAACGATGCGTTCCGGTTGCGGACGCGCCAGATCGATCGACAGCAATCCGTTCTTCAGGTCGGCCCCCAGCACCTCCATCCCGTCCGCCAGCACGAAAATACGCTGGAACTGGCGCGCGGCGATGCCGCGGTGGACGAATTGGCGGCTTTTGTCGTCGTTTTGCCGGCCACGGATGACGAGCTGGCTTTCCTCGATCGACACGTCAAGCTGGTCGCGGGTAAACCCGGCTACGGCCAGCGTGATGCGCAGCCGGTCCGGGCACCTGCCGTCGCCCGGGATGCGCTCGATGTTGTAGGGCGGATAACCGTCCGCCGCCTTGCCGACGCGATCAAGCACGCGCTCGATCTCGTCGAAGCCGAGCAGGAACGGACTCGAGAGCGACGAAATCCTGGACATGGTTTCAAAGTCCTTGACAGCGACTTTGCGGGCCCTTGCAGCGCCCTGATGGTCGCGCGGAACCACTTCCCGCGCGACCGAGCGGTAATATGGCGCCGCAAAAGCGGCCGTTCAAGAAGCCGATGTCAGAGGCGCTTGCATCATGGGCGCTTGCATGTGGGCGTTTGCATTGTGCGGTGCGGCAGGCAAGCTTTGGCGAGCGGCGCGTTTATGCGCTCGCGCTTTGGCGTGGGCGGCGGACCTTGACGCCGTCGCGCATGGCGGCACGCAGTCGCTCCGTGGCCGGACGGTCGGCCGCGAAGTTTTGCGCATCGAGCACGACGCCATACGCATCACGCGCCGCCGCAACCGAGATATAGCCCTGCGCGGCGTCGGCCTCGACCGCTTCGATCGGCCGATCGAGCGGCGCGCCATAGCCGCCGCCGCCGCCCGAGCGCATGCGAAACGCGTCGCCGGGCTGCAAATGCGCCACCAGCACCTTGGCGTTGGGGAAGTCGGTCTTCCATTGGCCGCCGATGCGGATGGCGACTTCGTTGCCGCTGGCATCGCCGCCGCCGGCGAGCCCCCACGGCTTGCAATGGGCGCGCTCGACGTGGCTGTTGAACGTCATCGGCACCCGCGCGCGTACCACGCGTTCGAGGCCAAGCCCGCCGCGGTGGCGGCCGGCGCCGCCGGAATCCGCAATGAGCGCATAGCGCTCGACCACCAGCGGGAATTTCACCTCGGATTGCTCGCTCGGCGAATTATGCGTGTCGCCGTCGTTGATGCACACCGTGCCGGAGACGCCGTCCTCGTTGCGCTTGGCGCCCCAGCCGCCGCCGAGCGGCCCGAAATTGGCGAGAAAGAATTCCGCCGTCCTGGTGTTGATGCCGTGACAGGCGGCAATCACCAGATCGGCATGGTGGCCGGCGATGACGCGATCCGGGATCACCGGCGCCAGCGCCTTGAACACCGTGTCGACGATGGTCATCGGATAGGTCATCCACCAGCGCATCGGCGCCGGCCGCACCGCGCTCACCACCCGGCCCGGCGGCACGATGGCCTTGAGGCTGCGAAACGAGCCGTCGTTGATCGGGTAGTCGGTCGGCGAGGTCAGGCATTTGTAGGCCACTTGCGAGCAGGCATGGCCGGTGGTGACGCCGGAATTGAACGAGCCGCGCACCTGGCGCGACACCTCGCTCAAGTCGACAACCATCTCCTCGCCCTTGACGATGACGCGGACCCGGATCGGCACCTTCTTGCCGACGTCGATGCCGTCGTCATCCATGAACGATTCCGCCTCGTAGACGCCGTCCGGGATCGATTGGGTGCGGGCGCGCGCCATCACTTCCGAATGGTCCATGATGGCCGCAATCGCGCCGAGCACGGCGTCGCGGCCGTAGCGCTCGACCAGTTCGAGGAAGCGCCGTTCGCCGGTTTTCACCGCCGTGACCTGGGCGCGCAGGTCGCCCATGGCGCGGCTCGGCAGCCGCATGTTCTGCTTGATGACCTCGATCAGCGTCTCGTTCGGCGCGCCGCGATCGTGCAGTTTCAGGATCGGGATCTGCAGCCCTTCGGAAAAAATATCGGTGGTGATGCCGCCGAGCGTGCCGCCGATGTCGAGCCAGTGCGCCATGCAGCAGGAAAAGCCGACCAAGACGCCGCGATGAAAGATCGGCAAGGTCAGCGTGACGTGGTTGAGATGGCTGCCGGTGAGATAGGAATCGTTGGTGACGTAGATGTCGCCGGGCCGCATCGCGGCGAGGCCGAAATGCCGGATCTTCGCCTTCACGGTCTCCGCCATGCCGCGGATGAACATCGGCAGCCCGATGCCGATGGAGATGGTCTCGCCGGCGGTGGTGAACAGCCCGGTGGTGAAGTCGAGCGCCTCGTAGATGATGATGTTGTAGGCGGTGCGCATCAGGTTGGTCTTCATCTCCTCCGTCACCGCGATCACGCCGTTGCGCACGATCTCGGTGACGACCGGATCGACCTGATGCCGCGTCCGTTTGGCCGCTCTTGTTGCTGCTCGTGTCGCCGCTCTTGTCGCCGCTCTTGCCATTTGCTCTCGCCGGCTCCGCTGTCGAAATCAGTTCGTCGCGCGTGCTGCGCGCGCGAGACCTTAATGCATTATCGCTGGGCCGCAAACGAAGACGACTGCCGGGCGAAGTCAGCGCACCGGCTGACCAACTGCCGCCCGCTCTGTGCATTGGCGGAGGCGCAGAGCACGTTCCACTGTAATCGAATCGAGCTCCTTCATTCGTCATTGCCGGGCTTGACCCGGCAATCCATGCTGCGTCGCAGCCGCATGGATGCCCGGGTCAAGCCCGGGCATGACGAGAACGTGGTGCTATCTGAGCAAGGTATGATCTAAATCCAATGGCACGCCACAAACCAGTGGAATACGCCGACTGGCGCTTGACTTGCGAACTACCCCAGGCGTCCCTGATGAACGGGAAATTCGGCACGGAGGGGGGCTGAATGTTCGACGCGAGCAAGTACGCGGAACATTTTCCCGACGAGACGCCAGACGAACTACCGCCGTCGCCCGCCTTGCTGGCGGCGCTTCGCCGGTTGGAACGAGAATTCAGCGAGATTTTGCGGACGCAACCGCCGGCAGCCACCGAACGCTCCCCATAGCGCCTGATGCGGCCGTGGCCGATCACCCGCCAACGCGGATTGCGTAGTTGACACCACATTCACGATATGGGGCCTTTCCCACCTATCTCACGTAGCCATTTGAACACATCAAGAATTAGAGAGTTATAGCCAAAGGCCATATCACGATGGGCCTGGAGACCATATTGCGCGGCGCTTTTGCTGGTCCGCCGACGCTACTAAAGGACATTCCCACGCAGGACGGAAAGCAACGCGCGGGCGGAAGGATCAGCGACCCCGCCGCCGGCGCCAACGCAGGAAGCGCACCGCCTAAGAATCTCGGCGTCGCGGTAGCGCGCTACTTTGGCTTTGAAATTCGTCTGTAGCGCGAGATCCGTACGCCAGATCGTCCGATAACTCGCTAGTGAGTTGAAAGAACGTCAACTGACACGGCAAATCATCTAAAGGCGTCAACTCGATTTTGAACGGACCACCATTGCGGATTTCCAAAGTTATTTGTCCGTCCCAACCGGGCTGAATCCAGGGAGCCGTTTGATGCATTGAAAGGCCGACACGGGCATAAGTACTGCGGCCCTCTACCATTGCGATCAGATTGCGAGGCATCCAAATATGCTCATGAGTTAGGGCCAATATAAATTCGCCGGGGTATAATATGTACGTTTTCCGTTTTCCGAATTTGTCCTTATGTGCGAAAGTCTCTTCATGATAGAGTCCAGCTGCGGCGATAGGGCCGATACCTCTCGTCATTGCAAAGGTCACACTAGGGTCGCCCGTGAGTTTCGTGAACTTATAACCGAGGCGAAGGTCTACCGAAGCCTCGCCCCATTGCCGCTCCTCCAATGGATGATCGAATCGAATTTCGCCCCGCTCAACTGCGGCTCTTATTTGTGGTTGAGAGAGGATCATTGCATTTTTAATTTCAGGCGGCCATGGCATATCGCCTTGGTATGGAAGCGACTCCGTTGGTTGTAAAAAACGATCCCCGCACTCGTACCTCAAGAGTATCGTCATCAATAATGTTCTGAATTTTTGCCCTAACGTACCATTGCGTTTCTTGGTGTCGCAGCTCTGAGGAGCGCACGAACCCAGAGGTTGGGCCGTGCACCGTGTCGAACGTGATCATTTTCTCGCCCTCGAACGGGCCGGGCCGCACTTCGCATTGAACGCCAATGGTATCCCCTATTTTCATGGCCATCCCGCACCTCCTATTTTGCCCTGCATAGGCGATTCGATTGGGTTTCTAAGTGCCGCGACCGCCACAGTTAACATCGGTCTAACGAACATACCGGGAACGCATCTTCGCGGAAACGGCTCCCTTGTGCAAGCGCGGCAAACTGTCTAGTCGAGCGCTTCCAAAATTCGAATCATATGGGACCTCCGAAAAGGCCGCTATTTCAGCGTACAAAGGCTGCGGCCCAATTGAGCGGTTTCATGGAATCGGTCGTCTAGTCGCCCCTTACCGCCGCCTACAACGCCAGCGCATAAACCGTGCTGCCTGAAATCGGAAATCAGGCTTAACGAGATTGATGATAGGTGAGGCGCTTACCCTCACCGCCGCCGACCCGTATCGCCAGATTGCCATAGGCATCGACTTCCAGCGTGTCGCCGGGGAGCAGCAGCGTCGTCGAGGCGTATTCTTCGATCAGCGCCGGCCCCTCGATCTGATTGCCGGCAAAGAGCGCCGGCCGCCAAAAGGTCGACGTCAGGCGGAAGCGGCCGCCGCAAAAGACCTTGCGCGTGGCGCCGCACGCGGTGGCCGGCGGCGTCTTTTGTCCGCGCGCCATCTTGCGCTGCGGCGGCTTGCGCATCAGTCCGGTCACGGTCGAGCGCAGGCTGACGATCTCGGCCGGTTCGGCGGGCGCCGAGGTGCCGTAGCGCCGGGCGTGCATGGCGTCGAACTGCCGCTTGATTGCTTTGCGGTCGCCGCGGCCAAACACCGTCATCGGCAAATCGACGGTCACGGCGTGCTCCTGGCCGACATAGCGCATGTCGGCTGCGCGTTTCACCACGATGCGCTGCGGCTTGACCGACGCGCCGGCGATCGCGTCGCGTCCTTGGCTCTCCAGCGCGCGATAGACGGCTTCGATGTCGCCGAACGATGCGTCGTCGAGCGGCGTGAACCAGGTGCGCACGTAATCGTAGCGCAAATCGGCGAACAGCATGCCGAAGGCGGAAAACATGCCGGGCGCGAACGGCACGATGACGTTGCGCATGCCGATCTCGCGCGCCACCTCGACGGCGTGCAACGGCCCGGCGCCGCCATACGCGACCAACACAAAATCGCCGGCGTCGAACCCGCGCTCGGTGGTGACGCCCTTCACCGCGTATGACATGGCGGTGGCGGCGATCCGCAGAATGCCGTCGGCGGCTTCCACCACGCTTAATCCGAGCGGCGCGCCGATGTGGCGCGATAGCGCACGCTCCGCCGCCGCGGCATCGAGCTTCATCTCGCCGCCGAGGAAGCGTTCGGCATCGAGGCGGCCGAGCACCAGATTGGCGTCGGTCACGGTCGGCTCGCTGCCGCCAAGCCCATAGCAGGCCGGGCCCGGCGCGGCGCCCGCGCTTTGCGGACCGACCCGCAACGCACCGTCGACCGCGCGCGCGATCGAGCCGCCGCCGGTGCCGACTTCGAAAATGTCCATCATGGCGATCTGCACCGGCAGCGCTTTTTCGTAGCCGCCGATCAGCGCCGTGCCCGTGGTCAACGCCTCGCCGCGATAAATGACGCCGGCTTTGGCGGTGGTGCCGCCCATGTCGAAGGCGATGGCGTTGTCGATGCCGCGCATGCGGCACAGCGCCTGCGTGCCGATGACGCCGGCGGCGGGTCCGGACTCCAGCATGCGCACGCACTGGCTCTGCGCCTGCGCGGCTTCATAAAGTCCGCCGGTCGACTGCACCACCAGGAACGAACCGGCAAAGCCGGCCGCGCGCATGTGGCAATCGATCTCGCCGATATAGCGGCGGACCTTTGGTCCGATATAGGCGTTGGCCGCAACCGTGGAGCAGCGCTCGAACTCGCGATACTCCTGCGACAGTTCGTGCGAGGCGGACACGAACAGCTTCGGATGATTGTTTTCCAGTATCGCCTTGGCGCGCCGCTCGTGATCGGCATTGGCATAGCAGTTGAGAAACAGGATGGCGACCGCTTCGATGCCGAGTTCTTCGAGCTTGTTGCCGAGCGCGGCGATTTCGGCGTCGTCGAGCGGCGTCTCGATCTCGCCGTCGGCGAGCGTGCGCTCGCGGACCTCGAAGCGCAGCGCGCGCTCGATCAGCGGCTCGTGTTTCTGAAAGAACAGATTATAGGCGTCCGGCCGGTTGATGCGCCCGATCTCGTAGATGTCGCGAAAGCCTTCGGTGATCAGGAGCGCGGTGCGGGAGCCGGTGCGCTCGAGCATGGTGTTGATGGCGATGGTCGAGCCGTGCAGGAACAACGCGGCGGAACGATAATCGCTGCCGGCTTTGGCGACGCCCGCCGCAATGCCCTCGACCAGATGTGCCGGCGTCGACAGCGCCTTGCCGAAGGTGAGTTGCCCGCTCTTCTCGTCGAACACCGCAATGTCGGTGAAGGTGCCGCCGATATCGGCCGCGAGCCGCAGCCGTCCCGGTGCCGATCGTCGTTGCCCCATGCCGGCCGCCCTTCGCCCCCGCCTCACGCCTCGAGCACGACGTAATCATCTTCGATGCGCACCGGGAAGGTCTCGGCCACGTACGGGCCTTCCACCAGCTTGGCGCCGGGAGCGATCGCGACTGCGAATTGCCGCGCCCGCACCCGATCGGGCTCGCACCACGACTTGCCGGTGCGCAGGTCGAATTCCCAGCCGTGCCACGGACAGCGGACGATCTCGCCGCGGCGCGAGTAGCGATAGCAGCCCGGTTCGCTCGCCTCGATCAGTCCGACCAGGTGGCCGGCAACCAGGCTGCCGCCCTGGTGCGGGCAGCGATTGGCGAGCGCAAAGAACGCGCCGTCGACGTTGAAGATCACGATCGCGCGGCCTTTCACGTCGACCAGCTTGCGCGAGCCGGCCGGAAAGTCGCGCAGCGGAGCGATCACGTGTCTGGCCATGGGCTTTGGCCTAAGCGGCTGCCGCTGCGGTGAGGCGCGGATAGGTGGCAAGCGCATTGTCGCGCTTGATCTTGCCGTGCAGCTTTTGCGGAATGCCGGCCGGCATGATGGCGTCGCCGTCGAACTGCCAGTGCGGAAAGTCCGAGGCAAACAGCAGCATGTCGTCGGACTGCAGCTGATCGACGAGCCGGGCAACGGCGTGCGGCTCGGCGGGACCGTCGAACGGCTGAATGGTCAAGCGCAAATGATCGCGCACGATCTCCCAGGGCGGACGATCGACCCACGGCACCTCGGCGCGCACGCCGCGCCAGAATTTTGTCAGGCGCCAGAGGAACGCCGGCAGCCAGGTGACGCCGGATTCCAGCAGCACCACTTTCAGCTTGGGATATTTGACGAACACGCCTTCGCAGACGAGACTCGCCACCTGGGCCTGAAAGCCCTGCGCGTTGGCGCAGTAATCCTCGACATACCACGATGGCCAGCCGAGCGAGGTCACGGCGTGGCGAAAGCTCGACCCGGCATGAATGCCGATCGGCAGATCGTGGCGCTCCGCGGCCGCGAAGATCGGCCAATACTCGCGCCGGCCAAGCGGCGCCTCGCCCATCGCCAGGACCAGGACCTGCACGAAGCGCCGGTCGGGCGCGCAGCGCTCGATCTCGGCGACCGCATAATCGGTGTTCTGCATCGGCACGACGATCGAGCCGCGCAGCCGCGGATCGCGAGCGAGCCACTCGGCCGCCAGCCAATCGTTCACTGCCTTGGCGAATGCGGCCGCCATGTCTTCGCTGAACAACAACTGCACGCCGTAGAGGCAATTGCAGATCGCGACGTCGATTTTCCAGCGGTCGAGCGCATGGCTGCGCAGCATATCGAGCGTATGCGGCGGTTCGCCGGCCTTGCCGCGCCAATCGGCCCGCGCGGTGAGCGGCGCGTTCGGCGGGTAGCTGATCGATTCCAGCGAATTGAGGCCGCGGTCGATCACGCTGTCGCGCCATTGCTCGTCGAGATATGGCAACAGCGCGGCCATGCCGGGCACGTTGGCATGCACGTCGCAGTCGATCGTCGACCAGCCGCTCATGCGAGGGGGCGAGATCTACGGCACGCGCAGCGGGCCGGGCAGGGCACGCTCGGCCTTGGCGACGAGTTGCGCCTCATGACGGGCAACGAAGAGCGCAAGCACGATGAGAACGATGACCGCCGCGGCGCCGAACACGATCCAGCCGCTCGGGCCGCGCAGGAACCACCACGATTCCGCAAGGTGCGCGAACTCACGACCGAACCAGTAGGCGCCGATGCCG
Source organism: Xanthobacteraceae bacterium (assembly GCA_030037885.1). Lineage (GTDB taxonomy): Bacteria > Pseudomonadota > Alphaproteobacteria > Rhizobiales > Xanthobacteraceae > BOG-931. The sequence continues at coordinate 5,428 of JASHPU010000139.1, read as the reverse complement.
AAGAACAACGCCCACAGACTCGCCCCAATGGCGCTGGCGATCAGGAAATTGTGCCACGGCATGCGGTTGGCGCCGGCGAGGATGCCCGCAATGGGGCGCAGGAACGGCACGAATTGCGCGCCGATGATGATCGCGCCGCCATGACGGAGGAACAGGAACTCGCCGAGCTTGATGCGCGGTTCGGTGATCCGCACATACGCGCCGTAACGAAGCAGCAGCCAATAGCCGAAGCGCGCGCCGATGGCATAGCCGATGATGCGGCCGGCGACGGAGGCGAGCGCCGCCACCACGATGACGCCGACGATGCTCAGTTCATGGGTGCGTCCGGCAATCACCGCGCCGACGATCAGCGCTGTTTCGCCGGGCAGCGGCACGCCCAAGGCTTCGATGCCGATGAAACCGGCAACGACGAGCAACCCATAGGCATGGATGAGATGGGCGACGGAGTGCATGCAGACCCGGCTACTGAACGGCCATTTATACCGGTTTTACGCTGAGGAGAACTCCTTGACATCGGCCTCGTGCCAACGCAGCGACGGCTGATCGCCGCGGCAGCACGGGCTGCGGCGTTCGGCTATACTCGGCCTTTCCGGAGCTGTTCGCCGCCCGGTCCGCCGTCGCCGCTTCTCAGGTTCCCGCCGATGTACCAGGACCTGCGCGCGTTCATCGAGCTTGTCGATCAGCTCGGCGCGTTGCGCCGGATCGACGACGCCGACCCGCGCTTCGAAATCGGCGGTATCACCGAAGTCGCGGCCGGATTGCCCGAATGCCCGGCGCTGCTGTTCGACCGCATCAAGGGCCATCGCAGCGGCTATCGGATTTTCAGCAACGCCACCACCAACGTGCAGCGCGCGGCGCTGGCGCTCGGCCTTGCTCCAACGCTGCGGCCGCTCGACGCACTCAAGGCCTGGATGGAGAAGCGCAAGGACTTGCGGCCGATTGCGCCGGTCAACGTGAAAGAGGCCCCGTTCCAGGAGAACACGCAAACCGGTTCCGACGTCGACACCGCGCGCTTCCCCGCGCCGATTTGGCACAGGCACGACGGCGGTCCGTTCATCGGCTCCGGTTCGATCGTGGTGATGCGCGATCCGGATGACGGCTGGATCAACGCGTCGATCTATCGCGTCCAGGTGCACGGCCGCAACAAGGTGACCGTGCAGTTCGACCACGGCGGCCGGCACGGCGCGCTCATCGCCAGGAAATATTGGGATCGCGGCGAGAGCTGTCCGGTCGCGGTGGTGCACGGCGAAGATCCGGCGCTGTTCATTGCCGGCTTCGAATATTTGCCCGACGGCTGCTCGGAATACGAATTCGCCGGTGCCATCAAGGGCGCGCCGATCGCGGTGTGCGCCGGTCCGCTGACCGGGCTGCCGCTGCCGGCAGCCGCGGAAATCGTGTTCGAGGGCCGGCTCGTGCCGATGAGCGAGGCGACGCTGCCCGAGGGCCCGTTCGGCGAATTCACCGGCTATTACGCGGCCGCGGCGCGGCCCGGGCCGGTGATGGACGTGACCGCCATCCATCATCGCAACGATCCGATCCTGCTCGGCTCGCCGCCGATGAAGCCGCCGCGCTTTCATTTCGGCCTGCCGTTCCGCGCCGCCACGATCTGGAGCAATCTGGAAGCCGCCGGCGTCACCGACGTGACCGGCGTCTGGCAGCACGTGTCGCAGCTGATGACGGTGGTGGCGCTGCGCCAGCGCTACGACGGCCATGCCAAGCGCGCCGGCCTCGTCGCCGCCGCGCACAGCTACATGGCGCGCATCATCGTGGTGGTGGACGACGACATCGATCCGTCCAATCTTGCCGACGTGATGTGGGCGGTGACGACCCGCTGCGAGCCCTCGGAAAACATCGATATTCTGCGCAACGCCTGGAGCTCGGCGCTCGACCCGCGCATCGCGCCGGCCGACAAGGACGCTGGCGTCACCGCGCACTCCAAGGCGATCATCGAGGCCTGCCGGCCATTCGCCTGGCGCGACCAATTCCCGACGCCGTCGGCGCTGTCCGCCGAGGACGTGAGGGCGATCGAGGCGAAGTGGGGGAAGCTTCTTGCAGTCCCGCGCAAGTAAACGCTTACGGGGAATGGCGAAGGCATACCCGAAGGTCACCGGCGCGGCCCTCACCTTGTTCGCCTACCTGCTCTGACGGTGCTGAAGATCGAGCTTTACCGGCAGCTGCGGGAGGAGGGCATCACCCGTGCCGAACTTGCGCGCCGCTTGGGCTGGAAGCGCGAGTCGGTCGATCGGTTGTTTCGCCTTGACCATGCGTCACGGCTTGAGCAACTTGAAGCGGCTTTCGCGGCGCTCGGCCAAGCCGTTTCGGTATCGGCGCACGCAACGGCCTGACGACTCACTCCACCGCGTTCGCCGAATTCAGACTGTCGATCAGTGACGAGCGGTAGAGAAATTTCTTGTGCCGCGCGACGTCCTCGGAGGTGCGGCGCAGGTCGTCCAAATGGCGGCGGCGGATCGCCGGGTCTTTTTCCTCGAGCTTGCGCTTGTTGTCGATGGTCTGCGCCTGCACGTAATCGACCTGCACCGTGCGGCGCTGCCGCGTGTAGCGGTCGAGCACGCCGGCATCGGCGCGGCCGAACCACACGTCGGCGAGCTTTTCGGCGAGATTGACGGCATCGTGGAGGCCGCCGTTCATGCCCATGCCGCCGATCGGATTGTTGACGTGGGCGCAATCGCCGGCGAGCAGCACGCGGCCCTTGTTGAAGGTCGCGGCAACGCGCTGATGCACGGCGTACAGCGCGTAATATGGAATGTCGTAATCGCCGCTCTTGTGATGGATGCGCTGCAGGCGGCGCTGGATGCCGGCCATGCTCAGCGCCGCCTCGTCGGTCTCGGCTTCCCGCACCGGCAGCACGCCGCGCCAGATGCCCGGCGGGCCGTAGCCCTTGACCTTGAACAGATTGAGCCACTCGTCGGGATCGAAGAAATAATTGCGCGTGCAGTAGCCTTTGCCGATGGTGCCGAAATCGAACGTGGTGCCGATTTTGATGAAACGCTCCGGCCAGGTGAAGCCCTCGAAGGCAATTTGCGCGGCGCGCCGCACCGTGCTGCTGCCGCCGTCGGTGCCGATCAGATACTTTGCGCGCAGCGTTTCGGTTTCACCGGCGGCGTTGCTGACCGTCGCCGCGACGGTGTCGGCGGTCTGCGTCAGGCCGAGGAATTTCGTCGAGAAGCGAATCTCGCCGATGCCGCTCGCCCTGATGTGCGGCAGCGCCGCGTGCACGAGCTTGTACTGCTCCCACTGCACCACGTAGGGATAGGGGATTTCGCCCTTGAGCAGGCTGATGTCGAACACCGCGATCAGGTCGCCGGTCTCGCGGTCGCGGAACTGGAACAGCGGCGCATTCATGCCGCCGGACGGCGCGTCCGAGAACATCTCCTTCTCAAGGCCGAGCTCGACCAGCATCGCAACGGTCGGCGGATGGATGGTGGCGGCGCGTTGGTCCTCGGCGGCGTCGGGCAATTGCTCGATCAGCGTGACCGGAATGCCCCTTTTGACCAGCGCCAAGGTCATCACGGCGCCGACCGGGCCGCAGCCGGAAACGATCACGCGATTGTCGGTCTGCATCATCGTCCCATCCCTTACACCTTCGACATATCGAAGGTCGAGGCATGGAACAGCTCCTCGATCATGGGCTTGCGCTCGATCAAACCCTGTTCGAAGGCGTATTGCGTCAGCGCGTCGATCTCCGGCCGGTTTTCGTCGACGCCGTAGCGCCAGAAGTCCTCGCCCATGATGGCGGCCGTCTCGTTGGTCTCGGCCTCGAGCCAGGGCAGCGTCACCATCAGCGCATTGACGTCGCGCAGGTCGATCATCGCCAAGACCTTGGCCTCGCAGAACGCCTTGTAGACGCTGGTGGCGAGCCACGGATATTTTTCGCACAGCGAGCGGCGGATGCCGATCAGGTGCATGATCGGGAACAGTTTCGTTTTTTTGTAGTAGGCCTGCTCGGCCGCACGGGTGTCGGGAAAGAGCCGCGCGATGTGCGGCTCACCTTTGAGGAACGAAGACGGCGCGCGGGCGGTGAACAGCGCGTCGAGCTCGCCGTCGCGCAGCATGCCGACCAGCGTTCTGTCGTCGCCGATCGGCTGCAGGTCGAGGCCGGGTATGGCCTTGAGCGGCGTGCGCTCATGACGGCCGGCCTGTTCCTGGCCGCCGCTGCGCCAATGGATGTCCGACGGCTTGACGCCGTATTCGTGCTGCATGATGCCGCGCATCCAGACCACCGCCGTGATCTGATATTCCGGCACGCCGATGCGCTTGCCGCGCAGATCCGCAGGCTTGCCGATGCCGGCGCCGTTGCGGATGTAGATGCCGGAATGGCGGAAAATCCGCGACACGAAGGCCGGCACGCCGATGTAATGGGCATTGCCGGCCGCGACCGTGCGCAGATAGCTGGAGAACGACAGCTCGGAGACGTCGAATTCGGCAAACTTGAAGGCGCGGTGAAAAATCTCCTCCGGATAGAGCGGCAGATAGGTGACGGCGCAGCCGTCGACGCTGACGCGTCCGTCCCGGATCGCGCGGGTGCGGTCGTAATTGCCGCAGGCGATCGTGATCGGCACAGCCACCATCGTTCTTTCCTCAGCCGCTCGTGTCGCCGCGGCGCAAGCTATCGGCTTCCCGCCCGGGTGTGAAGGCAACGCCGTCGCATGGCTGCTGCGAGAAGACTCGGGTTTCTCAAGAGCAATACGCCGCATCGTCGCGCTTGTTGTTCTTGTGCCCGCGCGATAATTTTGCCGCCAAGGAGAACGACCATGATGTCAACCGTGATCGGCGGCGCCATGCTGCCGCATGCGCCGCAGTTCTTCACCATGCCGGACACCGAGGACAAGGCGCTAATCGCCCATGTGCGCGAGGTGGCGGCCGACATCGGCAAGCGGCTGCGCGCGCTTGAGCCCGACCTGTGGATCATCTTTTCCAACGACCACGCCGAGCAGTTTTTTCACAACGCGGCGCCGCCGTTCACCGTCCATGTCGGCGGCGAAGCGAGCGGCGAATTCGCCGGGCGCAAATTTCACTGGACGATTCCGAGCGAGATCGGTTTCGAGCTCATTCGCCAGCTCTATCGCCAGAATTTCGATCCGGCCTTCACCTCGACGGCGAAGATCGATTACGCCATCGGTATTCCGCTCACCCACCTCGGCCACACCGGCCCGGTGCTGCCGATCTACGTCAACGCCTATCTGCCGCCGCAGCCGACCATGGAGCGCTGTTACGCGTTCGGCCAGGCGGTGGCGCGCACCGTCACCGCGCTCGGGCTGAAGACCGTCATTCTGTCGAGCGGCGGCATGTCGCATTTTCCCGGCACCGACCGCTATTCCAATCCGGAGCTCGCCTGGGACCGGCGCGTCCTGGAACAGCTCGCGGCCGGCAAGCTGAAATCGCTGATCGGCTTCGACGAAGACGAGCT
>JASHPU010000138.1 GCA_030037885.1 Xanthobacteraceae bacterium | reverse complement strand
GCCGCGGGCTTGGCCGGAACTATCCACCGGGCGGCTCTTGAGCCTCGACTGGCTCGACGGCAGCCGCATGCTCGCGCACAAGAACGATCCGCTCGAAACGCGCAATGCGCTGGCGCGCGCCATGTTCACCGCGTGGTGGTTTCCGTTCAGCCGTTTCGGCGTCATCCACGGCGATCCGCATCTTGGCAATTACACCGTTTTTGGATTGGGCCGGGACAGTCCGCGCACAACGTCCTCGGCGCCGGTCGGCATCAATCTGCTCGATTACGGCTGCATCCGCATCTTCGCGCCGAAATTCGTGCAGGGCGTCGTCGATCTTTATCATGGCCTGCTGCGCAGCGAGGACGACCTGATCGTGCACGCCTACGAGACCTGGGGCTTTCGCGGACTGTCGCGCCAGCTGATCGACACGCTCAACATCTGGGCGCGCTTCATCTATGCGCCGCTCCTTGACGATCGCGTGCGCACCATCGCCGATGGCGTCGCGCCGGCCGAATACGGCCGCCGCGAAGCGTTCCGCGTCCACCAGGCGCTCAAACGCAAAGGGCCGGTGAAGGTGCCGCGCGAATTCGTGTTCATGGATCGCGCAGCGATCGGCCTTGGCGCCGTGTTCCTGCACCTGCGCGCCGAGCTGAATTTTTATCGGCTGTTCAACGAAGCAATCGAGCGCTTCTCCATCGACCGCGTCGCCAAGCGCCAGGCGGATGCGCTGGCGAAGGCGGGGCTGTAGGCGCCAGCGGCTTTATATCGTCCATAACAGGAGGTATTGTCCTCTCATGACAAAACTTCTTGAGCAGGCCGTTGAGGCGGTGGGCCGATTGTCGCCCGACAGTCAGGACGAGATTGCGCGGGCCATGCTGCGGCTTGCCGGGATCGATGCCGAGCCCGAGGAGATCGACGCCGCGCACCTGCCGGCGGTTCTCGAGGGGCTCGCGCAGGCCGACCGCCGCGAATTCGCCAGCGACGCCGAAGTGGAAGCCGCGTTTCGCCGCTTTGATCGATGAGGCTTCGCTTCACGCCACGCGCCACGCGAGACCTCGCCGAAATCGCCGAATATATTTATGAACGCAGCCCCAACGCGGCGTTGCGCGTTCGGGGCGTAATTCTTCAGTCGCTTGAGGATCTTCTGCTCTTTCCGGAGTTGGGCAGGCGACAAACGATCCGAGACGTGCGCAAGCTCGTCACCCGAAAATACTCCTACCTCGTTTATTATCGGATTGATCGAGCCAGCGACGAGATCGTTGTTCTCGCCATCCAACACCATGCCCGCCGGCGCGAATACGAGGACCTTTAGCAGCAACTGCACTCGACGCCTTCGACCCAGGTGAGCGCGTTCTTCATGAAGGCGGGCGGCAAATCGTCCTCGACGATCTTGGCGAGCGGTTTGAACACCTGGAAATGGTGGCGGCCGGCAGTGGTCCAGAACACCACGTGGGTCTCGATCGGCGGACAGCCCGGCACCGCGCAGGCGATCTCCGACACCATCACGGTGTCGTCCTCGCCAAGCGCAAAGCGCGCCCGCGTCCAAACGCGCACGCGCTCATGCGCGGCGCTCTGGCTCGCGCTTCGCTGTAACGGTCGCATCATCGGGAAGGAGCCTGCCACGCCTTCAAGTTAGGCTGCCAACGGCAAAAATGCACCTGTTTGGCGGCCTTGACCCGGCTTTGCTGCATTCTAGATTGCGCGCGCCTATTTAACGATGACAAGAACCAAGCTGGAGCGATTTTCAGTGGCAGAACAAGTCCTGGCGGCGGTGCGCACCGGGCCGAGCAAGACCGAATTGCGCGAATATCCGATGCCCGACATCCCGGAGGACGCGGCGCTGATGAAGATGGAGGTCGGCGGCATCTGCGGTACCGACGTCAAGCTCTACAAGCATCCGCCGAGCAACGCGCCGACCATCATGGGCCACGAGAACATCGGCACCATCGCCAAAGCCGGCCGCGAATTCACCCGCCGCAAGGGATTTAAGGAAGGCGACCTCGTCTTCGTCGAGCACTACGTGATGTGCGGCAAGTGCGAGTGGTGCCATGCCGGCCAATACCGGCATTGCGAAAACACCAACTGGCGCAGCAATCCGGACGCGATCCGCTACGGCTACACCTCGGCCGAGAAGGCGCCGCACCTGTGGGGCGGCTTCGCCCAGTACGTCTACCTGCCGTGGAATGCGGTGGTGCACCGCGTGCCCAAGGGCGTGACGGCGGAGCTGGCGGGCCTGGTGACGCCGATGGCGAACGGCGTCGAGTGGTCGCTGTTCGACGGCGGCGTCGGCTATGATTCGACCGTGCTGATCCAGGGGCCGGGCCAGCAGGGCCTGTCGCAGACCGTGATCTGCAAGCAGGCCGGCGCCTCGCAGATCATCGTCACCGGCACCGCCAAGGACCGCGCCCGCATCGCGGTCGCCAAAAAGCTCGGCGCCGATCACGTCATCGACGTCACCAAGGAAGACCCGCTCGCCCGCATCATGGAGATCACCGGCGGCAAGGGCGTCGACGTCGCGCTCGACTGCACCGCGGGCGCCGGCACCATTCCGATCCTGCTCGGCATCGAGGCGCTCAAGCGCAAGGGCGGCACCATCGTGGTGCAGGGCGAGCTGGCGGCGTTTCCCAATTTCCCGCTGGAGAAATTCACGGTGAAGTTCATCACCATGAAGAGTGCACGCGGCCACAGCTACAAGGCCTGCGAGCTCGCGCTGGCGCAGCTCGCCTCGAAGCGCTTTCCGCTGGAGCTGATCACCACGCACCGCTTTGCGCTCAAGGATGTCGACCTCGCCATCAAATCGGTCGGCGGCGAAGGCGTGCCCGACGTGATCCACGCCTCGCTGATGCCGTGGCTGTAAGCGCATCTGTGTCGCAGGCGGGGCAAGCGGACACGTGTTACCTTCCGCTCATTCCCACGCAAGCGGGAATCCAGCACTGGGTCCCCGCTTGCGCGGGGACGAGCGGAATTTGAGCGAGCGTCGGGAGGATTGAAATGGCGTCGATGAGAAAGATTCAAACTTGGCTGGTGGCAACGGCGGCCGTCGTGGCGATGGCCGCCATGGCCGCCCACGCGCAGGCGCAGGACTTGACCGTCGGCACCATCGGCGCGGCGAGCGATGCGCCGCTGTTCATCGCCGACGCCAACGGCTATTTCGCCGAGCAGGGGCTGAAGGTGAAATTCGTCCGCTTCGACTCGGCCGCCAAGGCGATCCCGTCGCTGAGCTCCGGCGAGATCGACGTCGGGTCGGGCGCCACCTCGGCCGGGCTTTACAACGCGGTCGAGCGCGGCCTCGGCATCAAAATCGTCGCCGACAAGGCGCGCAACACCAAGGATTACAGCTTTGAAAACATCATGGTGCGCAGCGACCTCATCGACAGCGGCAAGGTCAGGAGCCTCAAAGACTTCAAGGGCCTCAAAGTGGCGATTTCCGCCAAGGGCAACAGTGAAGACGCGCTGATCAACTACGCCCTGACGAAAGTCGGCCTGAGCATCAAGGACATCGATCCGGTTTATCTCGGCTTTCCCAATCAGATCGCGGCCTATGCCAACAAGGGTATCGACGCCAGTCTCACCGTCGAGCCGACCGTGACCAAGCTGTTGCAGCTTGGCATCGCCAGGAAGCTGGTCACCGCCGACGAGATTTTCCCGGGCTTCCAGACGGCGGTGATCTTCTTCAGCCCGAAATTCGCCAAGGAAAAGCAAACCGCCAACAAATTCATGATCGCGCTGGTCAAGGCAATCCGCTTCTACGACGATGCGCTCAAGGGCGGCCACATCGCCGGCCCCAACGCTGACGCAGTGATCGACATTCTGGTCAAATATTCGTTCATCAAGGACCCGGCGGTGCACCGCGCCATCATCTCGCAAGCCGTCGATCCGGACGGCGAGCTCAACGTGCCGGCGCTGCAGATGGCCTGGCAGTATTTCAAGGACGCCGGCCAGATCGACGGCAAGGTGACGGTCAACGACCTGATCGATCTGTCCTATGTCCACGCGGCGGCGAAAGCGCTCGGCCCGTATCAGAAGAAGGTGGAGTGATCCACCGCATTGGCGGTTGCGAAGGCCGCATCGAGGCGCGGCCGGTGCACTATCGAGCACTCAAAAAATGATGTAGCCCTATTGCGGAGGGCTCGCGTCGCGCTCAGAAGGCGGCCATGACCTTGGATCCGGTATTGCTGTCGCGGCTGCAATGGGCCTGGGTGATTTCCTGGCATATCCTGTTGCCGGCGTTCACCGTCGGGCTCGCTTCCTACATCGTGGTGCTGGAGGGCTTGGCGTTCTTCACCGGCCGCGACATCTGGTTGCGCATTTCGGCATTCTGGACCCGTATTTTCGCCGTGTCGTTCGGCATGGGAGTCGTTTCCGGCATCGTCATGCCGTTCCAGTTCGGCACCAATTGGAGCCGCTTCACCGACGCGACGGCCGCCGTGCTGTCGCCGCTCTTGGCCTATGAAGGCCTGATGGCGTTCTTCCTGGAGGCGTCGTTTCTCGGCGTGCTGTTGTTCGGCCGCCGCCTGGTGCCGGCCTGGGCGCATTTCTTCGCGGCGGCGATGGTCGCTTTCGGCACGCTGCTGTCGTCGTTCTGGATTCTGGCGACCAATTCATGGATGCAGACGCCGCAAGGCTACAAGCTGGTCGACGGCCGGTTCGAGCCGGTCGACTGGCTCGCCATCATCTTCAATCCATCGTTTCCCTACCGGTTGCTGCACACCGTGACCGCCTTTTACATCACCACTGCGTTCGTCGTGATGGGCGTCGGGGCTTGGCTGCTGCGGCGGCAGCGGGCGCCGGACGATGCGCGCATGATGATCCGCATGGCGCTCGATCTTCTGATCGTGCTGGTGCCGCTGCAGATGTTTCTCGGCGATCAGCACGGCCTCAACACGCTCGAATATCAGCCGGCCAAGCTGGCCGCGATCGAGGGCCGCTACGACACCGTCGATCCGGTGCCGCTGACGGTGTTCGGCATCCCCGACGACGCCGACGCGACGATGCACGACGACGTCGAGATTCCCGATCTCGGCAGCCTCATTCTCACCCATTCCTGGAGCGGCAGGATCAAGGGCCTCAAGGAATGGCCGCCCGACCAGCGGCCGCCGGTCGGCCCGCCGTTTTTCTGCTTCCGCATCATGGTCGCCGTCGCCTTTATCATGCTGTTCGTCGTTGCGGCCGGGCAGGTTATGCGGTGGCGCCGCCGGTTGTGGGAATCGTCGCGATTTCTGTGGCTGCTCCAGTACACGGCGCCGCTCGGTTTTATCGCGGTGATCTGCGGTTGGATAACGACGGAGGTTGGGCGCCAGCCCTGGACCGTCTATGGACTCCTGCGCACCACCGATTCAGTATCCCCATCGCTCACCGGAATTGACGTCGTCATTTCGTTTGCCTGCTATGTGGCCGTGTATCTGATCATGTATCCGACCGGCATTGTGGCCATGGCCGCCCTGGTGCGGCGCGGTCCGCAGGCGCCGGACGTGACGCAACCCGTGGCGAGCGGACGGCCGCGCCCGCCGTTCGAGAACGCCGCCCGGGCCGTTCCCGATTCGCCGCGGTGAGGATGCGATGGAGGTTCTCGATCTCGTACCGGTGTGGACCGTGCTGCTGGCGCTGGCGGTGTTCTATTACGTCGTGTTCGACGGTTTCGATCTCGGCGTCGGCGCGCTGTACGGCTTGGCGCCGGATCAATCGATGCGCAACACCATCATGGATTCGGTGGCGCCGGTGTGGGACGGCAACGAGACGTGGCTGGTGTTCGGCGGGCTCGGCCTGTTGGCGGCGTTTCCGCTCGCCTTCGCGATCATCATTCCGGCGGTCTATTTCCCCATTCTGGTCATGCTGCTCGCGCTGATCTTTCGCGGCGTCGCCTTCGAATTCCGCTTCAGGCACGAGCGGCTGCGCCGGTTCTGGGACGGCGCGTTCTGCGCCGGCTCGATCCTCGCCACCATCGCACAGGGCGTCGTGCTCGGCGCCTTCATTCAGGGTTTCAAGGTCGATGGCCGGCAATTTGGCGGCGGCTCGTTCGACTTCGCAACGCCGTTTGCGTTTGTTGTCGGCATCGCCCTATTGGCCGGCTACGCGCTGCTCGGCGCGGCCTGGCTCGTCCTCAAGACCCAAGGCGCTTTGCAGGATTGGGCGCGGCGGGCGGGACGGGTCTGCCTGATCGCGGTCTTGGCCGGGATCGTCGTCGTCAGCGTGTGGACGCCGCTCGCCAATGCCGGCATCGCGCAGCGCTGGTTCAGTTGGCCCGATATCGCCTTGCTGGCGCCGGTGCCGATCATCACTGCGGTGATTGCGGTCGTGGAATGGTACGCGCTCGTGCGTCGCTACGAGTTGCTGCCGTTTCTCGGCGCCATCGGCCTCTTTCTGATGTCGTTCCTCGGCATCGCCATCAGCCTGTGGCCGATGATCGTGCCCTATCACTACACGCTCTGGCAGGCCGCCGCGCCGGAGAGCACGCAGGCCTTCCTTTTGGTCGGCACGCTGTTTCTGCTCCCAGTCATTCTCATGTACACCGCCTGGTCCTATTGGGTGTTCCGCGGCAAGGTCCGCGGTGACGTCGGCTATCATCCCTGACCTGTTGTGGTGGCCCGGCGGCTGCAACCTTGACCGTCCGGCTTGCGTTATATCCGCTGACGACGACGCGTTTTCAGGAGCGCCGCTACGGCGCAGATTGCGATGGCGCGGATTTGGCTCCGCAAACCGCTTGACGCATTGGCGGCCGAAGCCGCCGAGCCGGACCGGCAAAACCTGACCACGCATGACGGCGTCCCGCTCAAGCGCCGGCTCTCGGCGCTTAATCTGGTCTCGCTCGGCATCGGCGCCATTATCGGCGCCGGCATTTTCGTGCTCACCGGCCATGCCGCCGCCGCCAATGCCGGGCCGGCGATCACGCTGTCGTTCGTGCTCGGCGCGGTCGCCTGCGCGTTCGCCGGCCTGTGCTATGCCGAGATGGCTTCGACCGTGCCGATCGCCGGCAGCGCCTACACCTATGCGTACGCGACCTTGGGCGAGTTGATCGCCTGGATCATCGGCTGGGATTTGATCCTGGAATATGCGCTGGGCGCCACCACCGTGGCGATCGGCTGGTCCGGCTACGTGGTGAGCTTTCTCAAAGACTTCGGCGTGGTCATCCCGGCCGCCTATGCGGGCTCGCCGCTCGCCTACGACGCAGCGCACGGCGCCTGGCAATCGACTGGCGCGGTTATCAACGTCCCGGCCATGGCGGTGATCGTTGCCATCACCGTGCTGCTCGTCGTCGGCGTGCACGAATCCGCACGCATCAATAATGTGATCGTCGCCATCAAGCTCGCCATCATCATTGCCTTCATCGCCGCCGCGGCGCCGCACGTGTCGCCGGCGCATTGGGCCACGGCGAGCAATCCGCACGGCGCCTTCATTCCGCCCAACATCGGTCCGGGCCAATACGGTTTCAGCGGCATCCTGCGCGGCGCCGCCGTGGTGTTCTTCGCCTATATCGGCTTCGACGCGGTGTCGACCGCGGCGCAGGAAGCCAACGATCCCAAGCGCGACATGCCGATCGGCATTTTGGGATCGCTCGCGATCTGCACCGTGCTCTATGTCGCGGTCGGCCTCGTGCTCACCGGCATCGTCGCCTACGACAAGCTCAACGTGGCCGATCCGATCGCCGTCGGCATCGACGCCACCGGGCTGACGTGGCTGGCGCCGTTCGTGAAATTCGGCATCGTGCTCGGGCTGACCTCGGTCATTCTGGTGCTGCTGCTCGGCCAGCCGCGCATCTTTTATTCCATGGCGCGCGACGGCCTGTTGCCGCCGCTCGCCGCCAGGGTCCATCCGCGTTTCCGCACGCCCTATGTGACCACCATCATCACCGGCGCCGTGGTCACGGTGCTCGCCGGCTTCCTGCCGATCGGCCTGGTCGGCGAGCTGGTCAGCATCGGCACGCTGTTCGCGTTCGCCATCGTCTGCGCCGGCGTGCTGGTGCTGCGCATCAAACGGCCGGACCTGCCGCGCCCGTTCCGCGCGCCGGCCGTCTATGTGATCGCGCCGCTCGGCACGCTCGCCGCGCTGTTTCTGATGGCCGGCCTGCCGCTCGCCACCTGGCTGCGCTTTGTCGTTTGGCTCGTCATCGGCATCGCCCTCTACGCGCTCTACGGGATACGGCACAGCCGGCTGCAAATACAGGCGACGACGCCTTCGCCCGCATAACCTGGCTCTCACTTGATCTCCTCATCCTGAGGTGGCCGCGAAGCGGCCCTCGAAGGACGCACGCCGAGGCGCATCGGCCTGCATCCTTCGAGGCGCGCCTTCGGCGCGCGCCTCAGGATGAGGTTCAAAAGATGACGGATCAGACGCTGCGTGCTAGCACGGCGCAGCCTTTGAACAATTGCGAGAGCCGATGGACTCGATTTTCATTACCCGCGGCGTCACGGGCGCGATCCCGATCTGGTTCGTGACCGCACAGACTTATCCCGGCGTGCGGCAGCTCATCGGCGCCGAGGCCTGCGGCTTCGCCGACGCTGCCGCCTTCGAGCCGAAGCCGGGCCGGCATCTGTTGCTGCCGGGCAAGAACGGCCTCGGCGGGGTTTTGTTCGGCCTTGAAAGCGCCGGCGACGCCAAGGACTTGTTCCTGCCCGGCCGGCTGCCGCAGCTTCTGCCCGACGGCGTCTATCGCTTCGCCAACGCGCCGCACGACGCGCGGCTTGCGGCGCTCGCCTTTGCGCTCGGCAGCTATCGCTTTGCGCGCTACCGCAAGGCCGCGCCGCGCCAGCTCAACCTCGACCTGGCGCAAAGCCTCGACCGCGACGACCTGGCGCGCATCGTCGAAGCCGTCACCCTGGCGCGCGACCTCATCAACACGCCGGCCAACGATATGGGGCCGGCCGAGCTCGAAGTCGCGGCGCAACAGCTCGCGGCGCGGCACGGCGCCGCCTGCAAATCGATCGTCGGCGACGATTTGCTGGCGCAGAATTTTCCGTTGATCCACGCGGTCGGCCGCGCCGGCGCGGCGGCGCCGCGGCTCATCGACATGACGTGGGGCGACGCCGGCAATAATCCGCGCATTGCGCTGGTCGGCAAGGGCGTGTGCTTCGACACCGGCGGCCTCGACATCAAGACGGAAGCGTCGATGCTGCACATGAAGAAGGACATGGGCGGCGCGGCGACCGCGCTGGCGCTGGCGCACATGATCATGGCGCGCCGCCTCGATGTGCGGCTGCGCGTGCTCATTCCGGCGGTCGAGAACGCGATCTCGGCCGCGAGTTTCCGGCCGCGCGACATTTACACCTCGCGCAAGGGCATCAGTGTCGAGATCGGCAACACCGACGCCGAAGGCCGGCTCATCCTCGCCGACGCGCTGACGCTCGCCGACGAAGACGAACCCGAACTGATTGCCGATTTCGCCACGCTGACCGGCGCCGCGCGGGTCGCGCTCGGCCCCGACGTGCCGCCGTTCTTCACCGACGACGATGCGCTCGCCGACGCGCTTGCGGCCAGCGCCGCGCGCGAGAACGATCCGCTGTGGCGGCTGCCGCTGTGGCGGCCCTACGAGGCGATGCTGGAATCCAAGGTCGCCGACATCAACAATGTCGGCGGCAGCCAGGGCGGCGCCATCACTGCGGCGTTATTCATGCGCCGCTTCGTGACGGCAAAGTCGTGGCT
>JASHPU010000137.1 GCA_030037885.1 Xanthobacteraceae bacterium | reverse complement strand
GCCGCCCGGACGCGTCTTGGACGCGGTGGTGGGCGGGCTCGAGTCGAGCGAGTTCAAGCGCCAGAGCGAGCTCATCGTCCAGGCATGGCGGGGCAAGGCCGACACCCGCTACGAGGAGGTCCTCGGCACGAATCATTTCACCGTCATCGATGCGTTGGCCGACCCGCGGAGCGCGATGACGCGCCGGGTTGCCGAGCTGGTGCGGCGGATAGCGGCGTAGCCCCCTCTCGGGGCGATCCTGCCGAGGCCAGCGCGGGACCCGGCCGGGCGAACAGCACGCACGCCGAGGCGGCGAGGATCAGGGCGAAGCCGATGATGTCGGACGGCGTCGGCCGCTCGCCAAGAATGAGCACCGAGGAAATCACGCCGATCACCGGGCTGCCCAGAACGCCGAGCGAGGCGGTCATGGCCGGCAGGCGCCGAATGATCGAAAACCATAGGCCATAAGCGGTGCCGGTGCCGAGCACGCCTGTCATCACGGTCGCAACGAGACCGTCGGTGTGGGCAGCCTGCAATTGCAGTCCGCCCTCGAAGATCAGCATGCAGGCAGCGATGACCACGAACGAAATAGCGACCTGCCAGGTGGCGATCGCCATCGGATCGGCTTGCAGACGCGCCCATTTCAGATAGACCGTGCCGGCCGCCCAGCTCACGCCGGTGGCGAGCGCCAGCAAAATGCCGATCGGAATTTTGGTCTCGACCAGCGGATAGATCAGCACCGCAAGTCCGATGGCGCACAGCCCGATGGCGACCGGCTGCATCCCGGTCGGCCGCTCGCGCAGAAAAATCCAGGCCAATATCACCGCCCAAATCGGCATCGTGTAGGAGAGGATTGCGACCCGCGACGTTGCCGCACTAAGCTGGGCGAACGTCGAAAACACGCTGAAGCTCGCGACATTGAGCATCGCCGCAATGGCGACGTGCGCCCAGCCTTTTGCGCCGGGAATGTGCAGGCTGCGGCGTTTGATGGCGCAGATTACGAACAGCATCGCGCCCCCGACGAAGACGCTGATCGTGCGCATGGTGAACGGCGGCACTTCGTTCAGCGCGATCCGCATGAGCGGCCAGGTCAAGCCCCACACGACGCACAAGGCGGCCAGCATCAACCGCGCGCCGGGATCGCCGGCGGCGGCATCGGGTGATTGCTCGGAGCTCCTCACGGATTTTTCTGCGGCCGACAGGTCACGGCGCTTTTGGCCCTTCGCGTAAATACCAGTCGACGATCTGGCTGCCGGTCCAGAACAGCACGTCGGACTTTTTGCGGATCTCTTCGAAGATGCGGCGGAAGTATTTGACGCGATGCGGCGCGCCCATGATGTAGGGATGCACCGACAGCGCCATGACGCGCGCCGAATCGGCCGCTTCGGCGTAGATCTGCTCGAACTGGTCGAGCGCGCGCTCGCAATATTCCGGTGCGGGGTGATGCTGGATCAGCATCATGGCGACGTCGTTGCACTCCTGCGTATACGGCACGTTGATGAGCGGCTTGGTCCGGGTCTTGAGCCACACCGGCTGATCATCGAGCACCCAGTCGGCGACGTAATCGTAGCCCTCCTCGGCCAGCAGATCGGGCGTGACCCAGGTCTCGGTCAGGCCGGGCCCGAGCCAGCCGCGCGGCGGCTTGCCGGTCGCCTTGGTGATGACCTCGCGGACCTTGCGGATGTCGGCGCGCTCGTCCGGCACCTTCTGCATGTTGCGCTGGGTAAAGCCGTGGCCGACGAACTCCCAATTGCGCTCGACCGCCGCGCGTACGATCTGCGGATAGGCGGCAAGCGCCGAACCGTTGATGCAAATAACTCCCGGAATGGCGAATTCGTCGAAGACTTTCAGGAAGCGCCAAAAGCCGACGCGGTTGCCGTATTCGTGCCAGGCCCAGTTCGGCACGTCCGGCATCGGTGAGCCGCCGGCCGGCGGCGTGATCACGGTGCGCGGCATCGGCTGGGTGGCGTCCCATTCTTCGACGTTGACGATGACCCATACCGCCATGCGGGCGCCGTTCGGCAATTTCAGCGGCGCCCGTTCGACGATCGGCGAGTAGGCGAGGCGCTCGTGCGGCAGCATGGGCCGCTTGGATGCCCGCTTGCGCGGTGCCGCTTTTTTCGGTCGCGTGGTCATGGCTTTCGTTGCCTCCCTGCCGCTATAGCAAATCCGCAAACGCAATGGGCCGCGATTCTCGCCGCTGCAAGCGGGCCATGCGGTGCCGCAGACTGTCGCGTGGCATCATCGGCCGGCTGCCTTCTCGGTCGGTGCCGGCTGCCGTGCCACGATCGCGCCCAAAAAGGTCAGCGTCGCTGCGCAAACGCACAGCGGCAAAAACGCCGTCCACGGCCTGCCGGTCAGATCCCAGAGCGCGCCGCTGATCGTCGGCACCGCAATGCCGCAGCTATAGCTGATCGTGAACATGCCCGCCGAGGTGCGCGACACGTCGCCCGGCGCGCTCAGGATCGCCGGTAGCGCCAACGCCGGGGCCAAGGTCATGGCGGTGGTCAGGCCCACCATGCCGGCCGCGACGAGGAGCGCGACATCGGATTGCGCGAAGATGAAGGTCATGAAGGCTGCGAGCAGGAGCGGACCGAACACCAGAAACGGCCAGGCGCGGCGCTCCAGCCGATCTGCCATGACCAGCAGGATGAACGGCGCCACCATCTGCAGGCCGTTGAGCCAAGCCACCGCCGGACCAAACAACTGCGCTTTGCCTTGGCTGGCCAGATAGTCGCCGATGAAGGCGTTGGTGCCGAAAAACGCGCTGTTGTTGCAGCCGAGCGTCACCCCGATGAGCCAGGTCAGCGGCTTGCTCCAGTCCGGCCACCAGCGGCCGCCGGTCGCGATCGGTGCGGTTTGCCGGTCTGTGCGCGACGGGCTGAGCAGATGGAAAACCGGAGCGATGAGCAGCGCCGGCGCCGCCCAAAACATCAAGTCGGCGCGCCACGACCCGCCGAAGGCGGGCAGCACGTAGGGGATCGTCGTCGCCGACGAGATGGTCGCGCCGATCAGCATGCCGCTGGTGTAGGCGATGGTGCCGAGCGCGACCCGGCCGGGCAGCCATTCGCGCACCAGGGTCGGCATGCCGGGCTGCATGATGGCGACGCCCAAGCCGGTGGCAATGACCGCGGCGTAGAGTGTCGCGATGTCGATCGCCGCGCCGCGCGCCCCGCTCGCCACGCCGGCGATCAGCATGCCGACCAGCACCGCGAGCTGGGCGCCGATCCGCGCGATCAGGAGCGAGCCCGGCACCGCCGCAATGGCAAACAGCGCCAGCGGCAGGCCGACCAGAAGGCCGACCTGCGTCTCCGACATGTGCAATTCGTCGTGCACCAGCGGGATCACCGGCGGCATGGCGAGAATCGTCATGCGCGTCGCGACGCCGGCCAGAAACAGCACGAACATGAGTCGGAGCAGCCGGCCGCGCGAAGGGCCGGCTGCGAAATTCCCGGCAGTGGACATGAGGAAGGAGCGTGTTGTGCGCGCGCAACCTGCATCACCGTCGGCGCACGCGCAAGGACGGCTTGGTTCACGATAGGGCCGCGGTTATTGCGTTGCGGCGCTCGCGGAACAAAGTTAGAACGATGCGCGGGGTATCGTCATGTCAAGCCTTGCGGCGGCACAACACGCGCTGCGCACGACGTTCGGCTTTGCCGACTTTCGGCCCGGCCAAGCCGACATCGTTGCCGCGGTTTTGGCTGGCCGCGACGTGCTCGCCATCATGCCGACCGGCAGCGGCAAGTCGCTGTGCTATCAGCTGCCGGCGCTGTTGCGCGACGGTCTCACCGTCGTGGTGTCGCCGCTGATTGCGCTGATGCGCAATCAGGTGGCGCAGCTTCGCGGCTACGGGATCGCGGCGGCGGCGTTGAACTCGGCGAACGACTCGCGCGACAACCGCGCCATCCTCGATCGTATCGCCCGCGGCGAATTGCGTCTCGTCTACGTATCGCCCGAGCGGCTGGCCAAGGCGGAAACCTTCGATCCTCTCAAACGCGCGAAGATTGCCATGCTGGCCGTCGACGAGGCGCATTGCATCTCGCAATGGGGCCACGATTTTCGCCCCGAATACGCCGCGCTCGGCAAAGCGCGGGCGGCGCTCGGCGAAGTCCAGACGGTTGCGTTTACCGCCACGGCCGATGCCGCGACCCGCGCCGACATTTTGGCCAAGCTGTTTCGCCGCCCCCCGGACGTTTTCGTGCACGGCTTCGATCGGCCCAATCTGCGGCTGGCGATGCAGGCCAAGATCGGCAGCCGCAGCCAGATCGTCGATTTCGTCGCAGCGCACCGCGGCCGAAGCGGCATCGTGTATTGCGCCTCGCGGCGCAAGACCGAGACGATCGCCGCGTATCTGGCGGAGGCCGGCATCAAGGCGCTGCCGTATCACGCCGGCATGGAGGCGGCCGCGCGCTCGCGCCATCAGGATGCGTTTTTGCAGGAGGACGGCGTCGTGGTCGTCGCCACGACCGCCTTCGGCATGGGCATCGACAAGCCGGACGTCCGCTTCGTGCTGCATGCCGACATGCCGGCCAATATCGAGAGCTATTATCAGGAGGTCGGCCGCGCCGGCCGCGACGGGCTGCCGGCCGATACGCTGACGCTCTATTCGATGGCCGACATCCGCCTGCGCCGCATGCAGATCGACGACGGCGAGGCAAGCGAGGAGCAGAAGCGCGTCGACCGCCAGCGGCTCACTGCGCTGGTGTCGCTGTGCGAGTCGCCGCGTTGCCGGCGGCAAACCCTGCTCGCCTATTTCGCCGAGACCGCGGAGCCGTGCGGCAACTGCGATTTTTGCTGCGATGGCGCGCAATTGATCGATGGCACCATCGCGGCGCAGAAGGCGTTGTCGGCCATGATCCGCACCGGCGAGCGGTTCGGCACCGAGCACCTAACCAACGTGCTCGTCGGCGAACGCAGCGAAGCGGTGGAGAAATTCGGCCACCACCGCCTGCCGACGTTCGGCGTCGGCCGGGAACACGACAGAAAGGAGTGGCGTTCGATCTTCCGCCAGTTGTACGGCGCCGGCATCATCGCGCTCGACGTCACCGGCTACGGCACCTGGCGCATGACCGATGCGGGCCGCCGCGTGCTCAAGGGCGCCGACAAGTTCACGTTGCGCAAGGATGTCCTCAAGGCCGGCCGCAAGGCCGCACGCGCTGCCGCCAATGCGGCCGTGCTTGACGATGGCGCGCCGGGCGATCCCGGCTTGTTCGAGGCGTTGCGCCGCCGCCGCTTGGAACTCGCCAAGACGCTGCAGGTCGCCGCCTATGTGGTGTTCCCCGACAAGACGCTGCTCGACATGGCCAAGCGCAAGCCGAAGAGCCTGGTCGAGATGGCCGCGGTGCACGGCGTCGGCGAGGCAAAGCTGCGGCAATACGGCGAGGAATTTTTGGACGTGATCCGGAGTCACGCGGCGGCGTCCGCCTGATTCGGCCGCCGCGCAACGCGCCGGTCGAGCGAATTTCGCCGCCGTTCCGCGATGTTGCGCCCGCTAGCGCCCTATGTTAGCAACGCCGCGATTTTTGCGGGTTCTTTTTGCGTTTCTTGGGGCATTCCGCTGCCCTCAAGTCAAAAATCCCGCACAATTCCCAAGGGCTCGATCCCAAGGGGCTTGCGCCGGTTCCCCAGCGCCGGCTGCGTCCTTGCGAAAGTGCCCCCGACGACGCGAGTGCAGACCGACGTGGCGGCAGAACTAACCATCGTATCGGGCATGGCGGGGCGCTATGCGACGGCTTTGTTCGAGCTGGCGCGCGAGGCGAACGCCGTCGATGCGGTCAAGGCGGACCTCGATCGTTTCGATGCACTGATCGCCGAGAGCGCGGACCTGCTGCGGCTCATTCGCAGCCCGGTGTTCTCGGCCGATGAGCAGTTGGCGGCGCTGTCGGCGGTGCTGCAGCGCGCCGGCATCGGCGGCCTTGCTGAGAAGTTTCTGAAACTCGTCACGACGAACCGCCGCTTGTTCGCGGTCCGCGACATGCTCAAGGCGTTCCGTGATCTGGTCGCCGACCAAAAGGGCGAGGCGACCGCCGAGGTCACGGTCGCGGAAGCGCTCAAGGACGACCACGTTGCCGCGTTGAAGAGCACGCTCAAGGCAGTCAGCGGCAAGACCATCGATCTGCACGTCAAGATCGAGCCGGCGATCCTCGGCGGGCTCGTGGTCAAGCTCGGCAGCCGCATGGTCGACACGTCGCTGCGCACCAAGCTCAATGCCATCCGGCAGGCGATGAAAGAGGCCCGATAATGGATATCCGCGCCGCGGAAATCTCCGCGATCCTCAAGGAGCAAATCAAGAATTTCGGCCAGGAGGCCGAAGTCTCGGAGGTCGGCCAGGTGCTCTCGGTCGGCGACGGCATCGCCCACGTCTACGGCCTCGACAACGTGCAGTCGGGCGAGATGGTCGAGTTCGAGAGCGGCGTGCGCGGCATGGCGCTCAATCTGGAATCCGACAATGTCGGCATCGTCATTTTCGGCACCGACCGCGAGATCAAGGAAGGCCAAACCGTCAAGCGCACCCGCGCTATCGTCGAGGTTCCGGTCGGCAAGGGCTTGCTCGGCCGCGTGGTCGATGCACTGGGCGATCCGATCGATGCCAAGGGGCCGATCAAGGCCGACCACAAGTCGCGCGTCGACGTCAAGGCGCCCGGCATCATCCCGCGCAAATCGGTGCACGAACCGATGGCGACCGGCCTGAAAGCGATCGACGCATTGATCCCGATCGGCCGCGGCCAGCGCGAATTGATCATCGGCGACCGGCAGACCGGCAAGACCGCGATCGCGCTCGACACCATCCTCAATCAGAAGCCGCTCAACGCTTCGGGCGACGAGAAGATCAAGCTATACTGCGTCTATGTGGCGGTCGGCCAGAAGCGTTCCACCGTCGCGCAGTTCGTCAAGGTGCTGGAGGAAAACGGCGCGCTCGACTACTCGATCGTGATTGCCGCCACCGCGTCCGATCCGGCACCGATGCAGTTTCTGGCGCCGTTTTCCGGCTGCGCCATGGGCGAGTATTTCCGCGACAACGGCATGCACGCGGTGATCATCTATGACGACCTGTCGAAGCAGGCGGTGGCCTATCGGCAGATGTCGCTCTTGCTGCGCCGGCCGCCGGGCCGCGAAGCCTATCCGGGCGACGTGTTCTATCTGCACTCGCGGCTACTCGAGCGCGCCGCCAAGATGAACGACGACAACGGCGCCGGGTCGCTCACCGCGCTGCCGGTGATCGAAACCCAGGCCAACGACGTGTCGGCCTACATTCCGACCAACGTCATTTCCATTACCGACGGCCAGATCTTCCTCGAGACCGACCTGTTCTATCAGGGCATCCGGCCGGCGGTGAACGTCGGCCTCTCAGTGTCGCGCGTCGGCTCGGCGGCGCAGACCAAGGCGATGAAGAAGGTCGCCGGCCGCATCAAGGGCGAGCTGGCGCAATACCGCGAGATGGCGGCGTTCGCCCAGTTCGGCTCCGATCTCGACGCCACCACGCAGCGGCTGCTCAATCGCGGCTCGCGCCTGACCGAACTCCTCAAGCAGCCGCAGTTTTCGCCGCTGAAGATGGAGGAGCAGGTCTGCGTCATCTATGCGGGCGTCAACGGCTATCTCGACCCGTTGCCGGTCGAGCGGGTGCGCGCTTTCGAGGACGGCCTCCTCGGCGCCTTGCGCGGCCAGCACGCCGATATTCTCAGCTCGATCCGCGACTCGCGCGATCTCGACGATGCCACCGCCGGCAAGCTCAAAGGCATGGTCGACCGCTACGCCAAGACCTTCGCTTAACAGCAGACAGGTATCAGGAATCAGGGATCAGCTATGAGCTATGAGCATCCAAGCCAATGCTTGATTACTGATCCCTGACTCCTGATCCCTGATTCCTGACCCCTGATACCCGCATGCCGTCGCTCAAAGACCTGCGCAACCGCATCGCCGCCACCAAGGCGACGCAGAAGATCACCAAGGCCATGCAGATGGTTGCGGCGTCTAAACTGCGTCGCGCCCAGGCCGCGGCCGAGGCGGCGCGGCCTTACGCCGCCGGCATGGAGAAGGTGCTCGGCAATATTGCCGCCGCGGTCGGCAATCTGGAGACGGCGCCGCGACTGTTGCGCGGCAGCGGCAGCGATGCCGTTCATCTGCTTCTGGTCTGCACCGCCGAGCGCGGCCTGTGCGGTCCGTTCAACACCGCGATCGTGCGCCATGCGCGCGAGCGCGCCGTTGCGCTGATGGCCGAAGGCAAGGAGGTCAAGTTCTTCTGCGTCGGCCGCAAGGGTTACGACCAGTTGCGGCGGCAATACGCCAACCAGATCGTCGAACTGGTCGATTTGCGCAGTGCGCGCACGCTGCATTTCGAGCACGCCGAGAGCATCGCCGAGAAGGTGATTGGGCGCTTCGACAAATTCGAGTTCGACGTCTGCACGCTGTTCTTCTCGCGCTTCCGCTCGGTGATCGCGCAAATTCCAACCGCGCAGCAGATCATTCCGCCGCTGTTCGACAGCAAGGCTACCGATGCGCTGGGCGGCGCGGCCTACGAGTTCGAGCCCGAGGCCGAGGACATCCTGCACGAGCTGTTGCCGCGCAACGTCGCGGTGCAGATCTTCCGCGCCCTTCTGGAAAACGCCGCCTCGTTCTACGGCGCGCAGATGTCGGCGATGGACAATGCGACGCGCAATGCCGGCGAGATGATCCGCAAGCAGACGCTGACCTATAACCGCACCCGGCAGGCGATGATCACCAAGGAGCTGATCGAGATCATTTCCGGCGCCGAGGCGCTGTGAATTCTCCACCAGGAAAGAGTTGAGGACGGCTACGAGGACTGCTCATGGCGAATAAAACCGGACGTATCACGCAAGTCATCGGCCCGGTGGTCGACGTGCATTTCGAGGATCATTTGCCGGCAATCCTCAATGCCATGGAGACCACCAATCAGGGCCGCCGCCTGGTGCTCGAAGTGGCTCAGCATCTCGGCGAATCGACGGTGCGCTCGGTGGCGATGGACTCCAGTGAAGGCCTGGTGCGCGGCCAGGAGGTGACCGACAGCGGCCAGCCGATCGCCGTGCCGGTCGGCGACGGCACGCTCGGCCGCATCATGAACGTGGTCGGCGAGGCGGTCGATGAGGCCGGCGACATCCCGCACCAACAGACGCGCGCCATTCACCAGGACGCGCCGGCTTATACGGACCAGTCGACCGAGGCGGCGATTCTGGTCACCGGCATCAAGGTGGTCGATCTGCTCGCGCCTTACGCCAAGGGCGGCAAGGTTGGGCTGTTCGGCGGCGCCGGCGTCGGCAAGACCGTGATCATCATGGAGCTGATCAACAACATCGCCAAGGCGCACGGCGGCTATTCGGTGTTCGCCGGCGTCGGCGAGCGCACCCGCGAGGGCAACGACCTCTATCACGAGATGATCGAATCCGGCGTCAACAAGGACCCGAAGAAAGGTTCGGTCGAAGGCTCCAAGTGCGCGCTGGTCTACGGCCAGATGAACGAGCCGCCGGGGGCACGCGCCCGCGTCGGGCTGACCGGCCTGACGGTGGCCGAATATTTCCGCGATCAGGGCCAGGACGTGCTGTTTTTCGTCGACAACATTTTCCGCTTCACCCAGGCCGGCTCGGAAGTCTCGGCGCTGCTCGGCCGCATCCCGTCGGCGGTCGGCTATCAGCCGACGCTCGCCACCGACATGGGGGCGCTGCAGGAGCGCATCACCACGACCACCAAGGGATCGGTGACCTCGGTGCAGGCCATCTACGTGCCGGCCGACGATTTGACCGATCCGGCGCCGGCAACCTCGTTCGCGCACCTCGACGCCACCACGGTGCTGTCGCGCTCAATCGCCGAGAAGGGCATTTATCCGGCCGTCGATCCGCTCGACTCCACCTCGCGCATGCTCTCGCCGCTGGTCGTCGGCGAGGAGCATTACGCGGTCGCGCGGCGGGTGCAGCAGATCCTGCAGCGCTATAAATCGCTGCAGGATATCATCGCCATCCTCGGCATGGACGAACTGTCCGAAGAGGACAAGCTCACCGTGGCGCGCGCCCGCAAGATCGAGCGTTTCCTGTCGCAGCCGTTCCATGTCGCCGAGGTGTTCACCGGCTCACCCGGCGTCTTCGTCCAGCTCGAAGACACCATCCGCGGCTTCAAGGGCCTTTGCGAGGGCAAGTACGACCACCTGCCCGAGGCCGCGTTCTACATGGTCGGCACCATCGACCAGGCGGTCGAGAAGGGCAAAAAGCTCGCCGCCGAGGCGGCGTAAGAGAGCGAATGGCGAAATAGCGAATAGCGAATGGGGACGGTCTCCACTCGCTATTCGCCATTCGCCCCGAAATTTGGATCAGGTGGCGACGATGGCCTCTTTGCACTTCGAATTCGTCTCGCCCGAGCGGGTGCTGTTCTCCGGCGAGGTCGATCAGGTCGACCTGCCGGGCGTCGAGGGCGACATGGGCATTTTGGCCGGCCATGCGCCGCTGGTGACGCCGCTGCGGCCCGGCATCCTGACCATCTACAACGGCGGCTCGCGTGAGGCGGTCGTGGTCATCGGCGGCTTTGCCGAGGTCGGTCCTGCCGGCCTTACGGTTTTGGCCGATCAGGCGGGAGCACGAGACGAGTTCGACACCGCAACGCTGACGTCCGAGATCAAGGACGCCGAGGACGACATAGCCGACGCCAGCGACGAGTCGCAGCGCGACAAGCTCGCGCGCCGGCTTGAGCAGCTCAAGACGTTGCAGGCGGCGCTGGCGCAATAGTGCGGCGCCCACGAGAACCCTGTCTAGCAATGAATTAAAATTCGCGTCTTCCGCGACAATTTCGTCAGCAAAATCCGAAGGTCTCGCGATCGCAAGCCGACGCATCCGGCGGTCGGCGCGAAGGCCGGCCGGGCGACGTGGATGAATACGGCGCTACCCCGGCGGGCGACGCGCGGCCGCGTGTTGTGGTCGATTTCGACGATCATATCGTAGAGCGGGTCGGCCCGCTGCAGCCGGTCTCCTGGTTCATTGGCCGAGCGCCGGAGGTGGCGGTTGTAGCGACGGTCCGTCGGATCCTCGCACCAGGCGTCGTCGGCGGAAATCCGGCGCGCTGGCAACAGGCTCGCCGGCCGTTTCAGGCGGTCGGCCCGCCACCAAAGCCGCAGTGGCCGAAAAGAGCCGCGCGGGGTGCCGCCGTCGCCTTCGCGCTTGTCGGCGCGGATGCCGGCGCGGCCGAGCGCAACCGGCACGGTCAGCGGCCCGGCCCGCAGCCAGCCCTGCGCCCGGTGGCCGGGCCGCCGATGGATGTGGACAAGGCTCAGCGGTGTTGGATTCACGCAGATGCGCCTCGCCGTTGGGTGGTGGCCCATGGTTCCTAAGTGCCGCTTGCTCTTTTGGCCGCGAATGTTCTACTTCGCGGCCGGCGACGCCGCAAAGTCGCCGTCATCCGGCGCGCGCCACGGGTATTGATGGGCATTGGCCGGTGCGTGGGGCTTGAGTCTCGGGGCAGATCGATGCCGAATACGCGGAAGATTCTGATTGTCGAGGACGATCCCGAGCTGCGCGAGGCGCTGACCGAGCAGCTGTCGCTGCACGAGGAATTCGAAGCCGTGGCGGTGGAGAATGGCAGCAAGGGCGTACAGGCCGCCAAGGCCGGCCAGATCGACCTCGTCATCATGGACGTCGGCCTGCCCGATATCGACGGACGGGAGGCAGTGCGCATCCTGCGCAAGAACGGCTTCAAGGCGCCGGTCATCATGCTGACGGCACACGATACCGATTCCGACACGATCCTCGGGCTCGAATCCGGCGCCAACGATTACGTCGCCAAGCCGTTCCGCTTTGCCGTGCTGCTGGCGCGCATCCGCGCGCAGCTGCGCCAGCACGAGGCCAGCGAGGACGCCATCTTCACCATCGGACCCTACACATTCCGGCCGAGCTCAAAACTTCTGCTCAATCCCAAGGGCAACAAGGTCCGCCTGACCGAGAAGGAAACCTCGATCCTGCGCTATCTGTATCGCGCCGGGCAGCGGCCGGTATCGCGCGAGACGCTGCTGCAGGAAGTCTGGGGCTACAATTCGGGGGTGACCACCCACACGCTGGAAACGCACATCTACCGGTTACGGCAGAAGATCGAGAAAGATGCCGCCGCGCCGGCGATCCTGGTCACCGAGGCCGGCGGCTACAAGCTCGTGCCGTGACGCGGCTTGCTCATGACGATTGAAGACGAGATCGCGCTTCTGGAGCGGGTGCCGACCTTGCGCCGGCTCGGCGCCGACGCGCTGCGCAGCTTGGCGATCGCCGCGGAATCGCTGTCGCTCGGGGCCGGCGAAGTGCTGTTCACCGCGGGCGATGCCGCCGACGGCGCCTTTGTGGTGCAGCACGGCTCGTTGGCGCTGCGGCCGGAAAGCGGCAGCGACGAGGATGTGATTGCCGGTCCGGCGACGCTCTTGGGCGAAACGGCATTGCTGGCACCGACCAGGCGGCCGGCGACCGCAACCGCCCGCGAGCCGGCGCACGTGTTGCGCGTCTCGCGCGCCACGTTTTTGAAGATCCTCGACAGCTACCCCGAAGCCGCGCAGCGCCTGCGCGAACTGCTCGCCTCGCGTGCCGATCAGTGGGCGCGCGAGATGGAAAATATCCGCACCGCCTTGGCGCGCCGCCGGCCGCCGCTGTAGGCGGGTTCGCTCAGCGCCTGGCGTCTACGGCAGTTGGCGAGCCGCGTCCGGCAATCCGTAGCGATGCAAATCGGCGCCGTGCACGTCGAGCCATATTTTGGCGCGCTCGTGATCGGGGCAGAGCTTTTGCACGAGGCGCCAGAACCGTGCCGAGTGGTTCATTTCCACAAGGTGCGCCACTTCGTGCGCGGCCAGATAGCTGAGCACCATGCTAGGCGCCAGGATGAGCCGCCATGAGAACGACAGCACGCCGGTGCTCGAGCATGAGCCCCAGCGGCTTGACTGGTCACGCACCGCGACCCGCTTGATTTCGACGCCGAGCTCTGTGGCGAAGCGGAGGCTTGCGGCGTCGAGATCGCGTTTGGCTTCGCGGCGCAGGAAATCGGCAACGCGGCGATCGATGTGCGGCGCATTGCCGGCGACGCAGAGCAGGCGTTCGCCCGCGGTGCCGGCCTCGGTCCACGCCGTACCGCGCATGAAGCGGCGATGCACGATGCGATGCGGCACGCCGCGCAGCGGCACCATGATGCCATCCGCAAAGGGCGCGGCGCACGGCAGCCGGCCGAGCCGCGCCGCAATCCAGGCGCCATGTTTCTGGGCGAAGTCGCGCGCCTCCTTGAAGGTGCCGCGCGGCGGAATCGTCAGCACGACCTCGCGGGTCGCCGGTTGAATGCGCAAGGTGTAGCGGCGCGCCTGTCGATGCCGCCGCACGCGCACAAGATAGATCGACCGGTCGAAGACGATCTGGATCGCCTGCGGCTCGCTCGGACCGCGGTAGAGCAGCGTGCGCTGCGGCATGGCCTGGTATCCCAAACTCCAACCCTGGTGCGGATAGTGCCATATCCGTCAGGCCGTACACCCCCTCCCAGAGCGGGGAGCTGAACGTACAGAATGTCGTGGGAAGGGCCGCGCAGTGCCTCCAGATCGTGTGATTATGAAACCGAATTGCAGTTCACTCTTTGACGTCGTCGCTACGGGCAAGATTGACTCCGGGTGATTCCCGGAAGTGTGTGAGATTTCAGCCGCTTACGAGCAAGCAAAGGCAGCAATTGCGCAGTTGAGCCGATCAAATCGGGGGTTTTGTTGGCTCGGAAGGATCGGCGAAGGACCCCGATAGCGCCGCCAAGCCGCAGCGATTACGCCGGCTGCAGCGAGTTGCCGTTGGTGCGGCGCTTGGCGCGGTTGGCGCGGCTTGCTTGTGCCATGGAGAGCACGAAATCGGCGATGCGCGGCGCGATCTCGGCGTGGAAGCGCGAGCCGTTGAACACGCCGTAATGACCGACGCCCGGCTGCAGCCAATGCGCTTGGCGATCGGCCGGAATATTGCTGCACAAAAGATGCGCTGCTTCGGTCTGCCCGACGCCCGAAATGTCGTCATGCTCGCCTTCAATCGTGAGCAACGCCGTTTGCCGGATGCAGCGCGGATCGACGCGGCGGCCGCGATGCGTCATTTCTCCATCCGGCAGCGCGTGCCGCACGAATACGGTCTCGACCGTCTGCAGGTAAAATTCCGCGGCGAGATCCATGACGGCGAGGTATTCGTCGTAAAACTCCTTGTGCTTGGCCGCCGAATCGCCGTCGCCGCGCACCAGATGCAGGAACAGCTGCTTGTGCGCCTCGATGTGGCGCTCGAGGTTCATGCTCATGAAACCGTGCAACTGCAAAAAGCCCGGATAGACGTCGCGCATGAAGCCCGGATTGGGAAACGGCACCTTGGTGATGACGTGGCGCCGGAACCATGCGATACCGCGCTCCTGCACCAAGTCGTTCACCGCGGTGGGATTGACGCGGGTGTCGATCGGGCCGCCCATCAGCACCATGGATATCGGCGCGTAGGGATCGTCGTCGGCCTCCATCAGCGCAACAGCGGCCAGCACCGGCACGGACGGCTGGCACACCGCGATCACGTTGATGTCGCCGCCCAGCTCGTGCAGCATGGCGATGACGTAATCGATGTAATCGTCGAGATCGAACGGGCCGTCGCTGAGCGGCACCAGCTTCGCGTCCACCCAATCGGTGACGTAGACGTCGTGGTTGGGCAGAAAGGCCTCGACCGTACCGCGCAATAGCGTCGGGTAATGGCCGGACATCGGCGCGACGATCAACAGCCGCGGCTGCGGGCGCTGCGGCTTATGGGCGAACACGCGTTCGAAATAGAGCACGCGGCAGAACGGGCGCTGCCAGACCACCTTCGGCACCACCGGCACGCGTTCGCCGCCGACCAGCGTCGAGGAGATGCGCCATTCCGGCCGGCCATAGCGGCGCGTCGAGCGTTCGAACAGCTCGGCGGCCGCCGCGATCGTCCTGCCGTAGGTGGTGTAGGAGAGCGGATTGACGGGGTTGCGGAACAGCAACCGGGTGGCGTCGGCCCAGGCCCGCGAGGGCTCCAGCGCCGCATGGCTCATCTCGTAGAACCAGTATAGCGGCGCGGAGAGCAGGATGCCGCCGCTGTCCGGCGCGGCAGGTGCGCCGCCGAACTCGCCAATCGCCATAGCTGACCCCTGCCCCTCGTGCTGCAATGCAGCACCGTCACCCACATGTGTCATATCGCGATCATAAAAGCAATTTTTTCATCATTGGTTACGTATGTCCGACGACTGTTCCCCGCTATTCGCAGCGCACATGGCGCCCATACGGGACGTCGCGAAACTCGGCCTATTCGCCGGTCTGCATCAGGGAGCCGTTGCGGCGGGCGCTGCGCACCAGCGCCAGGAAGGCGAGCACGCCTGCGGCGAACAGCACCGCGTTCAGCCCGAGCGCATCGAGCATCAGGTCGGAGCGGAAGACCTTATGGATCAAAAGCGCCCGCATGCCCTCGAAGACGTAAGTCGGCGGCAGCAGCCAGGCGAGCGGCTGCAGCCAGGCCGGCAGCGTCGCCACCGGGTAGTACACGCAGGCCAGCGGCATGAAGAGGAACATGATCGACCAGGCGAAGTTTTCCGCGCCCATGCCGTTACGCAGAATGAGGCCGGAGACGAAAATCCCGATCGCCCAGCTGGTCAGCATCAGGTTGAAGAAGAAGGCGACCAACGCGAGGCCGAGCGCATAGAGGTTGAAACCGAAGAAGGCGATCGCCAACAGCGTCACCGGCACGGCTCCGATCGACAGCCGCACCACGCTCATCACCATCAAGGCGGCGATGAACTCGAGCGGGCGCAACGGGCTCATCATCAGGTTGCCGATATTGCGCGACCACATTTCCTCGAGAAACGAGATCGAGAAGCCGAGCTGGCCGCGGAACAGGATGTCCCACAGCAGCACGGCGCCGATGAAGGTGCCGCCGGCGCGGGCGAAAAAGCCCGCATTGGCGGCGATGTAGTATTGCAAAAAGCCCCAGGTCAGCATCTGCACGGTGGGCCAATAGACGAGGTCGAGCAGCCGCGGCCACGACGAGCGCAACAGATACCAGTAGCGCAGCATCATCGCGGCGACGCGGCGTGGCGAAAACGCCAGGTCGGTTGTCGAGGCGGCATATGCCGGAGGTTTACGTATCATTCGTAGCTACAATGACTTAGGGTCTGCGACCTTATAACCGACGACGGTCCCGCTTCCCAACTTCTCCGGCCTCGATATAGTGCAACCGAGGCGAGAGGGGAGGAGGACTTGGGTGAGTCACGAGTAGGTACTTTTACGCCCGACATGCGCTGGCCGTATGATTTCCAGGCCGCCGAGCAGCGGTTGCAGCTCAAGGACATCATCGAACAAGGCGAGTTTTTCCTCAAACGCTCGCTGAACATCGATCGCACGGTGGCCTTCGTCGGCTCAGGTGTATCGGCCGCCTACGGCCGGGTGTCATGGGGCGAACTCGCCGCGCTGCAGATCGAGGGCATCGCGGACACATTCGGCCCTCTTTTCGAAGCAAACCCTGACGACCCGGACCTCAAGCACGTCAAAGGGTTTGTGGATCTCCTCAAGAGCTTCCAGCCAAGGGTACGCGACGAGGACGGCGACACCATCACCCAGGCGATGCAGCTTGCGGAGCAGGTCTGGGCCATGGCTGGCCGCGATCTCCTGTGCAAGCTGAGCGCTCGATTCGATTTTAAAGGCCCCGAAGGACAAAGCAGGAAACCAGACGCGCCGATCGACGGCGCCAAGCGGTTTCGCCAGATCATCATGCAGGAGACGCATGACGAAACCATGCACGTCAAACGCATCCTGTCATGGACCTTTAAGGGCTACAAAGATGATGATCCGATAAACGCGTTCGTTCGCGCCATTGATCCGCCTGATCTGCAACGGTTCCGGGCGGACGGAAAGACGCGCGAAGTCCATAAGATTTTTTCGGGCGTGCCAACTCTCACATACGCTATTCGATCGGCAGCGGACCAGACCGAGATCTGTCTCAATGAGGGAATATTCGGTGGAAGTTGTCCTCAAGACGTCATCAACGCAAGAACATCAGCTGCAGAGCTTGCGTCGAGAGTCGCCCGGCTTCTTGAAAAAGAGTTCACAAAATTAGCGACGATACCACCAATATATTACTACGCCGTCGGCCTGGCGATTGACCTCGTGCGTTTTGCCCGCCACGGAGAGGAGCTGAAAGAGCTTGCGCCAATTAGCGACGCTTTGAAGGTAGACCCAAAATCTTGCCAGGAGCTTTCTCGCCGCCAGGACGTCATTTCGCCGAGTGACGACCCTCTACTCATTGTGCAGGACAGCCTCAAGATCAAGCGGTTCGTCACGACCAACTACGACCTGGAAATCGAGCGTCTGTTCGAGCATTTGGGATTTGGCCGCACTCACTATTCGGCGCAGGACGAACTGCCGGAGGACGAGGTCGAGCGAGTCGGCAATCTCGGCACCCGGTCCCGCGAAATCGTCCTGGAGGACAAGAGCGGCGCCGATTTCATCGATTTCGTCGCCGGCAACGGTCCCTATTACGCTCAGGTATTGCACATCCATGGCCGCGCGACGAAGGGCGACGAGGTCGTCATTACCGAGCGCGACTATCAGCGCGCTTACGTCGGCGAGGAGCGCCGGCACGTCACGGCGCGCGAAGGCTTTGAAATTCTGTTCGGTGGCAACCCGGTCGTGTTCCTGGGGCTGGGCCTGTCCGAAGGCGACGTGATGCGGCCGTTGCGCGAGTTCGCCGCCGACAATATCCGCAGGAACACATCGGTCATCGCCCTCAAACCGGCCATCGATGCCGAGGCGAAGCGCGATGCATTCACGCTGGGGCAATATGTTCGCCATCGCCTCTATGTTCTGCATTACGGCATTGAAACCGACCAGAATGGTGAACCGATTAAGCCAGTGAATAGCAACGAACCATTCGATCCTTCCTGGTTGGCGCCACTCAACGAATTTATCGACTCATTGTCCAATATGATAAAACATCTTCTACCGACTGATCATTCTGATAAACGTAAAAACGATATTGCTGGCCTAAGCGCCGTGATCAAAGAAAAGCAAAAGTTGCTGCCTAACTGTTTGCATGACGAATCATTTAACAGCGACGGGGATCAATGCACCGTCAAGTTCGAACTGACGTTACTTGAAATCATTTACGAGCTCCTCAATAGCCTAGCCGTTGTCGATCCGTCCACCCTTGACGAGGACTATCCCAAGAGCATCCTCGAAATCCTGCGTCGGGCGGTGGCACGCACAAAAAACGCGATACTCACGCATGCTTTGACGGCACGGCTGCGCAGTATAGAGACCCAATGGCAAGAGTGGTCTAAATTGTGGTTCAAGGCCCCAGAGGAGCGCCTCAGCGATAGGTGGAACAACACAGGGCGGACCACGCCCATTCTTCCCCATGACGCCGACTTACTCAAGCGTCCAAAAGACGACCCGCGGTGGGCGCCGATAAGGGAGCTGTACCGGGCACGCTGGTATCGACAAGTTTTCGCCGAGCCGCCATCGATCACGGACGTGGTGAAGGAATTCGCCGAAGCAGGAATCAAAAGTCTTATCAAGCAGAAGGAATTGCCCCTAGTGGAGGGGCCGCGGTTTTTTGTCGTCACAGGCGACCGTGGCGAAGGTAAGGGCACGGCATTCTCGGACCTCACGACATATGGCGACTTTCTGCTAAATCCGAGCAGATTCGACGAGCCGGTGCCCTTACAAAGAATCCCGGAAACGCGATATGCCGCGCAGTTTTCTGCCACTTTTAGTTTCTCCTCGGAGATAGCGTCAGTCTGGGATGCTCTGACGGCGTTTTTGCAGGCGCCCATGGAAACATCGAAGCTGACGATGGAAAGTTGGCCTCACGACGGCCTTGGTCGCATTGGCCGCTTGGGACGTGCGCTCGGCGAGGCGAGGGGCCGGGCGATAGCGGTCAAGGCAAAACTCGATGAAGGTAAGACAGATCAGCAGGAGGCGCGCTTTGAGGTCGAACCGCGCTTTCTGGTTGTTTTGCACGCGGTTGATCTGCTGTTCGACAAGGCCGCGCCAAAGACAGCGGCGATAGCGCCAAAGACAGCGGAAATAGCCGAGATTTTCAAAACAATAGCTGAAGCTAAGCAATGCAACATAGACTGGGTCTTGGTCTGCGCGAGCGAAACTCCTCCATGGATTATAAATAATCTGACGCATACCAAACCTTTTAAGCTTGATCCCTGGCGGAAGAAGGCAGAGTTGCCCGCCGCCGTCGGGAACGTTCGTTTTCTCGCGACGCTCTATAAGCTGGTTGAGGGAGACCAGAACGATAGCGGGCACGGTAGAGAACAATTTAAAAACTACATTAAGCAGTCTGCACATTCTCGCGGCCAACCATCTTATGATGACATTATTCATTGTGTTCTTACGTACTGGCGCGAGCGGCCTTTCCCGAAGGGCGACCGAATCGAGTTCGAGCAAAGGCATATTTGGGCAAGTCTGGGTGGCGAGGGATCACCACGGAAGGACCTCCTTCGCGACCTCAAGGCGGCCGAAGACTTCAGCCTTCAGGAAGTAATCATTCGTCACTTGGCCGTTATCTCGGTTCCGGTCGACGCCCGGGTTCTGGCACGATCGAATGAAGTCAGGCGGCGCGCCCGCGTCGCTCTCAGGCTTCAGGTGGATGAAACGCGATGCGGCCGCGAGAAAACGCAAGAAGAATGGGAAAGAGTCGTCCACGTAATCGAACTGGCTTTGGCCGTCCTATGCTCGCGCGGCCTCGCGTTCCGATTTTTCACGCCGTACGAGAAAAGAAAAACCGAGGGCGACGCCGAGTGGGCCCTGATTCAGCGTTATCAGGTGCATCGCCTGGTGCAACTCCATATCTATCGTCGGTTGGGTTCGCAAAATGTCGAGCCGGCGAATGCGTTCTTTTTCTCGGTGTCGCTCTATGCGGCGCAAGCGCGCGATCTGCCGACGCTGAGCGCCAATTCTTATGCCTTTCTCAGCGATCTGGTCGATCAATTGATCGACTATCCTTCACGCGATGGAAAGACGATACATTACCCGTTTGATTTCACTGACGCCTCGCGTTGCCTGCGCGCCGCGCTCGGCATTGCACGCACGCTGTTTTCGATCGGTGTGGTGGCGCGGTTCGCGGATTTGGGCGAAGTGACAATCCCGCATCCGCCGCGGGTCGGCTATTTCGAGCATCGCCGCTTGGTTCTACGGTGGATGATAATGAGGGCTGCTAAATTGGATGCGTGGAAGGAGGAATTTGCCAAGAAGGCGGAACCGGCCGAGCAGCCGACCGAATCATACGACGACCCGAAGCCATTTTATCGTGACGAAATCGTTTGGCTCTATAATGAATGTGGCGTGTACTCGTTGTCGCAAGGCCAGTGCTTCGACGCTCACGGCTTGCTGAGGTTCGCGGAGAAAAAAGCCAAAGAGATCGAAGGCGGCAAGGTCGATCCGATCGGGCGGCGCATACTGACCAATCTCGGCGCGTGCGAGATCAACCGCGGTCGGCTGCCACGAGCGCGGCAGATGTTCGATCGTGTGGAGCGCGAGGAATGCGACGAGACGATTAGGTACATTGCGCGCGGCTACCTCGCTCTGATCTGCCACGTGGAGGGCTCGATCGCCGAGGCCAAGAGCAAATACGACGAGACAATTGTAGACTTGAAAAAAATCGGTCGCACCCGGGCAACCGGCCTTTTTCTGTGCTTTCGCGCCGAATTGTTCCGGCATCTCAACGATCCGTCGAGTGCCGAAAAAGATCTGGAGGAGGCGCTCGATTTCGCGCGGCGAGCGGGTTACGAGGACATGGCGCGCTTCGCCGTTGTCGGCATTGCGCGTCTCCGCGCATCCAATGCCCAAACGAGCGACGTCCCATCCATCATCCGCAGCCTGGAGGAAGCTGAAAAGTACGCTGAAGCGATGGATATCGCGTTGCTGCGATGCGAAATCTCCTACACGCGCGCCATCATTTTGCTCAAGCAGGGCGAGCACACGCGGGCCGGCCGGGAAGCGACGCGGGCCATTCGCACCGCAACGCTCAGTGGTCTGGCGCTGCGAGCGCTGGCCTATCGCAATCTGCTCGCCGACGTTCACCTCTCGCGCGGACGGTCTGAACAACGCTCGCGCGGATGGTCCGAACAGGGCGAGCGGATGAAGGAGCAGATCAGGGAAGAAGCGCGGAATATCGGTTACCGGCTCCTGTTGCAACGCATGTCGAAAACGGCAGAGCTGCCGCGCAGAAGCGCGGTGACCGACTTGAGCAGGAGCCCGGGTCAGGGCGCTACCCGATCATAGATCAGGCGCGAGTCAGGATCAGACCTCGGCGAGGCTGCCGCCGCGCGCCACGTCGAGAAACACCTCTTCGAGCGTGCGGCGGCCGTAGCGCGCCAACAGCTTGGCCGGGGTATCGTCGTCCTCGATGCGGCCGCGCTTCATGATGATGACGCGGTCGCACAGCCGCTCGACCTCGGCCATGTTGTGCGAGGCGAGCAGCACGGTGGCGCGGCGCATCTCGGCATAACGCGCCAGATGGCCGCGCACCCAGTCGGCGGTATCGGGATCGAGCGACGCGGTCGGCTCGTCGAGCAACAGCACGTCCGGACTGTTGATCAGCGACTTGGCCAGCGATACCCGCGTCTTCTGGCCGGCCGACAGCTTGCCGGTCGGGCGGTCGAGCAGCTTGGTCAGCTCGAGCTCGTGGCCGAGCTGCGCGATGCGCCCGCGCAAATCTTCCACGCCATAGAGCATGCCGAACACGGTGAGGTTCTGCCGCACCGAAAGGCGCATCGGCACTTCCACATAAGGGCTTTCGAAATTCATGCGGTGCAGCACACGGTAGCGCTGCCGCGGCATCTCGGCGCCCAGCACGGTGACCCGGCCGGAGGTCGGTATCACCAGCCCCATGATGGTCGCGATGGTCGTGGTCTTGCCGGCGCCGTTGCCGCCAAGGAGGCCGGTGATCGAGCCGGGGACGAGGGTGAACGAGATGCCGTCCACTGCTGCGACGGTCCTATAGATTTTGACCAGGCGCTCGACGGCAATGGGCGGCGGGGACGATGCGGGCATAATGGGCGCAGATGTGGCGCGCGCCGCCGCCCGAGGCAAGGGCAGGATCGGCGCGCCGGGCGGAACTATGGCGCCACGACACGGATGATGGCACAAGATGGCAGCGGGGCACGTGGATCAGCCGATGAGCACGATCACGCTCAAGCAGGCGGAGCGAATCATCGATGCCGTCATCGCGCGGGGAGCGGCGCTCGATTGCCGGCCGCTGAGCGTGATCGTGGTCGAGCCGGGCTGCAAGGTGAAGGCGTTCAAGAAGGAAGACGGCGCGTCGATGATCCGCTTCGAGATGGCCTATGGCAAAGCCTATGCGGCGCTGGCGCTCGGCAGGAACTCCAAGCTGGTGCACCAGCGCGCCGAGGAGCGGCCGATCTTCATGCGCTATCTGATCGCGGCAAGCGGCGAGCAGATTTTCCCGGAAGGCGGCGGCAGGCTGATCCGCGATGCCGGCGGCGAGGTGCTCGGCGCTGTCGGCGTCACCGGCGATACCGAAGATCGCGACGAGGAGCTTGCCGCATTTGGCATCCGTGCCGCCGGGCTGAAGACCGACGAGGATTGCGCCGGCATGGGCCGCCACGTCGGGCTGTTTCGTCTGCCGTCCGCCGCCCGCTCGTCGCCACGCCGGCGCAAGCCCGCATGAGCTGCACGCGAGCAGCGCGAGTTCTCCGGCCTCGTCACGATCTGCAACATCTGCGCGCCCGCGGCCATTGAACAGAAAGACACGAGCAAAAAAATGAAAGTTGGATTGTTCGATCACGTCGAGCAGGGCGAGCGGCCGCTGACCACGTTGTTCGACGAGCGCCTACGCTTCGCCGAAGCAGCCGACGCCGCCGGTTTCTATTGCCTGCACATCGCCGAGCACCATGCCACGCCGCTCAACCTGGTGCCGGTGCCGGGCGTATATCTCGGCGCGGTGGCGCGGGCGACCAGGCGCATGCGGCTTGGCCCGCTCGTGTACCTCTTGCCGCTCTATTCGCCGCTGCGGCTGGTCGAGGAAATCTGCATGCTCGATCATTTGAGCTATGGCCGGCTCGACGTCGGGGTCGGCCGCGGCGTATCGCCCTATGAGCTGAAATACCATAAGGTCGAGCACGACGATGCGCGCGACATTTTCATCGATGCGTATGCCTGCATCAGCGCCGGCCTGACCACGGATTCGCTGAGCTACAAGGGCAAGCATTTCGTCTACGAGAACGTGCCGATTGCGTTGCGGCCGCTGCAGCAGCCGCATCCGCCGTTCTGGTACGCCTCGTCGAACGAGATCGGCTCGACCTGGGGCGGCGAGCGCGGCCTGCATTACGTCACGCTCGGGCCGACGCCGTTCGCCAAGGCCAACATCGCGGCGTTCAAGGCGGCGTACGCCAAGCGCGGCAACCCGGCGCAGCCGAAAGCCGAGTT
Source organism: Xanthobacteraceae bacterium (assembly GCA_030037885.1). GTDB lineage: Bacteria > Pseudomonadota > Alphaproteobacteria > Rhizobiales > Xanthobacteraceae > BOG-931. The sequence continues at coordinate 5,133 of JASHPU010000137.1, read as the reverse complement.
CCCCGGCGGCATCGTGATCGGCGTGCAGCGCCATATCTTCGTCGCCGACACCGACGCCGCGGCGCACCGTTTCGCCAAGCCAGCCATGGACCGGCACCTCGTTCACATCAATTGGCTGCGCGACAAGCACGGCGTCGCCGGCGCCTCGTCGCTGACGTCGCGGCTGAACACGCCGCGCGGCGCGAATTACGAAGAATGTATCGCCGACGGCACCGTGATCTCCGGCTCGCCGGCCACCGTGCGCGCCGCGATCGAACGGCAGGTCGCCGAACTCGGCGTCAATTACCTGCTCACCTATCTGTTCCTCGGCACCATGTCGCTCGCCGACGCGCTGCGCTCGCTCGACCTGTTCGCCGGGGAGGTCATGCCGCATCTGGCGCGGCTGTGAGCATGCAGCCCCGATTGCGCTTTGCGCAAGCGGGGTCGGCCGAGCCCGGCTTTCGCGAAGCGCGAAAGCCGGGCTACTTGGTTAAGCCGCACGCTTCTTCCATCGCGTGCTCAGTCCTTCGCAAGCGAGCGCTACGACGCGGGGGATCGGCCTAGTGCCGGTGCGATAATGCGCGATCATGCGCCGCGAAAGCCCGAGCGCATCCGCCGCCGTATTTAACGAAAGCCCGTGGTGGGTCATCCAGACGCCAAAGCGTTCTGGTCCCCATTCGCCGGCCTGTTCCCGGGCGAGTTCGTAGAGCTGGTCAGCGCTCATATCGATATCACCGGGCCAATTCACCGCATGGCCCCAGGGATCGGCCTTGGCTTTGGCGAAAAGCGCTGCGTTCTTCAGCGGCGCGTAGAGCTTGAAACGCTTGACCAAGCGCGAGACATCCACCGTGAGCGTCTCGCCGGTGCTCCATACGATCGCCAATGTCGCCGGGGTCTTGGCCTTCACAGTCCGGATCAGCGGCGGCTTGCTCATCGCACGATCTCCTGCCATTTCGCCAACAGCCACTTTCGGTTCGCCGCGATCCATGCCAACGGCTTTGTCAGTTTGCCGGAGGGGCGCACCGAAGCAGCGCTACTTCGCGCCCGCATCGGCCGCCTGCTTGGCATCGGCCCGCAGCGCGTCCGGCTGCGGCATGGCGATGACGTTGTAGCCGGAATCGACGAAATGGATTTCGCCGGTCACGCCGGTCGACAGGTCGGAGAGCAGATAGACCGCCGCGCCGCCGAGCTCGTCCAGCGTGACGCCGCGGTGCAGCGGCGAATGGCGCTGCTGGAACGCGAACATCATGCGCGCGTCGCCGATGCCGGCGCCCGCGAGCGTGCGGATCGGTCCCGATGAGATGGCGTTGACGCGGATGCGGTCCTTGCCGAAATCGACCGCGAGGTAACGCACCGAGGCCTCGAGCGCGGCCTTGGCGACGCCCATCGCGTTGTAGTTCGGCATCGCCCGCAGGCCGCCGTTATAGGTCAGCGTCACTATGGCGCCGCCGTCGGTCATCATGGCAGCGGCGCGCTTGGCGACCTCGGTGAAGGAGAAGCAGGAGATCACCATGGTGCGCACAAAATTCTCGCGCGTGGTGTCGGCATAGCGGCCGGCGAGCTGCGTCTTGTCGGAAAACCCAATGGCATGGACCAAAAAATCGAGGGTACCCCAGGTGCGGGACAGCTCGCCGAACACCGCGTCCATGGAGGCAATGTCCTCGACGTCGCACGGCAGCACCAGGTCGGCGCCGACCGAGGCGGCGAGCGGCTTGACGCGCTTGCCGAGCGCGTCGCCCTGATAGGTGAAGGCGAGCTGCGCGCCGTGCGCGGCCAGCGTGCGCGCGATTCCCCAGGCGATCGAATGATCGTTGGCGACCCCCATGATCAGCCCGCGCTTGCCGTGCATCAGCCGCTGCATCCGCTTGTCCTCTACCAACGTACCTAATAGTGACCCTCATCCTGAGGTGCTCGGCGCGCAGCGCCGAGCCTCGAAGGATGAAGGCCTCGGCGCCTCGGCCTACATCCTTCGAGGCTCGCTTCGCTCGCACCTCAGGATGAGGGCTGTTGCATTACGCATCCACGTGCTTGAACACGACGGAGGCGTTGGTGCCGCCGAAGCCGAATGAGTTGGACAGCACGCAGCCGAGCTTCACGTTGTCGCGCCGTTCGCGCACGATCGGCACGTCGGCGAAGGCGGGATCCAGATTGTCGATATTCGCGCTTTCGCAGATGAAGCCGGAATTCATCATCAACAGCGAGTAGATCGCTTCGTGCACGCCGGTGGCGCCCTGCGAATGACCGGTCAGCGATTTGGTCGCAGAGATCGGCGGGCATTTGTCGCCCGAACCGAACACCTCGCGGATCGCCTCGATCTCTTTCAAATCACCGATCGGCGTCGAGGTCGCGTGGGGATTGATGTAGTCGACCGGCGGCTTGACCTCGGCCAGCGCCATGCGCATGCAGCGCGCCGCGCCCTCGCCCGAAGGCTGAACCATGTCGACGCCGTCGGAGGTGGCGCCGTAGCCGGCCACTTCGCCGTAGATTTTGGCGCTGCGCGCCTTGGCGTGACCGAGCTCTTCGAGCACCAGGACGCCGGCGCCGCCGGAAATAACGAAGCCATCGCGGTCCGCATCATAGGCGCGCGATGCCTTGGCCGGGGTGTCGTTGTATTTCGACGACAGCGCCCCCATGGCGTCGAACAGCACCGTCAAGGTCCAATCCAGCTCTTCGCAGCCGCCGGCGAACATCACGTCCTGCCTGCCGTGCCGGATCAGCTCATAGGCGTTGCCGATGCAATGGTTCGAGGTGGCGCAGGCCGAGGAGATCGAGTAGCTGACACCCTTGATCTTGAACCAGGTCGCCAGCGTCGCCGAGGGGCTGGACGACATGGCCTTCGGCACGGCGAAGGGGCCGACGCGCTTGGGGCCCTTGCTGCGGGTGATATCGGCGCTTTCGACGATGGTGCGGGTCGACGGCCCGCCCGAGCCCATGACAATGCCGGTACGCTCGTTGGAAACATCGCCGGGTTCCAGGCCGCAATCGCGGATCGCCTGCTCCATGGCGACGTGGTTCCAGGCGGCGCCGCCGCCGAGAAACCTCATGGCGCGGCGATCGACGGCCTCGGCGGGGTCGAGCGTCGGTGCGCCATGCACCTGGCAGCGAAAGCCGAGTTCGGCGTATTTGTCGGCCCGCACGATGCCGGATTTGGCTTCACGCAGCGAAGCAAGCACTTCCTGCGTGGTGTTGCCGATGGATGAGACGATGCCCATCCCGGTGACCACAACGCGCCTCATCCTTGCCTCGTCTGCCTTTTGCCGCCAAACGCCTTGTGTGTCCGCCCCTCGCCTCGTCCGAAGGCAGGGATGATTGGACTTCAGGCGCCGCTTGCCTGCGGCGCTGCGTTTTGAAACAGCCCCACCTTGAGATCGAGCGCTCGATAGATCACCGACCCGTCGGCGGAAAGCCAGCCGTCGGCGATGCCGAGCACCAGCTTCGAGCGCATCACGCGCTTGATGTCGATACCGTAGACGATGTTTTTCATCGTCGGCAGGACCTGCCCCGACAACTTGATTTCGCCCATGCCAAGCGCGCGGCCCTTGCCGGCGCCGCCAACCCAGCCGAGGAAAAAGCCCAGCAATTGCCACAGCGCATCGAGCCCCAGGCAGCCCGGCATCACCGGATCACCCTTGAAATGGCATGGGAAAAACCAGAGGTCCGGCTTGAGGTCGAGCACCGCGCGCACCAAACCCTTGCCGTATTCGCCGCCGACCTCGGCGATTTCGGCGATGCGGTCGAACATCAGCATCGGTGGCAGCGGCAATTGCGGACCCTCGGCGAACAATTCGCCGCGCCCGCAGGCCAGCAGGTCTTCATATTCGTAATTGGAACGGCGCTCCGGCATCCGCATCGTCTCCGCCCCGGCCCACGCAACCTCATCGATTAACATATGGGGACCAGGCGGCAAAGCCGCACCCCGATCGCTCGGCGCGCCCCGATGAACAACCGGCCGCGCCTCCCGCGACGCAGCAAACCGCGACGCAGCAAGGTTGCCGGCCGGCGCAGGCTTGCGTATAATGATTGCAATTGCAACGATCTTGCAGAGCCCGTCGCAACGGGCCATGTGGTGTAGCATGGCAGAGCCGCGTCCGGTCAGCCTCAGTCAAAATGTGCAACAGCGCGTGCCGCCGCCGGCGCGCGGCGACCTCACCGGCTGCCCATGGCACGACGTCAAGGCCAAGCTGCGCGAGGTCGGGTTGCGCCCGACGCGGCAGCGCATGGCGCTCGGCTGGCTGCTTTTTGCCAAGGGCGACCGCCACGTCACCGCGGAAATGCTGTACGAGGAGGCGACCCGCGCCAAGGTACCGGTCTCGCTCGCCACGGTCTACAATACGCTCCACCAATTCACCGAGGTCGGCTTGCTGCGCCAAGTCTCGGTCGACGGCTCGAAATCCTACTTCGACACCAACAATTCGCAGCACCACCATTTCTTCATCGAAGACAAGAACGACCTGTTGGACATCCCGGCGGCCGACGTGCTGCTTGGCAAGGCGCCGGCTCCGCCCGAAGGCTACGAGATCGCCCGCATCGACGTGGTCGTCCGGCTGCGGCGGAAGCAGGGTTAGGTCCGGCAAGCGACTTATCGTGTCTCGTCATTGCCGGACTTGATCCGGTAATCCGACTCTGCGCTGACGCTTGCAGTCAGCCCAGGCGCCGGTAGATGTCGACGGTCCTCTTGCGCTGCGGCCAGCGCCTCCTCGCGGCGCCCGACCTCGGAGAGACGAGTGCCGAACGTGTCGATGCGTGCGGCGAAGTGGCTTAGGATTTGCTCTCGCACGTCTGGTGTCACATCCACAGCCTTTGAAGCTGCGGCATCCAGCTGCCGAGCCAAGTCTGCGAGCCGCTGCGCGCGCGCTGATCGTGAAAGCGCTGCCCTGCAGCTTGAGGCCTCGCTTGAACCAATGCTGCGGCCTGAGGGTTATATATGAGAGCCCCTTCCACCATCTTGCTTCGCAAGGTGGTTCCCTCCGCTGCCTCGCGGGGGGGGGAGGAAAATCATCATCGCGGCCGTACCACCGTATCGACCAGCGCCGGCTTACCGGCTTTCACCTGGGCGATGGCGCGGCGCAGCGACGGCGCGATGTCGGCGGGCTTTTCGATCGGGCCTTCGGCGTACCAGCCCATGCTTTTGGCCAGCGCGGCGAAATCGGGCGC
>JASHPU010000136.1 GCA_030037885.1 Xanthobacteraceae bacterium | reverse complement strand
CAGTGGCCTCTAAGCCGCTAATCGGCGCTCCCCCCGACACCCCCCCTCAGGCGCCGATCGACAACGACCCGCCCGGATTCGTCCCCGCCGGGCGGGTCGCCTTTTTGGCTTGGCAATTGACTTGGCGTGCTGGCAGTGCCGCGGGGCAGCGCCCTTTACGCGTTGACCGATAATGCCGACAATGGGTCGGTGTGGGGGAACGTGTGCCTGGCGATACGGTCCTGGAGACCGAGGACCTGACCAAGGATTTTGCCGGCTTCGTCGCGGTGCGCGCGGTGAACCTGCGCGTCGCGCGCGGCGCCATTCACGCCATGATCGGGCCCAACGGCGCCGGCAAGACCACCTGCTTCAATCTCCTCAGTAAGTTCCTCAGTCCGACGCGCGGCCGCATCGTCTTTGACGGCCGCGACATAACGGCGCTGCGGCCGGCCGAAGTGGCGCGGCTCGGGCTCGTCCGCTCGTTCCAGATTTCCGCGGTGTTTCCGCATCTCACCGTGCTGGAAAACGTCCGCATCGCGCTGCAGCGCCGGCGCGGCGGCTCGTTCGATTTCTGGCGGGGCAAGCGCGTGCTGCGCGCGCTGGACGAGCGCGCGGGTGCGCTGCTCGCCGACGTCGGGCTTGCCGCTTATGCGCACATGCCGGCGGCGCAATTGCCGTATGGCCGCAAGCGCGCCCTCGAAATCGCCACCACCATCGCGCTCGATCCGCAAATGCTGCTGCTCGACGAGCCGATGTCCGGCATGGGCCGCGAGGACATCGAGCGCATCAGCGCACTGATCAAGTCGCTCGCGGTGCACCGCACGGTATTGATGGTCGAGCACAATCTCAGCGTCGTTGCCAATCTGTGCGACCGCATTACCGTGCTCAGCCGCGGCGAAGTTCTGGCCGAAGGCGACTACAAGGCCGTCTCGGCCGATCCGGCGGTGCGCGAAGCCTATCTCGGGACCGGCCATGCCTGACACGTCTGCGCTGCTCGCCGTCACCGATCTGCAGGCCTGGTACGGCGAGTCGCATATCCTGCACGGCGTCACCTTCGAAGTGCGCGCCGGCGAGGTGGTGACGCTGCTCGGCCGCAACGGCGTCGGCAAGACCACGACGCTGAAATCCATCATGGGCATGGTCGAGCAGCGCACCGGCTCGGTGCGTTGCAACGGCCGCGAACTGATCCGGCTCTCTTCCGACGCCATCGCGCGCGCCGGCATCGCCATCTGCCCCGAGGAGCGCGGCATCTTCTCAAGCCTCGACGTGCGCGAGAATCTGCTGCTGCCGCCGCCGTTGCTTCCCGGCGGCCTCGATCTCGACCACATCTTCGCGCTGTTCCCGAATTTGCGCGAGCGGCAAGCGAGCCAGGGCACCAAGCTGTCCGGCGGCGAGCAGCAGATGCTGGCGATCGCGCGCATCCTGCGCACCGGCGCCCGCCTGTTGCTGCTCGACGAGCCGACCGAGGGATTGGCCCCGGTCATCATTCAGCAGATCGGCCGTACCATCGGCGCGCTCAAGGCGCAGGGATTCACCATATTGCTGGTCGAGCAGAACTTTAATTTCGCCGCGACTATTGCCGACCGCTACTATGTTATGGAACATGGCCGCATCGTGGACCATTTCCCGACCGCGGCGCTCGCGGCCAATATGGGGAAGCTGCACGAGTATCTGGGAGTCTGATAGGGTCAAAGCGAAGGGCCAAGGCTCAAGGCTCAAGGCTAAAGGCTAAAGGCTAAAGGCTAAAGGCTAAAGGCCAAAGGTTCAAAGGCCCGCAAAGAGGGAGGTTTTTGCGATGCGTCTCGCAGGCAGTTTGGCGTTCGCGCTCACCGTGCTCTTGGGCACGGCGGCGCAGGCGCAGAATCCGATTCCGGTCAAGATCGGCGTGCTCAGCGACATGTCGAGCCTGTATGCCGACATCAGCGGCCCCGGCTCGGTGGTCGCCGCCAAGATGGCGGTGCAGGATTTCAACCCGGCCGCGCACAACATGAAGGTCGACATCATCAGCGCCGACCACCAGAACAAACCAGACGTCGGCTCCAGCATCGCCCGCCAATGGTTCGACGTCGACCATGTCGATGCCATCGCCGACGTGCCGACGTCGAGCGTGGCGCTGGCGGTCAGCGACGTGACGCGTGAGAAGAACAAAGTCTTTCTGATCTCCGGCGCCGCTTCGTCCGATCTGACCGGGCCGAAATGCTCGCCCAACAGCCTGCACTGGACCTACGACACCTGGATGCTCGCGAACGGCACCGGCAAGGCGCTGGTGAAGACCGGCGGCGACACCTGGTTCTTCATCACCGCCGACTATGCGTTCGGTCACGCGCTCGAGCGCGACACCGCCGCGGTGGTCACGGCGAATGGCGGCAAGGTGCTGGGCCACGTTTTGGTCCCGCTCAATACCGCCGACTTCTCGTCGTTCCTGCTGCAGGCGCAGCAGTCGCACGCGAAAATCATCGGCCTTGCCAATGCCGGCGGCGACACCGACAACGCCATCAAGCAAGGCGCCGAATTCGGCATCACCGCCGGCGGCCAGCACTTCGCCGGCCTGCTCGTCTTCATACCCGACGTCGAGGCGCTCGGCCTGAAAACCGCGCAGGGCCTGGTGCTGACCTCGACCTGGTATTGGGACATGAACGCCGCCAACCGGGCCTGGACCAAGCGCTGGCAGGCTGAACGGCCCGGCAAGTTCCCCAGCATGGTGGTGGCCGGCGTCTATTCGTCGATCCTGCATTATCTGAAGGCGGTCGCCGCGCTCGGCAGCGCTGCCGACGGCAAGGCGGTCGTCGAGAAGATGAAGCAGATGCCGACCGACGATCCGCTGTTCGGCAAGGGCCAAGTGCGCGTCGACGGCACGGTCACCCATCCGGCCTATCTGTTCGAGGTGAAATCGCCCGCCGAATCGAAATATCCCGGCGACGATTTCAAGCTCCGCGCCACGATCCCGGCCGACGAAGCCTTCCGGCCGCTCAAGGACGATAATTGTCCGCTGGTCAGCGCCGCGAAGTAAGCGCTTCATGCAAACTGGCCCTCTTCCGTCGGGAGAGGGCCAGGCGCGCGGGCGCTGCATTGGACGCGCCGCACCTCGGCAGTCTCTCGCTCGGGCGAGAGGTGCCGCGGAACGGTACGTCGGGCGGTGAGCGTGTGAGCAGGTCGCAATGGTCGAAATCTTCGGCATTCCCTCCTATGCGTTGTTCGGTCAGCTTCTGATCGGCCTGATCAACGGCTCGTTCTACGCGTTGTTGAGCCTCGGCCTCGCCGTCATCTTCGGCATGCTCAACGTCATCAATTTCGCCCATGGCGCGCAGTACATGATGGGCGCCTTCGC
>JASHPU010000135.1 GCA_030037885.1 Xanthobacteraceae bacterium | reverse complement strand
GGCGCCCAGCTCGAAGTAAGGCCGGGCAACCAGCTACAGGCCGAGCAGCCGCCTGGCATTGCCGCCGGCAAGAGCGGCAATCGTCGCCGCGTCGAAACCATCGACCGAGGCGATATGGCCCACCGGATCGTATTCGGCCATGTCGTAGGGATAATCGGTGCCCATCACGACATGATCGGCGCCGAACACGCGCACCAATTCGGCGAGCTGGTAGGGTGTGAACACGACGGTGTCGACGTAGATGCGCTTGAGATAGCTGGTCGGCGACTGCGGCAGATTGCCGTGACTATCCGAGCGCGCGCCCCAGGCATGATCGATGCGGCCGGAATAGCCGCCGAGATAGCCACCGCCGTGCACGGCGAGAAGCTTCAGCTTGGGATGCCGTTCGAGCACGCCGTCGAAGATCAGGTAATGCAGTGCAATCGTGGTCTCCAGCGGATTGCCGATGACATTGTTGAAATAGAAGCGCTCGAAGCGCGACGCTTCGGTGAAGCCGTTGGGATGGATCATCACCAATACGCCAAGCTCTTCGGCTTTTTTCCAGAACGGCGCGAAGGCCGGATCGGACAATTCCTTGCCGGCGACGTTGGTGAGGATTTCCACGCCCGTAAAGCCGAGCGTCTTGACGCAGCGTTCAAGCTCCTTGGCGGCCTCGGCGGCGTCGGTCATCGGCACCGTGCCGAACGGTTTTAAGCGGTCCGGTCGTTGCGCGCAGAACGCAGCGATGCCGTCGTTGACGAGCCGCGTCGCCTGCACCGCGATGTCGAGCGGCACCGTGGCGTAGCATTGCGGCGGCGGCGGCGCGATCATCTGCACGTCGACGCCCATGGCGTCGAGATCGGCGAGCCGGCGGTCGAGACCGAAGCAGGCGCGGATGTCGGCTTCCTGCTTGGCCGCGAGCGCCTCGGTCTCGGGCGTGGCAAAATGGGCGAGCGGCATCGTCGCCCAATCGAGGTACGGCGCGACGAATTTCGCCGCTTCCGGCACGCCGACATGGGAGTGAATGTCGACCGTGATGCTGGCCGGCCGGACGTCGCGGCCGGGCCGGCCGTGGCGGCGCGCCGCGGTACGCTCGTACTTATTCCATTGCCCGCTCATGCGGTCTCCTCGATGGCGTCCGCTCACTTTCGCGTTTAGCCGTGCCCGGGCGGCATTGACAAGCCTGCCGGCCAGAACCGTCATTCCGGGGCGCCGAAGGCGCGAGCCCGGAATCCATAGCCCCAGCGCGGGGATCATGGATTCCGGACTCGCCGCTTCGCGGCGATCCGGAACGACGCCTGAACAGTCCAGCCACATTCTTCATGATAAGCTGCAATCGTCCCGCCGCACGCATGATGAGGGAATGAGAGCCATGAGGCTGCCCAGCCGGATGATCGACCTGTCGTCGCCGCTCGACAACGACACCATCTACGATCCGCCGTTCATGCGACCGAAGATCGAATACCGCAGCAACGCGGAAACAGCACCGCTGCTGTGTGAGCTATTTCCCGGATTGCGGCCTGAGGATTTACCCGGCCGCGAGGGCTGGGCCATCGAGCAGGTGCAACTGACGACGCACAACGGCACCCACATGGACGCCCCGATCCATTTCCAATCGCGCTCGATCGACGGCAAGCCGATGCCGACCATCGACCAGGTGCCGCTCGACTGGTTCTTCCGGCCCGGCGTCAAGCTCGACTTCCGCAAACTGCCGGACGGCCACGTCGTCAGCGCCGCGGAAGTCGAGGCCGAGCTTACCCGCATCGGCCACGCGCTGAAACCGCTCGACATCGTGCTCGTCAATACCCGCGCCAGCGAGTGCATCGGCTCTGACGAATATCTCACTGCCGGCTGCGGCATGGGCCGCGAAGCGACGCTGTATCTGACCTCGCGCGGCGTGCGCGTCGCCGGCATCGACGCCTGGGGCTGGGACGTGCCGTTCGCGCACATGCGCAAGCGGTGGCTCGAGACGCGCGATCCGTCGATCATCTGGGAAGGCCACAAGGCGGGCCGCGAGATCCCGTACTGCCACATGGAAAAGCTGTGCAATCTCGAAAAGCTGCCCGACCACGGCTTTACGGTCGCGTGCTTTCCCTTCAAGGTGAAAAGCGGCTCCGCCGGCTGGACCCGCGCGGTGGCGCTGCTCGACTGACCGGCACTGCGTCATTGCTGGCGGACGGAATTTCAGGGAACGAATGATGCGGCGGCGATGGCGGGCGCTCGTGATCATCGCGGCCGTCGTGGTCGTAGCCGGCTTTGTCGGGTTCTGGATCGTGACCATCCCGGCGACGGTGCCGGCTTCCGCACTGCCGGCCTACACGCCGAACGTGGCCAACGGCAAAACCATGTTCGACGCCGGCGGCTGCGCTTCCTGCCATGCCGTGCCCAACAAAGACCAGGACAAGGTCGACCGCACGCGGCTCGGCGGCGGCTTGGCGCTGCCCACTTCGTTCGGCATGTTCTACGCGCCGAACATCTCGCCCGACCCGAACGACGGCATCGGCCGCTGGAGCGAGGTCGATTTCGTCAGCGCGCTCTGGGACGGAACGGCGCGCGGCGGCAAGCATTTGTTTCCGGCGTTTCCGTATCCGTCGTACCGGCACATGAAGCTCGACGACGTGCGCGATCTGTTCGCGTACCTGAAAACGTTGCCGCAGGTGTCCGGCAAGGTGCGCGGTCCCGATCTGGCGTTTCCGTTCGGCATTCGGCGGCTGGTCGGCATCTGGAAACTGCTTTTCTTGCATGGCGGGCCATTCGTGCCCGACCCGTCGAAATCGGACGAGTACAATCGCGGCGCTTATCTGGTGAACGGGCCCGGCCATTGCGCCGAGTGCCACAGCCCGCGCAATGTCTTGGGCGGCATCATCGACAGCGAGCGTTTTGCCGGCGGTCCGACCCCGGACGGCAAGGACTGGGTGCCGAACATCACACCGATTGGCTTGCGGCAAGGCGACAACGCCGGCGATCCGTGGTCGGAAAAGGATATCGCCAGCTTTCTCGATGACGGCCAGGAGCCGTCCGGCGATTATGCCGGCGGCGCCATGACTGAAGTCATCAGCAACACGTCCTTGCTCAGCGCGCAGGACCGCGCGGCGATCGCGCTCTACATCGCCTCGCTGCCGCCGCGCCAGGGGCCCAAGCCGCCGCCGAAGAAGGATTGATTCGTGCGCGGCGGTTGCTCGAGCGAGCTCATCCTTATCTCATGAACATCTTATGAAGACCGGCAACGGCATCGCGCTCAAGCTCGTTTCGCCGGTGCTGTTCGCCGTGACGTCGGCGCTGGCGCAAGCATCAGCTCGCGCTCGCCGACCAGACCGCCGCCGAAGTGTCCCGGGCCGTCACCGCGGCGCTGCCAACCCCCTGCGGGCCGGCCCGGCTGAGCTCAATCACTAAAACCCAGCAGGGTTCTCGACCCATTTTTCCTCACCCTGAGGCGCTCGGCGCGAAGCGCCGAGCCTCGAAGGGTGAAGGCCGCGGCGCCTCGGCCTACATCCTTCGAGGGCCGCTTCGCGGCCGCCTCAGGATGAGGTGAACAAAAAGCCGCCGCGATGAGGGATCTAAAAAGCTTTGAACGTGATGATGGTGCGGGTGTCGGCGACGCCGGGAATGGTCTGGACCTTTTCGGCGATGAAGTGGCCGATGTCGGTCGCCTGATCGACATAGAATTTCACCAGAAGATCGAAGTCGCCGGCGGTCGAGTAGATTTCCGAGGCGATCTCGGCGTCCGCCAACTTGTTGGCGACCTCGTAGGACTTGCCTAGCTGGCATTTGATCTGCACGAAAAAGGGGACCATGGGCGGCTCCGGGGGTAGTATGGTGGCCACACTATCAGGACGGCCGCAAAAATGCATGCACCGGTCGAAGACTTTGCCGACATTGCCGCCGACGTGCTGACGCGCGTACGCGACCGCGCGCCACGGGTACATTGCATCACCAACACGGTGGCGCAGAATTTTACCGCGAA
>JASHPU010000134.1 GCA_030037885.1 Xanthobacteraceae bacterium | reverse complement strand
GGTTTGCGGCGCGCCGTCGGCCAGATAGGCGGCAAGGCTGCGCGACAGCACCAGCCACGCCAGAATGATACCGCACAGCGCAATGCCGATTGTTCGCAAGCTCAGCATTGTCCGTGCCGCCGTTACAATCGACGGTTTGTCCTGATCGCTCTTGGCTGTACTGGCAGGTTTCGGCATTCCGGTTCGCTTTACGCTTTCAGCTCCACTCTATGGCACGCGAAGTACGGTAATGCCGTGGCGGCGCGGGCGCCGGCCGGACGCACGTCCACTCGCTATACCGGCCGTTGCAGCAGCATGGCGAGGGCGCGGCGGAAGAAACCCAGCTTGCCCGCTTGATACGCCAGCCAAGCCTCGCGCTGCCGCGCGCGGCGGCGTGCCAGCGCGCTCGCCAAGTAACTTCTGCGCTTGCTGCGTGAGCCGGAGTTGCCGCCGCGCCGCGCCGAGTCATTGCTGGCGGCGCGGCGTTGCGCGTCGTAGGCGGCGCGCCGCTCCGGCGTTTTCAGGTCGTTCCAGGCGCCGGTCACGCGGCTTGCAAACGCGGCGCGGGCACCATGGGCGTCACGATCCGGATGCAGCCATTTGAAGAGCAGCGCCGCGTTACGCCGCAATTCGCCGGCGCTCGCCGCCGCGTCGGCGCCAAGCACGCGATAAGAGTCGGCGTCGGCCGCAAACAGGATCTGCTCGATGAAGAACGCGGCGGCGCGCCGGATCGTCTCGGGCGACCGTCGCGTCACCGCCGCGGCCTCCAGCTCGGCCTCCGCTTCGTTCGCGGCAATGCGCAACAGCAGCACCACGCCGTCGGGCAACGGCTCGGACCTGATGAGCCGCACCTGGGAGGGCACATGCAAAAGATCGATGGCAAGCTTCAACGCCGTCCGGCCGGGCATCATCCGCTCGCCTGCGAATTGGTCAGCTGCTCGCGCCGCCCCTGGTCGGCAACCGCAACGGAAACGGCCGCGTCGTCCTGGCCGTAGCCTTGGCCGTAGCCGTAGCCGTAGCCGTAGCCATAGCCGTAGCCATAGCCATGGTGCACATCGAACCGGGTGATCACCGTGCCGATCAGCGTGGCACGCGACACCTGCAGGCGCCGCACCGCGGCGCGTATCAGCTTGGTCCGCACCTGGCCGGCGCCGACGATGAAGATCGTCGCCGCCACCGCGCTCGCCAACAACGGCGCGTCGGCCAGCCCCATCACCGGCGGGCTGTCGACCACGATCAGATCGAACACTTCGAGGCCGACCGACAGCAGCGACAACAGCCGCGAGGTGCCGAGCAGATCCGCGGCGTTGGGCGGAATCGGGCCGGACGCCATGAAGGCGAGGTTCGGCGCATCGGTCTGCTGCAACACCTCCGGCGGCTCGCAGGCGCCGGTCAGGTAATTGGAGAGTCCGGTCGAATTGTCCAAACCCAGCTTCAGATGCAGCGTCGGCTTGCGCATGTCGGCGTCGACCAACAACACCTTGAGACCGACATTGGCGAAATGCCGCGCCACCGTCAGCGCGGTGGTCGATTTACCCTCGCCCGGTCCGGCGCTGGATACCAGTAAGGTCTTGGGCAGTCCGCTTTCGGTGGCAAGCTGCAAGGCGGTGCACAGCGAGCGATACGCTTCCGAGGTATGCGAACGCGGATTCGCCAGCTCGTCGTCGGTCGCGCCGGCGGCGACTTTCGGGATAATGCCGAGCGTAACCAGGCCGGAAATCCGCTCGGCGTCCTCGGGCGAGCGCACCGTATCGTCGAGGTGCTCGAGCAGCAGCGCCAGCGCCAGCGCGAAGCCGAGCCCGAACACCACGGACACCAGGAGCGCGCGCGACAGGTTCGGCGACGACGGCGCGCCGGGCAGCGTGGCCTTATCGACGATGAAGACGTTATTGGCGCCAACCCCGCCGGCGACATCGACCTCCTTGTAGCGCTGCAACAAGCCGTCGTAGAGCGTCTGGTTGGTGTCGACCTCGCGCTTGAGAATGTTGTACTGGATACTGCGTTTCTGCAGATCGAGCACGTCGGCTTTCAGCGTCTCGATGCGGCGGCGCATTTCCTGCTCTTCCTGCAGCGACGACTCGTAGGCCGCCTTGTAGGACGCTTTCAGCGTCTTCAGCTCCGCCGCCAGCTGGCGGTCGATTTCGGCGATCTGGTTCGAGATTTGCAGCATCGCCGGATAGCTCGGCTTGAAGGTCTCCAGCTTTTCCTGATAGTCCGCTTCCAGCGCATTGCGCTTTGTGCGCAGCGCCTCGATCGTGGCGTTGGAGAGGAGTTGCGGCAGATTGATCGCGGTCGCCGCGTCGAGCTGCTTCCACAATTGCTCGTTCTTGATCCGCTCGGAGATCAGCGTGCTGAGCGCGGCATTGGCGCTGGCCAGATTGTTCTCGGCGATCGGCGCCTTGTTGTCGGTGTCGACGATCTCCTCTTTTTGCGCGAAGTCGAGCAGCGTTTTCTGCGACTGCTCGAGGCGCAATTTCAGGGTCTTCAGCTGCTCCTCGAGAAACACCTTGGCGTAGGAATTGGCCTGAAACCGCTTGTCGAGATTGGAGGCGATGAAGGCGTCCGCATAGGCGGCGGCGATTCTCTGTGCCCGCGCCGGATTGGGATCCGAATAGTCGATATTGACCAGCCGGGAGCCGAGCACCGGCCGCACCACCCTGTTGCCGAGCACGACGCCGGCCGCGGCGCTTTCGCGCGCTGCGCGCGGCGGCGCCTGTCGGTGCGAGCCGCCGAAACCGAGCAGCCGGACCAGCGCGCGCCGGATCGAAAAATCGCGCGGCGCAAAGAACGATTGATCGTCGGCCAGCTTCAGGCTGGAAGCGACGCGCTGGGCGATGCTCGGGCCATTGAGCAGCTCGATCTGCGTACGCATGAAATCGCCGTACGGTCCCTCCACCGGCGTGACGTCGCCGGCCTGGACGATCTTGGCGGTATTGGGATCTATCTGCAGGCGAACGGTCGAGGTATAGAGCGGCGTTTTCATCAGCGTGCTGACGGTGCCGAACACGATCGCGGCGCCGACGATGCTGACGATGAGCCACCTGCGCTTGATCAGAATGCGCAGGTAATCGTGCAGCGTCAGCCCGAACACCAGCGGCGCATCGGCGGCATCGCCGTATGGTACCGGCACGGCGTATGGGTCGCGCGCGACCGGCAATGATTGAGCGAACGGGACCAGCCCGCCCGAAGCTGCGTTGCCGTCCTCCGCCGCACTGCGCTGCTGATTCATGACCTGCCGCTCATCGCTTTGCCGCTCACATCAAGGGCACGAATATGGCGGTGGCGGTGGCGAGCGGCAGCACGCTCAAAATGTTGTGCAGAGCGACTTTGGTGTTCGAGGTATCGGCGACGACGACGTCGCCGGGCTGCAGCTGCGGGTCTTCGGCGTCACCTTTCTTGATCGCGTCGATGTCGAAGCGGGCGACCGAGCGTCGGCCATCGATGGTGCGGAAGATGACGACGTCGCCGGAGCCGATCGTACTGTCGATGCCGCCGGCCATGGCCATCGCCTGCACCAGCGAGGTATTGCCCTTCATCGCATAGACGCCGGTATTTTTGACCGCGCCCTCTACGGTGATGCGCTGGCTGTTGTATTCGCGTAACAGCACGGCGACTTGCGGCGAACGCAGGTATTTGTCGCCGAGCCGTTTGGCGAGATCGCGCTCGAGCTCGTGGGTGGTTTTTCCCGCGGCCGTAACTTCGCCGATCAGCGGATAGCTGATCTGGCCGTCGTCGCCGACCTGCACGGTCTTGGACAGGTCCGGCACCTTGAAGACTGAGACGTCGAGCACGTCGAGCGGACCGATGCGGTAGGCGCTGTTGCCCGGCGCGGCCCCCGCGGTGAGCTTGCGGGCGGCTTCGGCGGCCGCAGCGGAATGGATCGGGGCGGGCGAGGTTGCGGCAAAGGCGGTGACGCCGGCGCCGGTGTCGCCCGCTTCACCCGGCGTCGCGGCGGTGCTGCCGGCCGTGCTGGAAAAAGCTCCGTTAGTGGCTGAAGAACCGGCGCAGCCGGCGAGACAGGCCGCGCACGCCGCGATCAGAATGAGCGCCCCCATTCCCGCGATCGCCCGTCGGCAACTCGGCGTCGCTCGGGCGAGAACCTGCTTCGGCATCCCTAATCCCCCGTGCCCCCCATGGCCCGGGCACGCTCGACGGCGGCTGATCCTGCAATATTGCCAACGGCCGCGTCAGGACCAGGCGCTGCGCTTGCTCGGCACCGGCGCGTTTGGCCACGATCTCGCGGCCCCTGGCCAGATCGGGCGGCCGGCGCTCGGTATCGTGCGCATCGGTTGCAATAAGGTGGACGCACCCCTCATCTGGCATCCGCTCGGCTCAGTATAGGGCATTGCGGCCGAAGGCGCCAGCAAAAGACCCGCCGTGAGCTGCATCCAGACCGGCGCGGACCAAGCGCCCGATTGCGTCATAATGCGAAGGACCCAGAACAACCGCTCGGGATGGGTCAGAATCGGCACATAGCCGGCAGCCAACCCAGCTTGAAGAAGAAGCTTTCGAAATGCGGCGGCACCCTATGATGCGGCGGCTCGACCAGCACGTAGCGCGAATCGGCAAGCGAAATCAGCTGTCCGCAGCGCAAGCCGGACACGAAATCCGGGCACATATGCGCGTCGGCGCCATGCACCAGGTGCAGCGGGATGGCTCAGCCTCAAAGCGCTGCCGCAGCGCCCCGACCGCCTGCCGGATCACCGATCCGGAATTATGGTAAAGGCTTGGTAAAATATGCGGGCGTGCATGCCGTAGTCTCGATGCCCTGCGCCACCCCAATCCGCGCCATTGCAAGCGACACGTCGATGTCGCTCGCTCCATCATCGAGCCCAGGTAGAATGTGGCAATGGAGATCGATTACGGTGCGACGGACTCAAATGACACGCCACCGTTGGCGACCATTTCTGGCGCATGTAACGATATCTGCGTTGTCAGGCGCTGTTGCAGAAAAGATACAGTCACTTCGATAATCGTTCAGCTTCATAAAAGCGAGAGGCAGCCGGGTTATACTGCTGGTTCGGAGCCGGAGCTTGCAGTACTATGCTGCCGCTGCTTCGAAGCGCAATGGGATCGCGAAGGGGATCGCGACATGCGGGGGCTTTTAGCCGCGCTGTGTTTTGGCTGTTCGTTGCTGGCGGCAACGGCCTGTCGGGCCGCCACCATTCAGCCGATTCAGGGCGAAGCCTCCGTCAATCAGGGCCAGGGGTTTCATCAAATCAACGGCGCCGTGGAGGTGAAAGCCGGCGACTCAATCATGGTCAGCCCAGGTGGCTCGGCCACGGTGTCCTATGCGGACGGCTGTAACGTCGACCTGCACCCCGGTGCGGTCATGGTCATCTCCGCTTTGTCGCCGTGCGCCTCTGGATCATATGCCCAAGAGCAGGACAAGAATTCAGATGTGACAAAATGGCTCTTCGGTGCCGGGTTGCTCGGCGTGACCGGCTTCATTGCGTACGAAATTTATCAATCGACCCGCAACAACCACCACCAGCAGCCCCAGCCCGCGAGTCCTTAAAGATCGACGCATGCTGCGTCTTGAAAGATCGACGCATGCTGCATCTTGGCCGACCCATGCAGCGCCATGCCCGAGTGGTAGATCGCGCCGCTTGGTTCACCGCACGACCGCCGCCTACCTCATCCTTCTCGGGGTCTTCGCCGGTCCGCCCGGCGCAACAGCGGCCCTGCGGATTAGCGACGACCGCGGCGGCAATATCGGAGCCTATTGGTTACGCTTCAGCGCCGTTCGCGACAGCGGCGAGCAGGTGATCATCGACGGCACCTGCTCTTCCGCCTGCACGCTGGTCTTGGGTCTTGTGCCGTCCCGCCGCATCTGCGTCACCAGGAACGCAGTGCTTGGCTTTCATGCCGCTTGGCGACCAGGTTTTCTCGGCTTGCCGGTAACGAACAGGCCGGCAACGCGCACGCTGTTAAGCTTTTATCCGCCGGCCATACGGCAATGGATCGCACGCAACGGCGGGCTCACCGACAAGATGCTTTACCTCTCCGGCCGCGAGCTTTTCGCGCTCTACCGCGAATGCCGGTGAGGGTGCGGGACCACTCGGCCTGTCATCCGCGGCCGCCGGATCTGCGCGGCGAGGCGCAGCAGCGCGCCGCCGACGAGCATGCCGACGAACGGCAGATAGGTGAGCGGATATTTGCCGGGGCCGTTCGCCTGCAGCGGTTCGACGATGAAATCGACGGCAAAGACCAGCGCAATGCACTGCATCGCGCCTTCGCTCAAGATGCGCCATGCGCGCGGCTCAAGCCAACCGCGGACCCGCGGCAGCGAGAACAGTGCAAGCGCATACGTGCACGCCGCGCCGGCCCAGAACAACAGCATGGGCGTGCGCTGATCGGCGGCGACAGCCATGAGCCGGAGCACCAGTCCGACGTGAACGGCCAGCGCGGCCGCGAAAGCAAGACCGAAGGCGCGCCCTTGGCGCGCCAAACCTGCAAAGCGCGGTCCGCAAAACCCCGCCAGCGCGCTGCCGGCGTAAGCCGGCCAAAACAACAAAAAGCACCAGCGCGCCGTCGCCCGCAAAGCCAGCGCGGTGCCGTGTTCGCCCGCACCCGCGATGGCGAGCACGAGCGCCGCCAGCGCCAACGATACAACAAAGGCCGCCGCTATCCAGCAACCGACCACTGGCAGCGCGCCGATCGAGCGCGCTCCGGCAAGCCGATTCGGGGAGCTGCTCAGCTCCGACGCGCGCGCCGTCATGTCGGTTCCGCTCACAGGGCTTTTGCTCCGCCTCGAGGAGACCCTGTGGCGGCGGCCAGTCAAGCACGAGCGAGCGGTAACCTAAACTCGCAACCTTGATGGCGCTCATGCGGCGGGCCGGGGGGCCGTGCTGGGCTTCAAATTGCGCGCTCGGCTGGATAAACTCGAAGCCGCCGAAGAGACAGCTGGCGCTGTCGCGTGGCCAGGCCGAGCGACCGTGATGAGCGATGCTGTAGCGACGACTGCCCCGGTCAAGCGCCGGCACCCGAACTTCTGGCTTTACGAACTGCCGTTCAGCCTGGTGCTCGTCCTGACAATCTTCGGGGTCGCCTATGAGACTTTCTCGCGGCAGCCGATCAGGCAGTATTGGGAAATCCTCGCACCTCTCCTTGTGCTGGTCTGCATCGGCGCGGGCTGGCATCACGCCCATGACAATGCCGCGCGCTGGCGCCTGATCGTGTCGCAAGCGCTGCATTGGCTCGCATTCATCATCGTCATAAATCTGATGCTGTTGCCGACGGTACAAAGGAATTTCAGCGCAAACGCGACCGGACTGGCGATTTTCACGTTGCTGTCGCTCGGCACGTTTACTGCAGGTCTGCATATTCCATCCTGGCAAGTTTGCCTGCTCGGGCTGATCATGGCGCTCGGCATTCCCGCCATTGCCTGGGTGGAAAACTCCGCGCTGTTTTTCCTGCTGATGACGGCCGGCGTTCTCGGAATTGTCGTCGTGCTTTGGTGGCATTGGCACGAACGCCGTGCATGATCGTCTGAACGATATTGCCGATGCGACGTCCGGTGCAGCCACGGCGAAGACGGGCATGCCTTACGGGGCACATTCGACTTTGTTATCCGCTTGCTGGAGCCGTAGGATGGGTTGAGCGTCAGCGAAACCCATCATAGAGCCATGACGCTGCATGATGGGTTTCGCTGACGCTCAACCCATCCTACACAGTTGGCCAGACTTGTCCGCCATAGCGGCAACTGCGGTGTTACTGTGCAATTCAGTTAACCGGCAGCGCGGAGAATCTCACCCCAGCGGCATTGCGCACTTCAATGCACCAGCCGATCCACCCTTTATCGAGGCTGTTTTTCAGGTCTTCGACAATCGCACCGGCAAAATCGATCGCGGCCTGGGGGGTTCGGAATTCATGACCGCGATAATCGTAGAGCGATTGGCCGTGGCTTCTATAGTCGAAAAAGAAGCGCGTCATTGGCTACCTCTTCAACACCCCTCAGCCGCCATTTTTACGCAGAAATCTTCTATGGTTTCCTTAAAGTAGCGTCTAAAGATGGATCGTTATAAGGATAGCTTTGGTTATCGGATTTGAGAAAATTCAACCAAAATCCGTGCCGCGTAGCGACCACTGAAGCAGACCGCCGCCTTCGTGTTCGGACGATCTTCAGGATACGCACGCCATAGCCTTCTATTGTTATGCCGGAGCGGAGTTGATCGAAGCTGGTCCGTCGACCGCTCAATAGATTCGCGCGCTTGCCGCTGCCGGGTGGCAACTCAGGCCCTTGCAGCGCGACGTCCGCAGCGCGCGGGCCGAAATTGAGCAGGACAATCACGCCGCCCGGGCGCGGCGAACCTCGCAGATAAGCGAGCACGTTCGCGACCATGAATACTGATCTCGGTACCCGACCGGGTGGTGATCGGCGCCGAGGAGGTGCTAGTCCGCGACGTCATGATGGATATTTACCATCCGGTGTTTGCACAACCGGCGCAGATCCTGTGCACCAGCCGGCGAACGGCCGAATTGATCAAATATGCGGCAAACGCGTTCCTGGCGACCAAGATCGCCTTTATCAATGAGGTTGCCAATCTTTGCGAGCGCGTCGGCGCCGACGTCACCGACATCGCGCGCGGGATCGGCCTGGACAAGCGCATCCAACCGATGAAATCGCCGGTTTCAAATCCGGGATCTACGAGCAAATTGACAGCGACGCGCTTGCCGGAAAAACGCAACGAACAGCGGCAAAGCCCATCCAGGTAGGCAGCGTTGGCACCGAGGGATCGTCGCGGAAACGATGGTCACGCGGACCTTGGCACCCGCGCGTTCCAGGCGCATCATGTCGCGCGTTGACCGGCAATTGCCCGGGCGAGAATGAGGTCCACGGCCGTCGCCCAAGTCCCCGGTTAATTGAGATTCGACGGCCAATCGAACTGTCCCGATGATGGAGCGGACTGGGCTCGATGCCATTGCGGTGGTGGGAATGGCTTGCGTGTTTCCCGGCGCGCATTCCCCAATCGAGCTTTGGCAGAACGTGCTTGCGGGTCGGCGGGCCTTCCGGAAGGCTCCTGCGGAGCGTCTCCCGCTCGATTCCTACTACGATCCGAATCCGGAAACGCCGGACAAGACATATAGCGACCAGATCGCCGTCATTACCGATTGGATTTTCAATCCGGCGGAATTTCATATTCCGCCAGTCACCGTCGAGGCGACGGATCCAACGCACTGGCTGGCGCTCTGGACCGCGCGAGAGGCTTTTCGGGACGCCGGCGTTTCGCCAGCCGAGCTCGGCAAGTCGCGGGTAGGCGTCGTGCTCGGCAATACTTTGGCTGGCGAATACAGTCGCGCGGTCAATTTGCGATTTCGCTGGCCGTTCGTCGAACGCGCGCTGCGCCGCTCTCTCGATGCCGCCAAAGAACAACAAAAATTAGATCCGGATGTGGCCGAAAATGTGCTTAGCCACTTTCGGCAGGAATTTCTAAATCCGATTCCTTTGGTCACTGAAGACACTCTCGCCGGCTCCATGTCAAACACGATTGCCGGACGAATCTGCAATCACTTCGATCTTCAGGGCGGCGGCTATACGATCGACGGCGCCTGCTCGTCATCGCTTCTTGCGATCACGAAAGCGTGCGAGTCATTGACAAACGGCGATCTGGACCTGGTGCTCGCCGGCGGCGTCGATATAAGCCTTGACCCCTTCGAACTTGTTGGTTTCGCCAAGGCGCGCGCGCTCGCCGTCGAAGACATCCGACCGTACGATAAACGTGCGAACGGCATGCTGCCTGGAGAGGGCTGCGGTCTCGTCGTTCTGATGCGCGCGGACGATGCTGCGAACAGAAATATTCGCGTCCGCGCCCGTATCCGCGGATGGGGCTATAGTTCGGACGGACGCGGGGCAATCACCGCGCCGCGGATCGAGGGCCAGGTTGAGGCGATCCGCCGCGCCTACAATCGCGCCGGATACCCGATCTCAAGCGTGGCGCTTATCGAAGGCCATGGTACAGGCACCGCCTTGGGCGACCAGGTCGAGCTCAGTGCGATTTTGCAGGTGTTGGGCGAGGATGTCGATGCAGTTCCTTGCCGGATCGGCAGCATCAAGGGAAACATCGGACATTGCAAAGCGGCAGCGGGGATCGCCGGGCTTATCAAGGCCATCATGGCGCTTGAACGCAAGCTGCTGCCGCCGAGCTCGGGTTGCGAATACCCCAATGATCTACTTAATTCCGGCCCCCTCGCGGTCGCGCTTGACGGAGCGATTTGGCGCACCGGCGCAACCCCGCGGCGGGCGGCCGTAAGCGCTTTCGGATTTGGCGGCTCTAACGCGCACCTCACTTTGGAGGAATCAGAGCCCGGCCCCGACCAAGACGCACCGGCGGCCGCGGACCTGCAATTGCTCGGGTCGATGCAGGAAACCGAGTTGATCCTGATCTCGGCCCCGGACCGAGAAATGCTTCTGCACAGGATCAAACAGGTGTCGCGGACGGCCGCCAAGATTTCGCGGGCGGAGCTTACCGATCTTGCGGCTGCGCTGAGCCGAGCCGAGATGGGTGACCTTCGCGTTGCAATAGTGGCGAACTCACCTTGGCATCTAACCGGCGTGCTTGCTGGTTTAGAAGCCGCTCTCGCTGGAGATTGGAGGATTGAGGAGCTTGCCGATCCGGACAATGGCTTATTCGCGGGCGCGCCGGATGCCCACGGCCGCGACCGCAAGCTTGTTGCGCTGTTTCCCGGTCAAGGATCGCAGAGACCGGGCATGGCAGCACAATTCGCCCGCCGTTACCCATTCGTGCGAGACCTTTATGATAGATGCAGTGCGGCTGGCGCAAATTTGCTGCCGGAAGTCCTCTCCGGTTCGTCGCTCGGAGACGCCGCAAGGCGGCATGACGAGGCAGGGCTGCGGGACACGCGGATCGCCCAACCAGCGATCGTTGCGGCGTCCCTCGCGAGCTTGCGGGTTCTCGAATATTTCGGACTGCGACCGGATTTTTGCCTGGGCCACAGCCTCGGCGAAATCACGGCAATCTGCGCCGCCGGCGCACTCGACGAGGAAACGGCGATGCGCGTCGTTGCGATCCGCGGCCGCGCCATCGGCGAGCTTCCGGTCGCGCCAAGAGGTACGATGGCCGCCGCTTCCTGCAGCGCGGCGTTGGCTGCGGAGATCATCGACACGCTCGCTGCCGACGCGGAGATCTCCAACTATAACTCGCCCAACCAGACGGTGGTGTCCGGAGAAGAGAACGCAATCGCCGCGTTTACCCGGATGTGCATTCGGCGCGGCGTTCCGGTGCGGCCATTGCCCGTTTCGCATGCGTTTCACTCAAGCCTGGTGGCGCCTGCAGCTGTTCGCCTTGGCGAAGCGCTCCGCTCAATTGCAGTTGCAACGCCGCGGCTTCCGGTGATCTCCACGGTCACCGGGCAACTGCTCGATCCGCATGCCGATTTGACGGCTCACTTGATTGATCATGTTGCCGCGCCGGTGCGGTTTGCAGCGGCGGTCGAGTGTGCTCATTCCATGAGCCCGACAATCTGGCTGGAGATCGGCCCAGGCGCGGTCCTCTGCGACCTTGTGAGGCAGACCATTGGCCATGATGCCGCGCCCGTACTGCCCACCGATCCGGGCGGAACCGATCGCTTTACTGCTTTTAACAACGTGATCGGTTGTGCGTTCGTGTTGGGCTTTCCAGTCGCCGTCGATAAGCTGTTCGCACATCGCTTCTTTCGGCCTATCTCGATCGGCGATTATGCACCACGGTTGATCATCAATCCCTGCGAACGCAGCGGCTCCTCGATTGCCGCCAGGCCGAAGGCGCCGACGTCCTCGCTTCCACCCACGCCCGGTAGCGACACCAGAGCCGAGATCGTCGCCTTCGTGACCGGTTGGATCGCCCGGCGCACGGGATACCGACAGGAGACGGTGGGGATCGAGATGCGACTGCGCGACGATCTCAACCTCGATTCCATCAAGGCTACCGAACTGATACACATTCTGCTCGAGAGATGCGGGCGTCGTCTGCAGCCGCTGCCGGGGTGGCAGAATCTCCGTATTGGCGAACTCGTCGACGCCGTGCTGAACAAGGACATCCACGACGGAGACCGTGGCGCTTCGACGCTCGACCCTGCCGAAGGCCCGCAGCAAGGCGCCGACTGGGTACACAGCTTCCACCTTGTTCCTCAATCGGTCCCGATCGACAGCGAACCTGCGCTGGCGCATCCCGATCCGCCATCTGTTTTGGTGATTGCATACGCGCGGTGCCATTATGTGGGCGCGGTGACCGACTGCCTGATCGATGCGGGCTTCGCACCGGTCGTCGTCGATATTGAAAGATTGACGAGCGTCTATGAAATCCCGCCTCCGGTCGGGGCATTCGTGTGGTTGCTGCCGGACCTGGAGCCGCAACGTTCAGCGGGCTCGCCGCTGCTCTCAACGTCCGGGTTGCACAAACAGGCAAAGCTTCTGTTCGATAATCTCCGCTGGCTCCTATCCACCTCGCTCGGGCAGACCTTACCGGTACGGCTCGTCGTCGC
Source organism: Xanthobacteraceae bacterium (assembly GCA_030037885.1). GTDB lineage: Bacteria > Pseudomonadota > Alphaproteobacteria > Rhizobiales > Xanthobacteraceae > BOG-931. Next base: position 16,352 of record JASHPU010000134.1, on the reverse strand, counting down.
GCGTTTGGCCGACGCGGCATCGGTTCAGCACACCGCCGACGCAGGGGCAGCCTTGCTGAAATCTCTGACGCACGAGTATCCACAGCTGCGCGCCAAATGGCTCCGCCTTCCCGGCGATTGGGAACCGGCGCGCTATGGCGAGGCCGTTGCAAAAGAGTTGCAGCGCGGCGGCAGCCATATCGAATACGCCTACCGCGAGCCGCAGCACCGGTACGCCGTCACGGCGAAGCTTGCCCAGCACGAGGGTAGCGGCCTCGTTTTGGACGAAGGCGACGTGGTTCTCGTCACCGGCGGCGCCCGAGGAATTACCGCCGAGCTGGCTGCCACCATCGGCAGCCGCTATGGCGCGCGACTGGCACTGCTCGGCAGAGCCGCGCCCGACCAAGCAGAGGTGATACGTACGCTGCGTCGATTCGAGGGTGCCGGGCTCATCGCACGCTATTGGCGCTGCGACGTCACCGATGCGGAGCAGGTTGATAAAACGCTCGCCCTCGTCGAGCAGCGCCTCGGGCCAGTAACGGTCTTGCTTCATGGCGCCGGCATCAGCAAACCGGCGCCGTTGCAAACCATGTCGTTCGACGATTGTTGGCACTGCATCACCGTGAAGGCCGTCGGCCTCGTCAACCTGCTCAATGCTTGCCCGCCCGGTCGGCTCAAGGCAATTCACCTGCTGTCATCCGTGCTGGGTAGCACCGGAATGGTCAATCAGGCCGACTACGCTTTGGCCAACGGCTGGCTCAATGCTGCGGCGACCGCGCTTAAGAGATCCTATCCGCACTTGCACGTCCTGGCTCTGGGATATTCGTTGTGGGACGGCGCGGGGCTGGCCGAGCGACTGGGCGTGGTCGAGGTTTTGCGGCGCCTCGGCGTGACGGCGTTAGACCCCGCACGCGGGGTTGCGGCTTATCAGGCAGCATTGGGCGGGGCCACCGATAATCCGAACGTGGTCATTACCGGGCGACTGACGCCGCTGCTCGAGGCTGTGCTGTTTTCCATGCCGCCGCGACCGACAGCGCGTTTTCACGAGCGCGTGTTGAGATTTATCCCACAAGTCGAAATGGTCGCCGAGTCTACGCTGAGCCTCGGCAGCGATCTCTATTTGAGCGACCACAGGCTTGAAGACACTCCCATAGTCCCGGCCGTAATGGGCATCGAGGCAATGATCGCGACCGCGATGGTCCTCGCCGAACGCACTGAGCTGCCGATGGTCAAGGACGTCCAGTTTTTGCTGCCGATTGTTGTGCCCGAAGGGGCGAAGGTCGGTATGCGGGTCTATGCAATGGTGCAGGTCGAGCGCGATGGTTCGGTTGCAGTTCGGACCGTGCTGCGGGCCGCAAGCGATGGATTTGCAGAAGACCGGTTCGCGGCGACTTGTATTTTTGCGAGCGTCGGGCCGGAACTAACGGTCGATGAGCTTGATTCCCCATTGCCTTCGCCCCTTCCCCTGCGCCAAGAGGATCTTCCCGGCCAAGGCCTGTTTTATGGGCCTTTGTTCCGGAGGCTCAGCTGCGTAAGACGATTGGAAGTCGACGATACGTGCATTGCCGAGATCTCAGTTGCCGCAGATGCCCAATATTTTTCCGAGGCGTCGAGCGGTCCCTTGCGAACACCATTCCCGGCAACCCGCGATGGGTTCTTGCAGACGCTTTTGCTGCTGACGGGACGACCGGGTGTGATCACCCGTATAGAGGAGATACGCTTCGCCGACGCACGTCCGGCAGACGACTCATTAGTCTGCCGAGCCCGGCGACGCGCCGCCGGTGCGCAGCGTTGGCTGTTCGACGTTGACGTCTTCAGCCGCGACGGCGCGCTGATCGAGACCTTGCATGGCATCGAGGCCGCGCCTGCGGGGCGGTTTGCGGCCGCGCTACCGGCCGCGCCTTCTCGGCTCGCTGAGGAACTCGCGAAACGCTGCTCGCAGGTGCCGCACGCTGTGGCGTTGGTCGGCCAAACGGCAATGCCGGGCGATGATGCCATGTCGCCAAGGCTGGCGACCGCGCAAACGAACAAGCTGGCGGTTCGGCAGGCAATCGTCCAATTTGCCGCCAATTGTCCCGAGTTAGAACTCGATGCGGCAACGCTCGAGCTGCAACACGACGCCAATGGCAGACCCTCCCTGTGGGATGTGCGCCGGGCCCGGCGAATGGACGGCGTCCATGTCAGCATATCGGACACCGCCGAATGTTCCGTGGCGGTGGTGAGCCTCCTTGATGTCGGCATCGATTTGGAACGCATCGAAAACAGGAGTCCAAAGCAATGGCCTGCCTTGCTGGGCGACGACGGCTATGCGCTCGCCGTCAGAATCGCCGCCTTGGCCTGCGAGCCGTTCCAAGTCGCGGCAACCCGGGTCTGGTCCGTCGTTGAGGCAAGCGCCAAACTCGGGTTCGCCGCACCAGGACTTTCCAGAGCGGAGATCGGCGTCGAGCCGCCTAGCTGGATCAGGCTGAAACTGGCAAATCTTCCCGAGCTGGGCTTCATCAGCGTCTGGTTGGCTGCGGAGGCGCGGCTGCCGCATTCGACATTTACGATGGCGTACGCGACCGGCACTTCGCCAGTTGCCGACCGCAGCCTGACACAATCAAGACATCGCGCACCCAGTGAACGCTCGCTACGAGAAGCAGCTGCGAGCTGACGGCATAAAGCGTTCCGACTGCGAGGGAAAACAGGGCAAATTCAAGGAGTACAAGCGGGTGCATCGGGCGCCGATTGATCCGGCAGTAGTAAAAGTGCTGCAGCGTGAACAGAACCGCAGCCGTCATGACCGCCAACCAGCCGTTGCCGAGAAGGACTTGCACCGTTCCGCGCCAGAATGCCTCTTCGTAAACAGCTCGCCCCCCGAGTTCGCAGAGGCGCCCTGGCGGTGGAGACGACGATGCAATGGCTTGCGCCGCGGCATGCAGATAATGATCCGGCCACAGCAACCGACCACGGACCACGCAGAGAGAGCCCCAATAAACGATTAGTCCAAGGAGCAAACCTGCAACGAGATATTCGAGATGCAGGCTCTGCCACGCGAGGCTACGCCAGCGGCCCGAAAACAGGATCGTCGCGGCCGACAGGATGAGTATGTGCGGGGGGTCAAAGGCAAGCCACAGCCCCCAATGCAGAGTTTGCGCCGATAGATTTTTCAGAACGGCGAAATCGACACGAAAGAAACCAGCGCCGCCCTTCAGTCGCGCCAAAAGCCCGCTCAAGCAGCGTTCAACGGCTTGATAAACGTCGTAAGCCGCTTGGCAGTGTCGAATTTATCGGCGTCGCTGGCGTACTGCCGTGCCAATGCCGCATTGCCCGTCTTGGCATAGACTTGCGCCAGCGACAGATTAATTCCCGGATCCTGGGGGCTGAGCGCTAAAGCTTGCTTGAAGTATTTCTCGGCATTGGCCATGTCGTTGGTAAGAAAATAACAGCTGCCGATAACTCTTTTCACCATGGCGCTGTTCGGGTTTCGGGTCTCGAGTTGCTGGGCAACACTGATCGCCTGCGGATATTGTCCAGCCCGGCGATGGGCGTAGACCAGGAAAAATGTCGCCAAATCTCGGGTATTGCCCTGGTTCGACAGGCCGTTGAGAAGATTGACGCCGGTCGTGAAATTCGCCTGGCTGCTGCGTCCGATGGCGAAAAGCAGAGCGGTTATCGTCTGCGCAACCGACGAGGACTGATTGCGCGCAGCTGCCGCGCGCAATGCGGTCAATGCCGTCGCGGCTTTCTGCTCGGCGGCGGGATTAGCCGGCACTTTTGTGCCGGGTCGGACAAATTCAAACAACGCAAACTGGGCGTCAAGCGCCTCATAGAGGGCGTTCGAAAAGGCGGCTTCGGCATCTGACGCGTTGGTCGAAATGAGCGGTTTCGCTTTCGCCAGGATCGCTTGCGCGTCCTTGAAGCGTTCGGACTGCGCGAAGCTTGTGATGATGACCGATGCCAGCAAGGGGCCCGGATCCTTGGGGTTGGCAGCCGCCAGGGCGTTCAGGTCGCTTTCGGTCTTGGTAAGCGGCTGGGCTACGATGTTTTTGACGATACCTTCAATCTCGCTCAACATGTGCAACCTCATTCGGCACGTTGTGGCGCCGCCGCCTGCCGGCGATCGCGCGAGGCTTCTTGTCCGCGAAGGTCATCGGTCGCTCCCTTCGAGAGCTGCAATCGAGGTCGCGACGGCGGTCGCCGCAACGCCATCACCTCCGGCACGAAATTCTCCTCGGTCTGCGGCGTCAGCCCCAGACCCCGCAATTACCGGATACGTTGACGCCGCCTTCCACACCGACACAGACCTGGACGTCACTACCCTCACATTGCGGAGCCGGATTATTTGAATCGCAACCGCATGCAGCCTCCGGCATCAGGCTGGAGTCGATTCCGTAGCGGGAGTCAGCATTGATGAGGCGAATACGTGGACGCGACACCGCAACCACGCCACCTTTTTCAGCACTAGTCGTTTCAGCACTAGTCGAAGCCGATGAACTCATTGGGTTATCCTCCGGCGCAATCGCTCATGTTTGACGCGAAGCACTTTGCACGAAACTCCAAGTCTGCAGCGTCAGCCCCAGACCCCGCAATTACCGGATACGTTGACGCCGCCTTCCGCACCGACACAAACCTGGACGTCACTACCCTCACATTGCGGAGCTGGATTATTTGAATCGCAACCGCACGCAGCCTCCGGCATCAGGCTGGGGTCGATTCCATAGCGGGAGTCAGCATTGATGAGGCGAATACGTGGACGCGACACCGCAACCACGCTGCCCTTCTCAGTAGTACTCTGAGTTGATGAACTCATAGGCCATCCTCAGTGCGCAGTCCTTCATATTGGACGCGAAGCAAAGTGGCAGCCGAGCAATCGTATGAGTTTTTTTCTTCGAGCCTTGTCGCCAGCCCGAAATCAATCTATAGTTTATCACAATCTTTGCAGCGGTCAATGGATCGGACCGGGCTCTCCTGCAGCCCGGTCATGTGAGAACGCCAAGTCAGTCAGCAACGACGGAGGCGGGCATGTCGCAGCTGGAAGGACTAACCCTCGCCGAATCCTACTTGTTCGAAGTTGAGGGAGGAAAATTCCTTTACGATATCAATCGGATGATGATCCTCGAGGTCGACGACGCCATCTGGGATTATTGCATCGCGGCGGGCAACGGAGCGGCTTCGCCGCGCAACGAGGTCGCGGGTTTGCATGGCGACGACGTCGCAGACGCCGTGGTCGAGGACCTCAAACAGGCCGGTCTCCTGGTTGCGAAAGATCAGTCTCGGGCTGCGCCCGGTCCGCAGCCGCCGACCGGGTTTTCCGGCGTTACCCTGCACGTAACCCATGGCTGCAATCTGAAATGCACGTATTGCTTTGCCAAACAGGGTGATTACGGGTTGGGCCATTCCCTCATGAAGGAAGATACCGCGCATAAGGCGGTGGACTGGCTCGCCGAGCACGCGGATGGCGAGCAATCGGCTCGCATCACATTTTTTGGCGGCGAGCCGATGATGAATATGCGGGCGGTCAGCGACACCGTGGAGTACGCCAATGAGAAGTTTGCGAGGTCTGGGACGGACGTTCGCTACAACATGACCACCAACGGCACTTTGCTTAACGACAAGAACGTGAAGACCCTCGCCCAAACCAAGAACATTGACATACAGGTCAGCCTGGACGGCGGTCCGGGAGTAAACGACCAATTTCGCGTATTTGCCAATGGGCGGGGGTCGTACGACCTCGTCGCGAGAGGGATCGAGCGTCTGAAAAAAGCAACCGGCAAGGTTATCCTGCGCGGGACGATACCGCCGGGCGCGCCTGAATTCGGCGAATCGCTCCGTCATTTCATCGAGGATCTCGGGGGCACGACGGTGGCATTCGAGCCGATGTCGGGCACGACGCTTGACGGCAAGACGCTGGATGAGGGCGACGTCGAGGCCATCAAGGCGGAATGGGAGATAGTGGCAGAGTATTTCATCGCGCATGCAAAAAACGGTGAAATCAAACCCGTTAGCCAACTCGTGCGCCTCCTCACCCAACTGCATAAGCGGAAAAAGACGGTTTATGGTTGCACCGCCGGGTGGTCGCACGTCGCCGTCGATCCTGGCGGCGACATTTATCCTTGCCACCGTTTCGTCGGCGAAGCCCAATGGAAGATGGGCAACGTTCACGAAGAAACGTTGGATGAATCGATCCGCGAAAAATTTGCCCAGAACACGGTCGATCAGCGGGAGCCCTGCAAGAGTTGCTGGGTCCGCTATACCTGTGGCGGCCACTGCGCCCACCACGCCAAGGAAGCCACCGGCACCATCAGCGATCCCGATCCCGTGCGCTGCGATTTGATGCGGCACATGACGGACCTGGCGCTGAAAACGTACGTACGTGTCGCACCTTATCGCGACAAGATTGCCGAGCAGTCGAGCAAGGCCATCTGATAATTTCTCGCTCAATGATGGGGCCAGTTGAACGCGGGTTGGGATGGCTGCACGCGGCCCAGCTTGCCAACGGTAGTTGGCCGGACTTCATCGTTGCGCCAAAAACCGAAGGCGACACTTGGCCGACCGCATACATCTGCACGCTATTAAGCCGCGCCATTGGCCACGAGCAGCGCTTTGATTTTATGCTCGCGCAGGCACGCGCCTTCGTCCGCAGCGGCGCGCGTCCGACGGGGGGCTGGGGATTTTCATGCACGACGCCAGTCGACGCAGATTCGACTGCCTGGGGCCTGTTGGCGTTGCTTTCATCGAAGGAGGGCGTAGCCGAGGATTTTTCGGCCGAGCGCGAGGAACTGCGTAAACATCGGCACGCTCGAACCGGCGGCTTCTCAACTTACCGAAGCGAGAACCTCGGATTATTTCCTGAACACAGCGGTTACTACGCGCCCACGCCTTGTGTTACCGCAACGGCCCTCCTGGCGCTGCATAAATTGGCGCGGTCCGAAGACCTGCCGCTCATTCGCGGCGGCATGGAGTATCTGTCCCGTGTCCGCAACGACAATGGTGCCTGGGAGTCGTTTTGGTGGGAACGTGGCATATTCAGCACCGCAATGGTGGCGCGGCTATTCGCTGCGGTGGGCTGCGAGCGACAAGCTTTGTCGCCAACGCGGACGTGGCTCGAACGACTACAGAATCCGGACGGCAGTTGGTCGGGCAACAGCCACAACGATCCAGATCCTTTACTGACCGCGGCAGCTCTGCAGGCTCTCCTCGATCTCGGCGTTGAGGCGCAGGCGCCGTGCATCAAGCGCGGCCACACCTGGCTGCTCGATGCACAGCGCGACGACGGCGGCTGGGATGCACTGCGAAATATGAAAGTGCCTTCGCCGTACGCGCCGTGGCGACCGGACCAACCGTATGGAGGGACCATTGTCGCTGGCCATCGGCGAAGCTTTGTCATCGCGACCGCGGTTGCGGTGCTTGCGCGATTAAATCAACAATGCAGGAGAATCCGCCCAAGGATCTTCGCATTTCCGCCGTTGCGCGATACGGAATTCGATGCCGAAGTAAGCGCTGCGGCGGACGCGCTGCAGCAACACACGACGGCATTGCCTGACCAACTCAGAGAGCTCGCGCGCAACTCGCCGGCCTGGAGCAAACGCGGCGACGGCCTCAGTCAATACTTGCCATTCTGGCTGGATAAGGCGCTCACCGCGGGTCGATTGCGGACCGCGGCCCGGCAAATGGCTTTGGCCAATCGGTTCGGACAGTTTTTCTGCCTGTTGCAAGACGAGATCGTCGATCAGGCGGCAGATGCCTGGACCGCTTCTATGCTGCCTGCCGACACGTTATTCTTTCAGTTCGTCCGCGGTTATCAATCGCTCTTTGCAGCTGAACACGTGTTCTGGCATTACTTTGAGCGCTTTTGGTATGAATATCTTGACGCGCTCGCTTGGGAAAAGCGTTGCTGCGGCCGCCCGCACCGCTACGAACAAGACGACTTCACGAGGCTCGGTCGAAAATTTTCGCCACTCAAAATCTGCTGCGTCGGCATCTGTCTGCTCGGCGGACGAACCGACGTCTTGCCTGCACTGGAAGAGCTGGTCGAGGTCTTGAACGCGGGCTATCAGCTGCTTGATGACTTGAGCGACTGGCAGGAGGATTTTGCACGACAGCACTGGACCTGGCCGCTGGCGCTGGTCCGGGAAAAATCGAAAGGCGTCCTCTCAATCGACGATGTCGAACGCTTGCTGTGGTCCGAGGGGCTGGCACGCAGCGTTGCCGACTTGGCAACGGATTATCTGGAGAGGGCCGAACATCAGGCGCGGCAACTTGGCCTTGCCGAGCTCGCCGGCTGGATCCATGGTTTTCGCCACCACGCCGACTCGATAATCCAATCAGTCGCAACCCCGTCGAACAATGCCGGCGACGGGCCGTTGCTCAAGGTCATCGCGGATAGCGACGGTCATATAGCGCTGAATGCATCGACCGGCGCGCTGTTCGCGCTCGAATCCGATTTGGCCCCGGTGGCGATGCAGATCGCTGCCGGTGGTTGGCGACCCACGACCAGTGAGCAGGCTGCAATGGTCGCGGAGCTGACCGGCGCCGGCATGCTCGCGACGGCCCCGGCCCCTGCCCGCGACCCGAGCCCGCAACTTGCGACTTTGTTCATCGAGCTTGGACGCGAAACCGCGCATCGATGTTTCTCATGTCATGGCGCGCACCAAAGACAGCAAGGCTCCCTGGCGGGAGACGATTCAAGCCGGGCGGCGCGAGCGGTCGAACGTCTTCTCCTCGGCGGCACCGCCACGCGAGCTGTTGACGTCGTCTTTTTGTGTGGATCACAGAAAAGCGCGGCGGCGTTCGTCGCCGATGTCATCAGCGCGAACCGCCGGCGCACCGAAACGGCGGAAAAAAATATTCGCTATCATCTGGTTGCCGATCCTTTCAGTCCGGACATCGACGCCATCGCGGAAGTCGCAAAAAGCGGCGGGCATGTGCACTTATCGAAGGACCGGATTTGCGATCACGCCGGCGTTGATAAAATCCTCGCCGCCGTGCAGTCCATTCGCAAGGCGGCCGTTGGGCGGCTGAGCATCAATCTCGGCCTGGAGAATTTTCAGGGTCCGCTCGCCAACGTCATCGCAGAACTCGACTTCCGCGAACTCGATCCGATTGGTTTGCAGTCCAGGCACTTCAACATGACCAGTGGCCACCCGGAGCTCAACATCGAGGCGACACAACGCGATTTCACGGTCCTGACACAGCAGTTCACCACGGCGCTGCAAACCGGCCGGCTGATCCCGCTATTCGATATTCTCTATCCGCTCAGACTCCTCTATCGGCGCGAGCGTCGCGCCGCGCATTGTGATGCCGGCGCGAGCATGCTGACGGTGGCGCTGGACGGGTCATTATTTCCCTGCTTTCGTTTCACCGACGAGCAGGGCTTGAGGATCGGCGACGAGGGCCGGAACCCAGACCTTGAAGACTTGGCTGTGTATCGACAACACACGGTCGGCACGCGCGAGCCGTGCCGCAGCTGCTGGGCTCGGCACCTCTGCGGCGGCGGTTGCTACGACGACCACTTACGTGCAAACGGCAGCGTGCTGCTGCCGGACCCGGCGCAGTGCGCGCTCATCACGCACCGTTTCGAGGAAATCATGAAGCTGGCGGCGCGTCTGCAATCCCGCCTGGCTGATTTGGACCCGCATCTGGATCGCGAAGAATTCGTCACCTTCATTGCGAATGGGCGCGGCTGACGGCGGGCCTGCCAAGGGCCGGCGCCCGGCCTCGTGAGACAAGCGCCTTAAGGAACAGATCTCATATTAGCTGGTGTCGTTGGGGCTGGCGGAACCAAAGGCGTGATTGAAGCCGACTTCGAAACTGTCGAGGCCGCTCGGGTCGGCGATCTGCCACATGGTGGCGGCATAATCGATGAAATAGGGTGCGGCGCCGATCAACAAGAAGAGCTGATGGGCGTAGCTGAAGCCGGCTTGGTCCATGGCCATGGAGGTATCGACGGCGGCCGCGAAACCAGCATCCTGCAAAACAGCCGGCCCGAGCCAGGTGATCGACAGGGAGAACCAACCAGCCGCTTGTGGGCTTGTGGTCAGGAAAGTGGGAAAAAGACCCAACAGATTGCCGGCGTTGACGCCACCTGGTTGCGCGATCTGGAACATCGACTCCGTGATGCCGGCCGAATTGTCGGCGGAGTTGATCGCGGCCGAGGTGCTGCTCATGTCCGCCAATTTGTGCGCCCAGGCGCCGAAGTCGAGCTGCGTATCGGGCGTGTCCGTCCCAGTCCAGCCGGTACCTACGATGGAGCCAATGCCGAAGCCCAACATCGTGCCCAATGCGGCACCCCAGGCTGCGCCCTTGGCCATCGAGATCAGCATCGACTCCGCCGTCCCTTTGCCACCAGCGAAACCGACGGCAAGACCGGTTCCCGCGCCCGCCAGGGTCCCCTGAATCGCGCCTGCCACGACGAACGATAAAAGCGTCTTGCTCCCGCCGATAAGGCTGTCGACGCCGGCGGCAGCCGCTCCGCCGATGGCGCCGCCGGCAAGCGAGGTGGCGCCGCCCAAAATTGCACCGACGAACGCCCCGGCCCAGAGACTGCCGCCTGCCTTTTGTGCCGCGAGTTCGCCGGCGATCGCCCCGCCGAGGGTCCCCACTGCGACGCCCACCAGCAACCAACCGCCGATATTGGCGGAGATGACGCCAAGCGCGACCAACGTGGCGCCCCCGGTGAAGATCGCGCCGACGACACAGGCCGCAGCAAGAACGGCGATGCCGATGATCTCGAGGACACTCCAGAAGCTGGCGCCGGATGGATCGGCGAGCAGGATCGGGTTGCCCAGGCAGAACACATACGGATTCCAGGCGCCCACCGCGTAGATGCTGGTGATCATTGGATCCGGACTGATGAACTGCCCGAGGGCGGGATCGTACCAGCGGATGCCCTGGAGAATGAGGCCGCTGGCGTCGGTGCCGGCCATGATCGCCGCCAGTGTCGCGGCGTTGCCCGATGGCGCCGGTCCAGCGGCCGGTCTGACGAACCCGAAAGGCGTCTGCAGGACCCGCGCGCCGTAGGCGCCCGTCGCGTCCGTAATGAGATCGAAAATTCCAAGTGCGTTCGGATGGAGGAATGACAATGCGCCGCCGATGTCGGCGGCGACCCGCTGATTGCCGAAGCAAATCCACACGACGGCGGTCCCGGCGAAGAACTCGATGTTATCGGTCGGACAAAAATAGCTCTGGGCGCCGCCAGTCATGGAGAGTGAACGACGGCCTTGATAATCGTAGGTGTGATTGACCTGGGTGCCGTTCGACAAGGTCGCGCTGGTCAAATGATCAGCCCCGTCGAATTCGCCCGTACCATAACGACCGGTCGTCATGCGGCCGGCGGCATCGAAGACGACAGCCGCCCCGCCGATCGAGGCCAGTTGATGCGTGCCGGGCTTGTAGGTCAGCGCGCCGGCGTCGGAAGATGCAGTGAGATTGAAGGAATCGTCGAAGGTCCAGTGATGGGCATCGGCGCTCGTGCCGCCCTGGCTGTAGGTCGCACCGGCGAGCCGCCGCAGCCCGTCATAAGCATAGTCGACACTATCGTCACCCGCAGTGGCACTCGCCAATGACTGCAGGAAGCCGTTGCCGCGCGTTGCGGTCAGATCGCGCAGCAGGTTCGACGCATGGTCGAGGACGCGGGTGCGTTGGATCGCTCCCGCATTGGCGGCGTAGTCGATCAAAGTCGATGCACCGTTTGCATAGGTGAGCGAGGTCAGGCGACCGTACAGATCGTATTGTGCCGCAGTGACGATTCCTGGGGCGGCGGCGAGACGGCCGTCAGCGGCGTAGCTATAGGTCACGGTCCGGCCGGTGCCGGTGGCGGCCGGGGCCGGAAGCGTTACGCTAGTCGTGCGCCCGAGCGCGTCATAGTTCGTGCCGTTGACAAAGCTTTGGCCGGTTGCGGCAATTGTGCGCGTGGTTGAGGTCGTGCGGCCAGTCTCGTCGTATTGGAAGATGACCGTGCCAATTTCATCGGTGACGCGCCATAACCGCGTATAGCGGTTGGCTGTAATCCCATCAGCCGGCGCGGCGCCTCCCTTATCGAGGAAATCATAGCGGATGCGCGGCGTCGTCTCGGCGTCGTGATAGACGGCAGTGACGCGGTTCATCGCGTCGACGTCGGTGCGCACGATCTGGCCCGCCGCGTTGGTGCGGGCGCGCTGATTGTCGCCGGCATCGATCAGGAAGAGCGTGCGGCCGGTGTCGGGACTCTGTTGTGCGAAAATGCGGCCAAGAAGGTCGACAGTGAAGGTGACCTGGGCGCCGCCAGGCAACACGACGGCGTTCACTTTGCCGGAGGGGGCGTAGCTGTATTGCTGTTCGACCCAATGGTCGCCGGCATTGCGGCTGACGGAGATGAGTTGTCCCGCCGCGTCATAGACCTGTTGCTCGACGTCGACCGCCGCGCCGCCGGGCCAGGTTTCGCTGATGATCATTGTGCCGCCGTCGCGCCGCGTCGTCACGACCAACCCGTCGATGCGCGTCACCTGCGTCGCACGCCCGAGCGCATCGAAGATCGACGTTACTGCAGCGGTGCCGGCAGGCGGCGGTTGCCAGTTCGTGCCGGTGACGAGATAGGGCAGATAGGACGTGATCACCGCCCCGCGGACATTGCGGATTACGGCGCCACTGACGATCGATTGGCCCGCACTGGCAGCGGGCGTGGCCTTGCCTAGCAGCCGGCCGGCGCCGTCCAACCACGTGGTGGCGGGCACGAGGTCGGCGCCGCCGTGGGTCACGCGGGCGCTGCCGACGACTGTCGAGACCGCGCCGGGCGTATAGGAGAGGGTCCTTAAGGGTAGAGCCGCAGTGTCGAGCGGGCCGACGGTCGCAGTCACCCGCCCGAGCGCGTCGAAGACGTCAGTCGTGGTGTGGCCGTTGGCGTCTGTCAGCGATTCGGTCTGGAACACGCGTGCGTCGACCGATGCCGATACTGTGTTGCCGGCGGCATCGGTCACCTGGACGACGTGCTGGCCGCTCGCGTCGTATTGCACCGACTGCACCGCGCCGAGCGGTCCCTTGGTGGCGAGGATCGGTCCGTTTCCGCCGACGGCAGCGGTGCGCTGATGCGAGCGCCTCGTCCGCCACCAGCCGGTGCTGTCGCCAGCTAGCCGATGGTAGCCGTATTGCGTCAGATCGGGCGGCGCAGCACCCCACAGCGCGGCGACGAAGCTGTCATCAAAGACGCGGTCCTCGATGCGTGTGATGTGGCCTTGTGTCGCTTGGCCTTCAGGCAGTCCGACAAATGCATCGCCGTCGTAGTAGGACACCGTCTCAGAGATGATGCTGCCGTCCGCGGCAGTCTGCGTGACGCGCGCCGGCAGACGAAGATTCGTGCCGCCGGTCGCGAGCGTGTTCGTCGTGGTCACGTCTTGGTCGGGTGTGGCCACCCCCGTGCGTTGCGCCTGAGTCCGTTGCTGCGGGATGTCTCCTTCGCTGGTGATTGCCAGATACTCGACAGTCCGTGTTGACAGAACGGCGTCTTGGCGTTCCCACCGCTGTTCGGTCGAGGTCTTGCAATAGGGCACCGCCACTTTGTTGGCGTTGTCGACGGTCGAGGCGACGAGCAGCGCGTCATAGGTGTGCGTCGTCACGGAGTAAGGTTTGGTCGCCAACGCCGATCCGTCAAGACCGTACGTGGTGGTGCTGAGCGGCTTGCGCCTCAGCGCACCGAGCGTGAGCGCCTCGTCACCGAACAGCGGTCGGGTCGGATCGCTCGGATCAAGGCCGAGATGAAAGGTGGTCTCCACCCGAAGCGTCGGACAACTGGCATCGCCGAACTGGTCGGCGTCGACGCGGCCGAAGCCGAGGAAAGTGCGCGTGGCGGGGTCATAACGTGCGTCGTGATAGGCATATTGCGTGCTCGCGGTAACGCCTGAGCCGTGGTCTGTCTGGTCGGTGCGCGCTACGCATTGAACCGGGAAAGGGTGATAGGTCGGCCAGGACGCGCCGGCCGCGGCGTCATCGCGGGCAAACTCGGTACTGGTGCGGTAGGTGACGTGCGTACTCTGCGAAAGCCCGTTGGCCAGATCGGTGAGCAGATACGGTTTGCTGCCGCCACAGAGGTCGAGATAGGTCTGTCGCGACCCGCCTGCCGCGAAGCTCGGCAGCTGAAAGTGCACGCCAGCGGTGCCGTTGCCCATCAGGTCGACTATGCGGAAGCTGCCGATCGCCGCGGGCGGCGTGTTGTTGATCACAACCGGAAGCCCGAGCTGGCCTGCGCCGACATTACGCCAGAGTGTGACGGACAAAACGTCGACATAGACGAGGTCTGCGCAGCCGTCGCCGTCGACGTCATAGAGGAAAAGGCGCCGCGCATCGTGGTTGGCCGCAAATTGCGGCGCCGGCTGCATTGTCATTGCAGCGTCCCAGCCGCCATCGGCGCGCGCCGGCCAATACGTCACGCCGCCGCCGTTCACGAGGACAATGTCGGTGAGGCCGTCGCCGGTCATGTCGGCGAGATAAACATGCTGGTCGGTGAGCGAGACGGGCGGTGTCAACTCGGGCGGCAGCAAACGCGGGATGGAGGACCAGGTATCCGTATCTTCGCGCAGATACATCAGCCAGCCGCGGCCGGTGTCGACCAGGACATCGGTAATGCCGTCGCCGTTGAGGTCGAGGAAGCGGACATGGTCGTCCCCGGGCGACACCGCGGGCGCCTGTGCGAAGATTATCGGACGGCCAAAGCCGGTCGGCGCCGAGCCGCCCGGAGCAGATAATGGATAGTAGCCCGCGAAAGGCTGACCGAGGACGAGCAGGTCGGCATTGCCGTTCCCGGACATGTCGGCAAAGGTCACGCTGGGCGCCGACAAACGCAGCGGCGCGGCGGTTTGACTGAGCACCTGCGGCGGTCCGAAGCAGCCGCCGCCAAGATTCGGATGCATGGTGGGAAAGCCGCCGGCAATCGAGACGATGTCGGGCAGGCCGTCGCCATTGAGGTCGGCTAGATCGGTGTCGGCATCGGTGAGTGGTGTCGTCCAGCCGGTGACAGGCACGAACTGCGGCGATGCCATCGGCGAATAAGCGAAGGTCCGGTCCGGCGCGGCGAGGATGGAGCCGTCGGCGGCATGGCCCTGCTCGCGAATGACCGAAAGCTGCGAGCGGCCACGTCCGGAATCGTCGTCGTACAGCAGAGACCAGCTGCGGACCAAGCTCTGCGTCTCGGTCGTGACATGGAGTTCGATACTGCTACAGCGTTTGTCGATAACGACGAGCGCGCCGTAACTGCCGTCGGCGACGACGTCGGGCCGAGTCTCGTATTGGAAAACGAGCTGATAGGTGCCCCAGGCGATGGTCTGCGGCAGCCGCGCCTCGCCATCGGCGAGCCAGGTAAAGTTGATGGCATTGCCAGCGCTATCGGTGCAGCGGTCGACGAGCCAGGCCGCGGGCGGTACGCCGCCGATCTGGGCGGCGGCAGTGGTGCCGAGCGTGTATTGCGTATCGCTCCTGTCGGTGACGGTCCAAAAGCCGCCGCTGAATTGGATCAAAAAACCTGTGCTGTCGACGGTAGGACGAAAGCGGGTGCCGTCCATGTCGACGAGATCGCCGACGCCGACCAGCGAATAGGCGCCCGGCGCGGTCGGGTCGGGCGCATCGGCGGCAGGCGTAATTTTGCGCCGGATCGTCATGAGTCCGAGCGACCAGCCCATGCCGAATGGGCCGTCTCCGGAGCCGGCCGAGTACTGCAAGCTACAGGGCGGCATGATGCCGTTCGGACCGGCCGGCAATGTGAGATCGAACTTTGCCGTCGCGGTCCCGGTGTTGAGGTCGACGCCGAACTCGCTGCCCTGACCGCTGACTGATCCGCCGCCCGAAGGAAGGTTCAGGATTTCGTTCGCAGTGCCGCTCGGCTTGGACATGACTGTCGCTCCTTGTCGCGCCGGTCAGCTGCGCGGCGTGAACGAATAGTCCAGGACGAGAACGAGGTTGATGAGAGCAGAGAGGTTGAGATTGCCGCCCGGAGCGAGAGTCGGGTTGGCAGCTGCAGTTAGCGTGATCGTCCAGGCGCCGAGCGCCGAACCGCCGGTCGCGCCGGCCCAGGCGGCGCCCGTGCCCTGCGAGGTGATCATGCCGGTCGCGTCGGTCTGGCCGGAGACCGCAGCCTTGCCGGGTGCCGTCAGCGAGATCGTAATGCCCGAGGCCGAGGTACCGGGCGCCATTGCGACGAGCAGACTCACCGCGGTGATGGTGGGCGCCGTCTGGTTGACCGGGAAGTCCGCCGCCGCGAGGGTCAGTGTCAGGATTCCCGAGTTGACGAAGCCGTAGAACAGATCCGGGTACATCCAGGCCAGCGGTATCGAGCGCTCGCGGTTATAGTAGCCGGGGCGGCTGGTCAGCTGGGATAGGACCGTCTGCACGAGCTGCGGATCGAAGCGCGCCTCGTAGAGGACAGTCAG